>NZ_JBEYRP010000019.1:0-154687 GCF_040704085.1 Streptomyces sp. NPDC047841
ACCGCGGCCAAGCTGCTGTACGGCGAGATCCCGCAGCTGGAGAAGGAGCTGGAGGCCGCCTCCGCCGCCGAGGAGGAGGTCGCCCGCGGCGGCGGCCCCACCTCGTACGGCCCCGCCTCCGGCTCGACCGCGTACGGCGCGGCCCCGTACCGCGGCCAGGGCAACGGCCGGCCGGGCAGCGCCTCGAAGGTGGTCCCGTCCCCGGCGCCGGGCCGGTCACTCCCCGCCGTCCGCCAGCCGTGCCTCCGCCGTGGCCAGGATCTCGGTGACCCGGAGGCCGAACGCGGCGTCGCAGGCGTGCGGGCGGCCCGTGCGGGCCGCCCGCACCAGCGCGTCGGCGGCCCGGGCGAGCGCGGGGACCGCTCCCTCGGAACTCCCCGGCAGGACCGTCACACCCGCCTCGCCGCGCAGTTCCACGTCGGCCCCGGCCGCCGCCGGCGGGGCCGTCAGGCTCAGCGTGAGGGTGCTCGACGCGCCGGTGGAGTGGTCGAGCACCAGGTGCACGGTGTCCGCCGGACCGTGCGCCGCCGCCACGACCTGCCGTACGTCGCCGAGGACCGGGAGCAGCACCGACAGGGCGTGCGGGCCGACATCCCACAGCGCGCCCTTCTCCCGCCGCCACGGCGAGGCCGCGAACGGGCTGTCGCTCGTGAACACCGCCCCCAGCCACTGCGCCCGCGCCGTGAACCAGCCCGCCACGGCCGCCTGTTCGTCGATCCAGGCCTCCGGCTCCTTCTGGAAGCGCGCGGTGAAGAACACCACCGACGCCACCCCGGCCTTCTCCACCGCCTCCACGACGGCCCGCCCCTGCGCGGCCGTCACCGCCAGCGGCTTGTCCAGCAGCAGATGGCGGCCCGCCCGGGCCGCCCGCACCGCCAACTCGGCCTGCACGGACGGCGGCAGGGCCACCGCGACCGCGTCCACGTCGGCCAGCAGCGCGTCCACGTCGGCGTACGCGGCGACGCCGTACTGCTCCGCGAGCTCCGTGGCCGCCTCCGGCCGGCGCCCCCACACCCCGGCGAACTCCAGGCCGGTGTGCCCGGCGAGGGCGGGGGCGTACGCCGCCTTGGCCCACGGGCCCGTTCCCAGCAGTCCGATGCGCATGTCGCGTTCCTTTCTCCGAGCCGATGCCGGCACCCTCACGATGCCGCGCTGCGGTCGCCGTCCGCGCACCCGCGGCCGGCACCGCCCTCGTCCGCCAGCCACCGGGCGATGGCCGCGGCGATCGGCTGACCGGTGTCCATCTCCACGAAGCCGAACTGGCCCGACTGGTTGCACTCCAGGAACCACCAGATCCCGTCGGCGTCCTCCGCGAAGTCGAATGCCCCGTAGGCCAGTTCCGCGCCCGCCATGTAGCGCCGCACGCCCTCGGCGACGCGCGGCGGCACGTCCGCGGGCAGCCAGGGGGAGACCGACGGGGCGAAGCGGACGTCCACGTCGTCCGGGTGGGCGTCCGGGTCGGCGGGCTTGCGCGCGGCCAGCAGCGTGCCGCCGACGACGGTGAGCCGGATGTCGGCCCGCTTGGCGATCCGCCGTTGCAGCAGGGTCGGGCCGAAGGCGACCGCCGTGAAGTCGGCGTCCGGCGCGACCCTGCTGGTCGGCACCGCCCGGGGCGGCTCCTGCGGGTGCGCTCCGGAGACCGGCTTGACCACCAGGTCCGGGAAGCGCTCCGCGAACTCCCGGGCTGCCTGCGGGAACGTCGTGATGAGCGTGGCCGGCACCGCGAGGCCGCTGCGCTGGGCCAGGCGCAGCTGCCAGGGCTTGTGCCGGGCCCGGCGCGCGGCGTCCGGGTGGTTCATCCAGCGGGCGTCGGTGCCGCGCAGCATGCCGTACAGCGCCTGCGAGGACTCCTCGGTCAGCCAGGCCGACGGCTGGGCGGCGCGGGCGGCCGGGTCGCCCGGTCTGCGCACCCAGACGGAGCGCAGACCGTTGATGCTCACCAGGCGCCCGCCGACGGACAGATGCCCCCGGCAGGCGCCCCGCACGTACTCGCCCGACAGCGCCACCCCGTTGGTGAGATCGGCGGGGTCGAGCCGGACGACGGGCACGCCCGCCTCGCCCAGCCGGAGGACCACCATGTCCGCCGTCACGTCCTCTTCACTGGTCAGGATGAGCACGGTCATCTGTGGAAGCCCGCGGGTCAGTCGTCGAAGTGCGTCTTGGAACCGGCGGTCGAGGTCGTGGTCCCGAGTGCTCTGAGGGTCGCGTGGTCGGTGGCGGCGATCCGCCCGTCCGGGAGGACGTTCAACTGCAGTCCGGAGTCGTACGCATACGGAGCGGTGACGTCCAACTGCACTGTGGGCCGCGCGTAGTTGAGCGTGAACGGTTGCATGGTCTCTCCCTGATTCGGCCTTCACGTCCTTATACGAGTCGAACGGGTGATTGGTTTCCTCACGGTGCGTGAGCACGCTTCGGAGGCATTCCTTCGGGGTCATCGCGCGAGCGCGTCCCGTGCCGCCGCCAGCGCCTGTTCGGCGTATCCCCGCCCGAACAGCACCGCGTGCACCAGCAGCGGGAAGAGCTGGTGCAGCCCCACCCGGTCCCGCCAGCCGTCGGCCAGGGGCGCCGCTTGCCGGTAGCCGTCGAGGACGCGGTCGAGCTGGGGGCAGCCGAACAGCAGGAGCATCGCCAGGTCGGTCTCCCGGTGTCCGCCGTGCGCGGCCGGGTCGATCAGCCGGACCTCGCCGTCCGCGCCCCACAGCACGTTGCCGTTCCACAGGTCGCCGTGCAGCCGTGCGGGCGGCTCGGCCGGCCCCGCTAGCTCGGGCAGCCGCGCGCAGAGCTGTTCGAACACCGCCGCCTCGCCCGGCCGCAGCGTGCCCCGGTCGACCGCGCCGCGCACGTACGGCAGCACGCGGTGCTCGGCGTACCAGCGGGGCCAGTCGGTGCCCGGCGCGTTGCGCATGGGGGCGAGGCCGATGAAGGCGTCCTCGGGCCCGCCGGGCGGCGGTGCCCCGAAGCGGGGTGCGCCGGCCGCGTGCAGCGCGGCCAGGGCCTGGCCGAAACGCAGTGCCGCCGCGGGGTCCGGGGAGCCGGTGGGAACTCGCTCGGTCACCATCCAGTGCTCGTCGTGCCCGAGCACCGCCGGTACCCGGACCGCGTCCGCCGCGGCCAGCCAGCGCAGCCCCGCGACCTCGGCGCGCACCGCCCCGGGGCCGTCGCCCCGCTTGACCATCACCGGTGTCCCGCCGTCCAGCAGCACTTCGGCGGGCGAGCCCGAAGACCGCCGGGCCCCGCTGACCGGGCGCCCGGTCAGCCGGGCCGCCACCTGTCCTGGATCCTCGTCTCGGTTGACCACGGCCCCAGCGTACGACCCCCGTCGAGGCCGCTCACCAGGCGATTCACGCGGTGGTACGGCTGTTCTCGGCCGAAGCCGGGCGGTCGCTGCCCGTACCGGCCCCGCCCGCCGTCACCTCGTCGCGGTCGCGGACGCCCTCGACCTGTACACCGCCGCGCACCCCGCCGACGCCCTGTGGCCCCTGGTGCTCACCGGCCAGCGTGCTCGTCGACCTGTCCGGCGTCGGCTTCCCGGACTCCACCGGGCTCACCTGCCTGATCGCGGTCTACCGCACGGCCCGCACCGGCGCCCGCCTGGCGCTGACCGCACCAGGGAACGCATACGGTGGATGCTCGCGCTGACCGGTACGTCTGGTGCGGGGGGCGCCGCGTCACCGCACCGGGGCCCTGGGCGCCGGCGCCGTACCCCCGCCCGCGTCCCCCCGGCGCTGCCGGCCCTCGCACCCGCCGCCCCGCCGGGCACGTCCCCGGCCCGGCGCCCTCAGCCGCCGACGGGGTACGTCACCCGGGTCAGCCCCACCGGGTTCCCGGGCGGCAGCAGGCCCGACCCGTCGACCGTGCGGGCCAGCGGCTCCAGCAGCGCGGCCAGCCGCCCCGTCCGCTCGGTGCCCAGCGCGGTCCACGGTTGCCCGGCCGCCGCGTCGGTCAGCGCCTCGGCCTCCGCCCGCAGGGCCTCGCCCGCCGGCGTCGGCGTGCCGTCCGCCGTGAGCCGGCCGTCCGCGCGCAGCCGGGCCACGGCCGCCGCCCACTCGTCCCGCGGCCACTTCCGGGTCTCGCGCAGCAAGGCCCCGTCGGACTCGCCGGCCGCCGCCTTGAGCACCATGGCCTCCACCGGTCCGAGGCCCAGGCCGACCAGCACCGCCACATGGGAGTCGCCTCGCTGCTCGCGCAGGGTCGTCAGGGCCTGCCACAGGCGGGCGGCCGGCTTCCGCGGCCGTTCCAGCGCCTGGTTGGCGGCGCCGAGCACCCGGCCCGCGGTGTCCGCGCCCGCGGCGGCCTCCCAGGCGAGGTCCGCGGCCTCCGCGAACGCGGCGGAAGCGACGGTGTCCGCCCCGAACAGGCGGGTCATCGCCGCGTCCATCGCCTCCAGCCGGGCCGTCAGCGCCTCCGCCGGCGTGGCGTACGACCAGGCGTCCGGCAGCGCCCGCGCGACCCGGGCCGGATGGAAGACGTAGAAGCAGCTCGTCACCACGGCCGGGGACACGGTGCCGAGCGGGGCGGCGCGCAGCGCGAAGTAGCCCATCCAGAACCCGCGCAGTCCCAGGTCGTCGGCGGCCCGGCGCGCCTCCGGTGCGAAGTACACGAGGCCGTGCACCGGCTCGTACCGCTCCCACAGGGCCCGTGCCATCCCGTCCGCCATTGCTTCCTCCCACCGCGTCGGCCACGACGTGCTGTCGGCACCAGCCTGCGTTATGACAGTCGTCATAACAAGAGGGCGGAGGCAGGCGGAGGAGGGCCGTCACGAGGGCTCACCGGGCGGGGACCCGGATCCGGCCGACGGCGTTGCCGAGCAGTTCCGTGAACCACACGGTTCCGCCGGGCCCGGCCGTCACCCGCAACGGCACCTTCTCGCCGCCGTCCGGCACCGGGAAGGTGGTGACGGCGCCGGTCGCGGTGATCCGGCCGACGCGGCCGGCCTGGTCGGCGTACCAGACCTGGCCGTCGGGCCCGCGCGCGATGCCGCCGGGCAGGCTGTCCGCACCGGGCAGCGGAAACCGGGTGACGTGCCCGGAGTAGTCGACGCGGAGCACCGCACGCCCGCCGGACGCGGTGAGCCACATGCCGCCCGGCCCGGCGACGATGCCACCGGGGAAGCCGGAGGCCCCGCCGGGCAGCGGGAACTCCGTGAGCCGCCCGGCGGGCGTGATCCGCCCGACCTTGCCGCCGCTCAGTTCGGTGAACCACAGCGCGCCGTCGCCGCCCGCCGCGATGGAGTGGGGGGAGGCGTCCGGGGTGGGCACCGGGTACTCGGTGATCCGGCCCGCGGTCGTGATGCGGCCGATCCGGTTCCCGGCCGCCTCGGTGAACCACAGCGCCCCGTCCGGGCCCGGCGCGATCCCGTCCGGGCCGCTGCCGGCCGCCGGCAGCGGGAACTCGGTGAGCGGCCCGGCGGGAGTGACGCGGCCGATCCGCCCGGCGGTCGTCTCGGTGAACCACAGGGCCCGGTCCGGACCTCGGACGATTTCCGACGGACCGGTGTCCGGGCCGGAGGTCGGGACGTCGGTGACCGTGCCGTCGGCCGCCATCCGCCCGATCCGCCCGGCGCCGTGCTCCGCGAACCACAGCGCGCCGTCCGGACCGGCGGTGATGCCGACGGGCTCGGCACCGGCCGCCGTGGTCACCGGATACTCCGTCACCGTCTCCGCCCCGGCGCGGGCGGGAGGGGCGCCGGCGGTGAGGGCGGTGAGGGCGGTGACGGCGAGCAGGGCACCGGCCCGCCCGGCGGCCGGCCGCAGGCCCCGTCGCCCGCGGCGGGTGTTCCTGGGCATGGGCTGCCTCCTTCGGGCGTACGGCCGCGTCGGCGGTTGAGCCGGACGAGGGGCCCCGGAGCCGGTGCGCTGGGGCAGACGGGTGGCGTGGTGACCCGGCTGGGCGGCTCGGATGGTGGGAGTCAGGGGCCTCACTGACGGTGGTTCATGTCGGGGCCGGGTCCATCCAGCTGATGAGGTATCCGCTGCCCGGTCACGGCGGAAGGACATCACTATGCGCTCTGCCCGCATGCTCGTGGCAACGGCGGCTGCCGCCGCCGCCCTATCCTTCGCCGCACCCGGCGCCGCGTTCGCCGTGGCGGCCGGGCACGACAGCGGCGGCCGGGACGGCTCCTCGTACAGCAAGGAGCAGGACAACGGCTCCGACGAGGACGAGGGATCCGACGGCGACCAGGACAAGGGATCCGGCGGCGACCAGGACAAGGAGTACGGCAACAAGCGCGGCGGCGGCGGGGAACACGACCGGCCGCGCGGCGGAATGCACACGGGTGGCGGAGCTCTCGCCACGCTGCGCAGCGAGGGCTGGAGTTCGGGCGGCGACAGCCGGTTCGACCCCGAGAGCTACCGCGACAAGGACGAGGGCGGGAGCGAGAAGGGCGACAAGGGCGACCGCGGTGAGAAGGGCGAGAAGGGCGACCGGGGCGACAAGGGTGACAAGGGCGACTGGGGTGACGACCACGACAAGCCGCGCGGTGGCATGCACACCGGTGGCGGCGCGCTCGCCGCGCCCGGTGTCACCGCGGGCGGTCTCGCCGTCCTGGCCGTAGGCGCCACCGGTGCCTTGGCGCTGCGCCGCAGGAAGGCCGCCCAGCCGGCGTCCTGACGGGCCGTACGTCCCAGGGGCTGCGGACGCCGCCGGCGCGCCCCCGCGCCGGCGGCCCGCGCCCCCTGCGCCCCCGCCCCGGACGCCGGTCCCGGCGCCGTCTTCCCCGCCCTGATCCCCGTGCTGCCGTGCCCGAGTGAGGTGGTGTCCGATGGCAGCAGATCCCTCTTCCCCGACCCCGTCAGGACCGGCAGCGGACGAGCAGCGCGCCGGCTACGGCGGGCGGCTGACGCTGTGGGGTGTGGCGGCCGTCTTCCTCGCCGTCAACATGTTCGGCGGTCACCCGCAGCCGGACGACAAGCCGGAGGCGCACCCGGCCACGGGCACCTACGCCCCGCCCGCGGCCGACTCGCGGCAGCCCGACGAAACGCTGCCGAGGTCCGCACCGACCCGGCTGCGCATCCCGAAGATCTCCGTGGACGCCCCCTTCACCACGCTGGAGCTCGGCGACTCGGGCCAGTTGCAGCCGCCGCCCGCCGCCGACACCAATCTCGTCGGCTGGTACGCCGACGGGGCCGCGCCCGGTGAGCCGGGCACCGCGATCATCGCCGGACACGTCGACACCGTGACCTCCCCGGCCGTCTTCGCCGACCTCGACCGGCTGGAGCCCGGCGACCGCTTCTCGGTGCAGCGGGCCGACGGGCGCACGGCGCAGTTCGTCGTGGACAGCGCCGAGACCTTCGCCAAGGACGACTTCCCCAGCGAACGGGTGTACGCGGACGCGTCGCGCCCCGAGGCCCGGCTCATCACCTGCGCCGGGGACTACGACCGCACGGTGCGGGACTACACCGACAACCTGGTGGTCTTCGCGCACCTGGTGTGAGGGGGTTTCCGGCGCGCGCCGGGGCGCCGGTCCCCGCCGGTCAGGCGGCGCGGTCCGCGAAGGGCCCGTCCCCGGCGAACGCCAGCGCCGCGAACCGCTCGCCGATGCGGCGGTGACCGGCGGCGTCCGGGTGGAGGCCGTCGGGCAGCGGCAGCTCGGCGAAGTCGGCCTCCCCGTACAGCTCGCGGCCGTCCGCGTAGTGCAGGGCCGGGTCCCCGGCCGCCCGTTCGCGCACGATCCGGGCCAGCTCCTGCCGGACGACCTCCAGGGTGAGCTTCCCGGCCGCCCGCTCGGCCGGATCGCCGGCGGCCCGGTACCGCAGGCGCCCCTCGCCGAGGGCGGTCGGGTCCATGACGGTGGGACCGGGCGTGTCCTCGTGCAGCGGGCACAGCACCGGCGAGACGACGAGCAGCGGGGTGCGGGGGTGCCCCTCGCGGACGGTGTCGAGGAAGCCGTGCACGGCGGGGCCGAAGGCGCGCAGCCGCATCAGGTCGGTGTTGACCAGGTTGATGCCCAGTTTGACGCTGATCAGATCGGCGGGCGTGTCGCGCAGCGCCCGCGCGGTGAACGGGTCGAGCAGCGCGCTGCCGCCCAGCCCGAGGTTGACCAGCTCCACCCCGCCCAGGGCCGCGGCGAGCGCCGGCCAGGTGGTGGTGGGGCTCGCCGCGTCCGAACCGTGGCTGATCGAGCTGCCGTGGTGCAGCCACACCCGGCGGCCCCGGTCCGGTACGGGCTCGACGGGGGCGTCGGCGCGCAGCGCGACCAGCTCCGTCGTCTCGTTGTGCGGCAGCCAGATCTCCACGTCCTTGACGGTGCCCGGCAGGCCCGTGAAGCGCACGGTGCCCACCGGGCCGGGCCGGTGCTCGGCCGAGCCGGTGCCCAGGTCGATGGTGAGGGTGTCGCCCTCGGTGAGGGAGGCGCTGCCGGCCGGCCGTCCGTCGACGAGCAGGTCGTACACGCCGTCCGGGCGCGGCGGTGCGCCGGCGTACACCCGCTTGGTCGGCACGGTGTCCAGCTCCACGGTGGTGGCGCGGGTGCGCAGCGCCAGCCGTACGCCGGAGGGCTGGGACTCCGCCAGGGCCAGCTGGGGGTCGGCGCACTGGGCGCGGGCCCGGGCGGGCAGCCGGTGCGGCAGCAGGCCGCGCGCGGTGCGCTCCAGTTCGAGGGCACCGCGTATCAGGCCGGCGGTGAGGGGGATGGTGAGCATCGTGTCTGCCTGCGTTTCGAGGGGGATCGCCGTGGGGGAGCCGCGCGGTCAGGGCTGGGCGGGCCAGTCGCGCAGCAGGGAGTCGAGGGCGTCCAGGATCCGGGTCCAGGACTCCTGCGGGTCCGGCGCGCTGTGGCTGAAGCCGCCGGCCGCCTCCAGGCTGACGTAGCCGTGGAAGACGCTGCCGAGGAGGCGGACCGCGTGGGTCTGGTCCGGCTCGGTCAGGTCGTAGCCGCGCAGGACCGCCCGGGTGAGCTGCGCGATCCGCACGCCCGCGCTGCCGGCCGCCGTCTCGGCGTCCAGCGGGTGCCGGGCCGCCGCGTAGCGGCCGGGGTGCGCGCGGGCGTAGTCGCGGTAGACGTTCGCGAAGGCGCCGAGTGCGTCCTTGCCGGACCGGCCGGCCAGGGCCTCGGCGGCTCGGTCGGCCAGCTCCGCGAGGGCGAGCAGCGCGATCCGCGTCTTGAGGTCCTGCGAGTTCCTCAGGTGCGAGTACAGGCTCGCGACCTTGACGTCGAACCGCCGGGCCACCGCGGACACCGTCACCTGGTCGAAGCCGACCTCGTCGGCCAGCTCCGCGCCCGCCCGCACCAGGCGTTCGGTGGTCAGCCCCGCACGCGCCATCACTGTCTCTCCCGTCTGCCGGAAAGCCATTGTGCAGCTTCCTAAAGCCTTTAGGCAAACAGGATAGTCATTTAGGTCGACTCGGCCGCCCGCCAGGAACTCCCTCAGGAGCGGGCACGGTGCCGAACGCCCACTTATTTGTGGGTACTTGGCAGCTCACGTCCGTCCGGGAGAAGCTGTTTCCCGAGGCCGGGGGCCGCCGGAGAACGGACGGGAGGCGACAGCGGCAGCGGCCTCAGCATGTCGCGGCGCACCTCAGGAGGCCGCTTCGCGCTCGCGGAGCCGCTCCAGGCGCCGGTGGCCCCACTCGGCCAGCGGGTCCAGCGCCGCCGCCAGATCGCGGCCGAACCCGGTCAGCGAGTACACGGTCTTCGGCGGCAGCACGTCGTGCGCCTCCCGGTGCACCAGACCGTCCTCCGTCATCTCGCGCAGCGCCTGGGTCAGCACCTTCTCGCTCAGCCCGGGCAGCCGGCGGCGCAGTTCGGCGGGCCGGTGCGGGCCCGACTCCAGCAGCCACAGCAGCGACGTCTTCCACTTGCCGTCGATCACGGCGATCGCCGTGGTCACTCCACAGACGTTCGGGTCCTGGGCACGGCCGCGCGTCATCCTCGTCCTCTTCGTTTCCGTCGCGTCTCTTGTTCTTCCTTACCGACCAAGGAGCTGCAACATGTCCACACCTTCCGGTCTTCCTGCCGTCACGGTGCTCGGTCTCGGCCCGATGGGCCGCGCGCTGGCGGGCGCCTTCCTGACGGCCGGGCTGCCGACCACGGTCTGGAACCGCACACCGGGCAGGGACCGGGAGCTGACCGGGCGCGGGGCGAACGCCGCCGGGTCGGCAGCGGATGCGGTCTTTGCCGCCGAGCTGACCGTCGTCTGCGTGATGAACCATGACGCCTCCGACGCGGTCCTGCGCCCTGCCGACGTCACCCGCGCGCTGGAGGGCCGTACCGTCGTGAACCTGACCGCCGGCACCCCGGAGCGTGCCCGGGACACCGCGCAGTGGGCGGCGGCCCACGGCATCGGCTACCTGGACGGCGCGATCATGACGCCGGCGCCCAGCATCGGCACCCCGCAGGCCGTCTTCCTGCACAGCGGCCCGCGCGACCTCTACGAGCGGCACCGGCCGGTGCTGGAGGCGCTCGGCGGGACGCACACCCACCTGGGCGAGGAGATCGGGCGCGCCGCCACCTACGACATCGCGCTGCTCGACATCTTCTGGACCGCGATGGCGGGGTACGCGCACGCCGTGGCCGTCGCCCGCGCGGAGGGCGTCACCGCCGGGGAGCTGGCCCCCTTCGCCCGGGGCATCGCCGCGATCCTGCCGCCGCTCTTCGAGAAGTTCGCGCAGGACGCCGACAGCGGCACCTACTCCGGCGAGATCAACCCCGTCACCTCCGCCGCCTCCACCATGGCCCACGTCATCGACGTCTCCGAGTCCCACGGCATCGACGCGGGCGTCATGCGGTCCGTGGAGGGGCTGGCCCGCCGTGTCATCGGCCTCGGCCACGGCACGGACGGGTTCATGCGGGCGGCGGAGGTGCTGGGCCGGCACTGAGGCGGTGCGCCCAGGGTGAGGAGGCTCGCTCTCGTCCGGCGGGAGCCGGTGCAGGGCTGCCGCTGCCCGCGGAATCTCCGCCGCGCCGAGTCGGCGTTCCGGCACGGGCGCCTGCCGGCGGGATGTCCGCCGGCTCGGGCTCCTGCCGGCGCGGACGTCGAGGTGCGGCCGGGGCCCGGACGCCGGGCGTCCGAGGAGTGGGCCGCCTCGCGGCGCGGCGGCCGCCGGCAGGCGTCCGTGCCGGCGGATCTGCGGCTTGTGTCCGGGAGGGCACAATGGAACGCTGCGGTCCGCCGGTCGTGAGCGCGGCCGGCGACGGCTGGGGCGGACCGGAGTGATCGGCGGCCGGTGCGCGGGCGCACCGGGAACCGGCGGGGAGTGGAGCGATGGAGCTGGAGCTGCGGCACCTGCGGGTGCTGTGCGCGATCGCCGACGCGGGCAGCGTGGGCCGTGCCGCCGCGCTGCTGGGCTACTCGCAGCCGGCCGTCAGCACCCAGCTGCGGCGCATCGAACGCCACCTCGGCGAGCCGCTCTTCGAGCGCGGTCCCGGCGGGGTCCGGCCGACCCGGTACGGCGCCGAGGTCGTCGAGCAGGCCCGGGACGTCCTCGCGCGGGCCGCCGCGATCGGGCACCGTCCGCCCGCCGACCGCCCCCGCCGCCCCCTGCGCGTGGCCGCGACGAACTCGCCCATGCTGTCCGGCACGGTCTCCCGGGTCCGTGCGCGGCTGCCGGAGCTCTCCCTCTCGGTCACCAGCGTCTACGCGTCCTCGCGGATCGTCGAGCTGCTGGAGGAGGGCGCGGTGGACGCGGCCATCGCCGCCGACTACCCGGGCATGGAGCTGCGGCACTCGGCCGCCGTCCGGCACCGCGGCATCGTCACCGAGCCCACCTTCGTCGCCCTGCCCGCCCGGCACCGGCTCCGGCAGAGCGCCCAGGTCCAGCTCGCCGACCTCGCCGAGGACGCCTGGTTCGTGACCCCGGACGACGGGGCCGGCTGGCCGGGGGTGTTCTACGACGCCTGCGCCGCGGCCGGGTTCACCCCGATGACCGTCCACGAGTGGCTCGGTGACCAGACCCAGCTGCAGAGCATGATCGCCGATGGTCTCGGGGTGTCCCTGGTGCAGCCGACGCTGCGGCCGATCCCGCACGTCACGGTCAAGCCGCTGGTGGGCTCCCCGCTGTGGTGCCGCTATGTGCTGGCCTGGCGGCCGGCCACCGTCACCGACGACGTCGTGGAGACGGTGTTCCGGTCCGCCACGGACGCGTACCGCGACCTCGTCGTCCAGGCCCCACACCTGCGCACCTGGGCCTCGCGCACCTGGAGCGCCACCGGGACGTAGCGGCGGGTCACGGGTGCGCCGCGATGTTATGAGCGCTCGGTGCCATGTGCTATGTCACACGCCATTGTTGGCGGGTGCGGCGCGCTGAGACAGTCCCTCACACGCCTCGCACCCCACAGAGGCGCATCCCTTCGTGGAGGAATCCCGATGCGCTATCGCTTCGCGCTGCCCGGACGCGTGCCGAGGGGCACGGCCGGCCGCATCGCCGGCGCCGCCGCCGTCTGCGTCACCCTGGCCGGCCTGCTGTCCACGCCGGCATTCGCCGCGCCCCGCCCGCACACCGCCCCGGCCACCGCACCCCGGGCGCACCTGCCCGTGCCGTCGCCCGCCGCCGCGTCCACCGTCGCGACCGAGTACCCCGCGACCCAGGCCAGGAGGCTCAGCCCGGCCCAACTCCCGCCTCGGCAGCCCGCGTTCGCGCAGAGCACAGGGCCGCGTACGGCGACGGCGGCCTCCTGCGCCCCGGCCGACTTCGGCAGCCGTACCGGCTCCGCCCTCGTCTCCTACGTCAGGGCCGCGACCCCGGACTGCGTCGACACGCTCTTCGCGGTCACCGGCACCGACGCGCGCGCCGTCTTCCGCCAGGCCCAGATGCTGAGCGTCGCCCGGGCGTTCACCCGCACCGCCGGGCGGTACCGGGGCGACAACTCCGGCGGCCTGCTGCAACTGGTCCTCTTCCTGCGCGCCGGCTACTACGCGCAGTTCAACCACCCCGGGGACGTGGGCCCGTACACCTCCCGCCTCACCACCGCCGTCACGAGCGGCATGGACACCTTCTTCGCCCGCGCCCACTCGCGTGACGTCACGGCGGCCAACGGCGACATCCTCGGCGAGACCGTCATCCTGACCGACAGCGCCGACCGGCAAGGCCGCTACCTGGACGTCTACCGGCGGCTGCTGAACGATTACGACAGCTCCTACGACGCGGTCGGCAGCATGGTCAGGGCCGTCAACGACGTCTACACCCCGCTGTGGCGCGGCAACTGGAACCCGGCGTACGTGCGGGCGGTCGAGGACGACCCGCGGATCGCCGGCACCCTGCACGACTTCGCGCTGGCCAACACCGGCCGGCTCGGCACCGATCTGGCCTACCTGGACTCCAACGCCGGGATGAACCTCGCCCGTTACACCGAGCACCCCGGACTGCGGGACAGCGTACGCCCGTTGGCCAAGGACCTGCTGGACCGGACGGCGGTCACCGGCCCGACGGCCGCGCTCTGGGTGGCCGTAGCCACCCAGGCGGACCACTACGACTCGGCCGACTGCGACTACTACGACGTCTGCGGCCTGCCGGAGAAACTGGACAAGGCCGTTCTGCCCGTCACCCGGCACTGCGACGCCGATGTCACCCTCCGCGCCCAGGCGCTCACCGCCGCCGACCTCGACGCCGCCTGCGCCAGCGTGCTCCGCCAGGACGCCTGGTTCCGCTCGGTCGTGGGGGCCGACGGCGCGATACCCGGCCAGTACGCCTCCACGGTCCGGCTCGTGGTGTTCGCGAGCCGCGCCGACTACCAGACGTACGCCGGCGCGATGTACGGCATCAGCACCGACAACGGCGGCATGACGCTGGGCGGCGACCCGGCGGACCCGGCCAACCAGCCGGTGTCGGTCATGTACCAGAAGGACCACGACGACGGCTTCCCGGCCCGGATCTGGAACCTCAACCACGAGTACACGCACTTCCTGGACGCCCGCGACGACATGCGGGGCGACTTCGCGCGGCAGATCTCCGTACCGGACGTGTGGTGGATCGAGGGCATCGCCGAGTACGTCTCCTACGGCTACCGCGGTCTCGCCGACGACCAGGCGGTCCAGGAGGCCGGCCGGCACACGTACCGGCTGAGCACCCTGTTCGACAGCACCTACGACAACAGCGACGTGACCCGCACCTACCCGTGGGGCTACCTCGCCGTGCGCTACATGGTCGAGCGGCACCCCGACGACGTCCGGCGCATGCTCGCCCGCTTCCGCGTCGGTGACTACGCCGGCGGGCACGCCGTCTACCACGACGGCATCGGCACCCGCTACGACGGCGACTTCGACCAGTGGCTCACGGCGTGCGCCGCGGGCGCGTGCGGCGGGCCCGTCCCGGCCTGAGCGCACCCGCCCGGTGGAGCGGCCGCCGGCCGGGGTCCCGGCCGGCGGCCGTACGCGTCACCAGGGCCCGGGGATCAGACCGCCGGCGCGGGGTACGTCGGGTACTCCACGCCCGACACGTGCTGGACGACGCGGACGACCTGGCAGGAGTAGCCGAACTCGTTGTCGTACCAGAGGTAGAGGATCGCGTTGTCCCCGTCCACCTTCAGCGCGCCGGCGTCCACGATCGAGGCGTGGCGCGAGCCGATGAAGTCGCTGGAGACCGCGTCGGGCGCCGTGATGAAGTCGATCTGGCGCTTCAGCGGCGAGGTCAGCGACACCTCGCGCAGGTAGTCGTGGACCTCCTCGCGGGTGGTCTCGCGGGCCAGCTGGAGGTTGAGGATCGCGATCGACACGTCCGGCACCGGGACGCGGATCGAGCTGCCGCTGATCTTGGCCTTGAGGCCGGGCAGCGCCTTGGCGACGGCGGAGGCGGCGCCGGTCTCGGTGATGACCATGTTGAGCGGCGCGGAGCGGCCCCGGCGCTCGGACTTGTGGTAGTTGTCCAGCAGGTTCTGGTCGTTGGTGAACGAGTGGACGGTCTCCACGTGGCCGCGCAGCACGCCGTACTCGTCGTCCATCGCCTTCAGCGGCGGGACGATCGCGTTGGTGGTGCAGGAGGCGCAGGACAGGATCTGCTCGTCCGGCTTGATGGTGTCGTGGTTGACGCCGTGCACGATGTTGGGGACGTCGCCCTTGCCCGGCGCGGTCAGCACGACCTTCTCGATGCCGGGGCGCAGGTGCTTCGACAGGCCCTCGCGGTCGCGCCACTTGCCGGTGTTGTCGATGAGGATGGCGTCCCGGATGCCGTACTCGGTGTAGTCCACGTGCGACGGGTCGTCGGCGTAGATCACCTTGACGGCGTTGCCGTTGGCGACGATCGTGCTGCTGTCCTCGTCCACGGTGATGGTGCCCTGGAACTGGCCGTGGATGGAGTCGCGGCGCAGCAGCGAGGCGCGTTTGACGAGGTCTTCGGCGGCCCGGCCGCCGCCGCCGCGCACGACGATGGCCCGCAGCCTGAGGCCGTTGCCCGAGCCGGCCTTCTCGATGAGCAGGCGGGCGACGAGCCGGCCGATGCGGCCGAAGCCGTACAGCACGACGTCGCGCGGCTCACGGCGCTCGATCTTGTTCGCGCCGGTGGCTCCGGCAACCGCCTCCGCGGTGAACTCCGCCACGCTCAGGCCGCGCTCGTCGGTCTGGTAGGTGGTGGCCAGCATGCCGAGGTCGATCTGCGACGGACCGAGGTCGAGGGCCGTCAGGGCCTGGAGGAACGGCATGGTCTCGGTGACCGACAGCTCGGCGCCGGCGATCTGCCGGGCGAAGCGGTGCGTCTTCAGGATGCTGACCACCGACTTGTTCACCAGGGAGCGGCTGTGCAGCAGGACCGTCACGTCCCGTTCGCGGTGCAGCTTCCCGATGAGCGGGATCATCGACTCCGCGATCTCCTCGCGGATCTTCCAGTTGGTGAACGAGTCGTCGTTGACAGTCACAGATCCATCTTTCGAGCTAGGCAGCGCTCATATGATAACCACACCCTTTGAGGGGCCCTTTTGAGGGGGTGAGCGGTGTCTGAGACGCGTCCGGACGCGTGAAAACCGGGGGCGGGGCGGCGGAAACCCGGGTCGCGCGTTGCACCTCCCCACCGGTGTGCCCAAGGTCGACGCCGTGAGCACCTCCTCCGTCCCCCGGCCCGAGCCGACGGCGCCCTCCGGGCCCCTCGGGCGCCTCCGGCCGCCCCGGCCGGCCGGACCCGGCCGGCCGCAGGGCGTCCTGCCGGCGCTCGTCCTGTTCGCGGCCGTCCGGCTCGCCGGGATCCTCACGGTGATCCTCGCGAACGCACTCCGGGGACACCCGCTGGTCAGGAACCTGGCCCACTCCTGGGACTCCCGCTGGTACCTGCACATCGCCGGCCACGGCTACGGCCGCCTCGTCTGGATCTCCCCGGAGGGCGCCGTCCAGACCGACTGGGCGTTCTTCCCCCTGTATCCGGCGCTCATCCGAGCGCTGACCACCGTCCTGCCGCTCACCCCGGGCCGGTCCGCCCTGCTCATCGCCTGGACGGCCGCGGTCGTGGCCGCGTACGGCGTCTACCTCGTCGGCCACCACCTGTACGGCAGGGGTGTCGCCACCACCCTGGTCGCCCTGTGGGCCGCCCTGCCGCACGCCGTCGAGCTGACCATCGCCTACACGGAGTCGCTGTTCGCCGCGCTCGCCGCGTGGGCGCTGTACTGCGTGCTCAGGGGCCGCTGGCTGTGGGCCGGAACCCTGGCCGCGCTGGCGGGTCTGGCGCGGCCCAGCGGATTCGCGGTGGCGGTGGCCGTCGTCCTGGCCGCCGGGCAGCAGGTGCTGCGGCAGCGCGGCCGGGCCCCGGCGCGGCTGTGGGCCGGGGCGCTGCTGGCCCCGGTGGGCTGGCCGGCCTACGTGCTGTGGGTGGGGAGCCGTACGGGAGACCTCCTCGGCGGCTACTTCACGGTCCAGCGCGCCTGGGACTCCCGCTTCGACTTCGGCGCCGGCTCGCTGCGCTTCCTCAAGTCCCTGCTCCTGCACGGCGGGGCCGTCGTGTACCCGGCGGCCCTCCTGGTCGTCGTGGCGGGCGTCCTGCTGTTCGCCCTGCTCTGCCTGGACCGCCCCCCACTGGCCCTGGTCGCCTTCTCCGGCGTCCTGGTCCTGCTCGCGGTCGGCGGTTCCGGCTCCTTCTCCTCCAAGCCGCGGTTCCTGCTGCCGGCCTTCCCGCTGCTCGTGCCGGTGGCCCGCGCACTCGCCCGTACGTGGTGGCTGCGTCCGCCGGCGGCGATGGTCGTCTACGGCGCCCTCGCCCTGGTCTCCCTGCTGTTCGGCGCCTATGTGACGGCGGTGGCGCACTCCCCGCTGTGAGCCGCCGGCGCGGCCGTGTGAGCGGTTCCCCCGGGACCTGGTCTCAGCACCGCGGGGTCTGGCGGCATCCGATCCCGTCCGCGTGGCCCTGGGCGGACATGGTGCCCGGTGACGGTTCCGGTTTCGGCGAGGGGGTGGTGGCCGGGCCGGGGTGGCGCAGTTCGATGTGCGGCGGGTCCGGCGGCGTGAACAGCTCCTGCGCTCCGAGGAGGCCGAGCAGCCTGTCGAGCATGGGGCTGCCGACACGGATGACGACCGTCTTGCCCTGGCTGCCGGCCCGCTGCCGCAGCTCCATCAGGACGCCCAGGCCGGCGCAGTCGCAGAAGCCGAGCCCGCCCAGGTCCAGGTCGAGGCCGCGCTTCGACGTGGCGAGCGCTTCGTACAAGCCGGGGCGGAGCCGGCTCGCGGAGTCGCAGTCCAGCTCACCCAGGATCCGGACGCGGACCCGGTCCCCGATCGGCGTGCAGGAGGCGGTGGCCAGGCCGGTCGGCAGGGTCGCGTCCGGGGCCTGCCGGCTTCGCGGGCGGGGCAGATCGGCCCCGCCCGCGAGCCGGGGCCGGTGGATGCTGTTGTACATGGCTTGCTCCCGCCTGTGTGCGCAGGGACTGGACTCAACGTTGCCCCCTCACCCTGATGTACGTCAACTAATACACGAATGGCAATACGTGTTTTTGGGTGCATGAAAGTTTTGTCGGTAGACTCGGGGCATGGATGGAGTGCCTGAGTCGCACAGCGGGTGGACCTTCCTCACGAACCATGCCCGCGTACTTGCGGCCATCGCGGACAACCCACACGCGCGCATACGCGACATCGCCGCGCGCTGTCGGCTCACCGAGCGCGCTGTGCAGAAGATCATCGCGGATCTGGAGCAGGATGGTTACCTGTCTCACACCCGGGAGGGGCGAGGCAACACCTACCGGATCGATCCCAGCAAGACCCTGCGGCATCCGGCCGAAGCCGGAATCGGCCTGACGGTGGCGTCGCTCCTGTCGATGCTCGTCCAGGACGAGGCGGAACGTTCGGGTCAGAGCGATTCGACCAGTGTGATGACCGCCTGAGCGCGGCCGCCGCACTCCGGCCGGGACCGGGCCGGTCGAAGCCGGGTCCGTCCGCGCCGGCGGTTCGGCGTGCCCCGGCGGGCTCGGCCGGGGCGCAGGGCAGGGCCCGAGCCGCCGTGCCGGCCGTCGCGCGGTCAGGCCCCGCGCCGTGGCGTACTCCGGCATGCGCCGGATCGCCCGGGGCCGGGGCGAGTGGGTGAAAGCCACCGGGCGGCCGGTGGCCGCCGTCCGGATGCCCCGGGCCGGACGTGCCGGTACGCCGACGTGCGGACACGGGCCCGCGCCACCCGGATTCCCGCGTCACGCGCGGGACGAGGGACGCCGGCCGGCCACCGGTGTGGCGCGGATCCGGCACGCGCCGTGATGACATGATCGGCCGGAGGACGACGGGGAGGCGGCGCCGATGAGGCTGCACACGCACGAGTGGGGTACCGGCGACCGGATCGCCGTCCTCGTGCACGGAATCATGTCCGACCACCGCACCTGGCACCGGGTCGCACCGGTCCTCGCCGGCAAGGGATACCGGGTCGTCGGCGTGGACCTGCGCGGGCACGGCGCGAGCGGCCGGGGCGAGTACAGCCCCGAGGCCTGGGCGGGCGACCTCGTCGACACCCTGCCCGAGCGGCCGGAACTGGTGATCGGCCACTCGCTCGGGGCCTTGGCCCTGGCCGGCGCCGTCGAACGGCTGGTGCCCGCCCGGGCCGTCTACTGCGATCCCGCCTGGGACATACGGCCCAGGGTGGTCGAGGCGTCCGCGTACTTCGCCGTCTTCAAGTCCGCGAACCGCGCGATGGTCAAGAGCCTCAATCCGCGCTGGGACGAAGCCGACGTGGACGTGGAAATGGCCACGCTCGCCGACTGGGACCCCGCCTCGGCCCGGGTCCTGCCGGGCATCTACGCGGTCAGCCGGACACCGGCGCGCCCGGTGGTGCCCTCCCTGGTGGTCCTGGCCGGCGCCGGCGACCTCCTGCGGCCGGGCCTGGACGAGGAGCTGGTGCGGCGGGGCTTCGAGGTCCGGACGGTCGAGGGAGCCGGGCACTGCGTCTACCGTGACGACTTCGACGGCTTCATGGGCGCGCTCGACGGCTGGATCTGAGGGGCCCACGCCTCCCCGGGGAGTGTGCGGAACGGTCAGCGCGGGTTGAACACCACGCTGGCGAAGCGGGCGTTCGCGGGCGCCGACCGGCCGGGGGCGAGCCGCAGCGCCGCCCCCCGGCACTTCTTCCTCGGGTAGACGACGAGCGGCTTCCTCGTCCCGTTGCGGGCGCCGCGCGCCTCCTGGGCATGGGCGTGGCCTTCCTGACACGGGCGAGTCCTGCGTCGAGCGGGGCGGGGGAGAGGCGGTCCGAGGGGCCGCGGCCGTAATCTCCCACCCCGCCGCACCGGGCCCCGGAGCCGACATGGGCACGTCCACCGTCCGGGCGACGCCGGCGGTACCCGGGGTGGCGCGTCCCGCCGCCCGCTGTGCGAAGTCCGCGAATCGGGGTAGACGGGCGTACGCCCGAGGAAAGGACCGTCTCATGACGACCTACGTGATCAGCGTCCCTGGCACCTTCACCACCGGGATCGAGGCCGACACCCGCACCCGGCTGGCCCAGGCGCTCCGGCCCGCCGATCCGCACGGCACGCACATGGGCAGCGCGGAGGACCTGGACGCGCTCAGCGTCAACGACGACAACACCTTCACCCTGCGCCTGACCGTGGACGCGGACACCGGCCGGAACGCAGAGGAGGAGGCCCGCAGGCTCGCGGACTCCGCGCTCCAGCAGGCGGGGCTGGACGAGCGGGCGGCACCGCTCGGGCCCGCGGTGATCACCGGCATCGACTCCGAGGTCCGCTGACGGCACGTACGGCCAGGACACCGGGCGGGCCGGGGCCGGGCCCGCCCGGCCATTTCGTCGGAAGTGATGCCGTCGCCCTCCAGCGCGGCATGCTCCCCCGGGACCTGCCGGCCGCGCCCGGAGTCCACCTCGCGGTGCGGTACACCCCCGCCAACCTCGTTTTAACGTGGGCGGCGACTGGTACGACGCCTTCACCCTGCCCGACGGCCGGACCGGGCTGGCCATCGGCGACGTACAGGGCCACGACATCGAGGCCGCGGCCTTCATGGGCCAGGTCAGGGCCGGACTGCGGGCGCTCGCCTCGGTCACCGGCGATCCCGGGGAACTGCTGGCCCGCACCAACGGCCTGCTGCTCTTCCTGGGCGGCGACCTCTTCGCCACCTGCACCTTCATGCGGCTCGACCCGGCCACCGGGGTGCTGGAGAGCGCCCGGGCCGGTCACATCCCGTTCGTCTGGGGTCGTGGGCCTGGACGGCCCGGCCGCCCTGGCCTGATGACCACCCGTGTGCGCGGCCTCTTACTCGTTCAGCGGTTGTCGTAGGCCGTGCGAGCGGCGTCGATGTGCGGCAGGTGCGTGATGCTCCATTCGAGCAGCGGCGCGGTGGCCTCGCGCAGGCTGCGGCCCATCGCGGTCAGTTCGTAGCTGACGTGCGGCGGCATGACGTTGCGGACCGTGCGCGTCAGGATCCCGTCGCGTTCGAGGTCGCGCAGCGTCACGGTGAGCATGCGCTGGCTGATGCCGTCGATGGCCCGCTTCAGTTCGGTGAAGCGCAACGGCCCGTCCTTGAGCATGCGCACGATCAGCAGCGCCCACTTGTCCCCGACGATCCCGAGGACTTCGCGGGCCTGGCACGGGTCCTGCACGGTTACCTCCTGAGAACCGGGGCACCGAAAAGTGCCGTATTGCCCGGGGAGCGTCGTGGGGATCACGATGTTCGCGGTTACCAAAGAGTACCGGGGCACGAGGAGGAACCACACGACCATGACCACATTCCTACTGGTACACGGCGCCTGGCACAGCGGGCGAAGCTGGGACCGGGTGGTCCCGCTGCTGGAGGCGGCCGGGCACCGGGCGCTCGCGCCGTCGCTGACCGGCCACGGCGACAAGGCACACCTGCTGAGCCCCGAGATCGGGCTCAGCACCCACATCGACGACGTCGCCGGCCTGATCGGGGACGAGGACCTCCACGACGTCGTGCTCGTCGGGCACAGCTACGCCGGGATGGTCATCTCCGGAGTCGCCAACCGGGTCCCGGAGCGGATCGCGCATCTGGTGTTCCTCGACGCGATGGTCCCCGAAGACGGCGAGAGCGCCGTCGACGTCCTCCCTGTCACCAAGCAGCTCATCGACCACGCCGTGGACGGCTGGCGGGTTCCGCCGATGCCCGAGCAGCCGCCGCCGCTCGGCTTGTTCGGCGTCACCGATCCCGACGACCTCGCCTGGCTGCGCTCGATGCTGTCGGACCAGCCGGTGCGGTGCCTGCGGGAGCCAGTCAAGCTGGACGACCCGGCCGCGCGTACGATCCCGCGCACACACATCCACTGCGTCGAGGGCCGGCCGGCGGGCATCACCCGGCGTCCCGTCCCGGCAGGCGAACGAGTACGCGAGCTGCCGACCGGCCACGACTGCATGATCACCATGCCCGTCGAACTCAGCGCGCTGCTGCTCGAGACGGTTTAGACGTGCCGTCCCGGGACGTCGGTGACACGCGTGCCGGGTGCTTGAACAGGTGAGGGCCTTCTCTGGGATCGGTGTGCAGCCGGTCCCGTTTCGAGGAGCTGCGCCGGTGGCCGTCCAGCTGCCGGCCGTCGCCGCCTGCTACTACGCGGCGGCCCGGCTCGGTCTGCTGCGCCGGCTGACCGTCGAGGGCGCCGTCGTCACCCCGATCTGGCCGCCGACCGGCGTGGCCGTCGCCGCGCTGCTCATCCTGGACCTGCGCTGCCGGCCCGGCATCACGCTCGGCGCCTTCTTCTCCGTCCTGTCCCTGACCGCACCCGGACCCGACGTGCTCGGCATCCTCCTCGGCAACACCGCCGCACCACCGCCGCACCCCTGTGCGCGGCGGTGCTGCTGCGCCGGGCCGGGTTCCGCACCGACCTCAGCCGGCTGCGCGACGGCCTCGCCCTGGTGTTCCCTGGGGCGCTGGGCGCCATGCTGGTCAGCGCGTCCGTCGGCGTTCGGAGCGGTTCACCGGCCCCTCGTCGTCGCTGCCCGGCTCCGCGGCCGGCGTCCCCGCCGACGTGGTGCGGTGCTCACGGGACGGCGGGTGGGCGGCACCGGCGGCGCCGGGCTGGCCGCCACCCGTCGTGCCGTAGCCGCCGGGAATCCCCGGCGGTGTGTCCGCGGCGGCCTGCGCCTCGCTGATGTGCCGCCGGGCCCGGACGTTCGCCCGGCGCTCCGGGTACGGGTAGTCGAACGGCTGGGACGCGGCGCGCTCGCGGTCCGCCTCGCGCTGCCGGCGCGCGGCCCGCTCGGCCGCCGTCGCGTTCTCGTCCTGTCGCTTGTCCTCATGGTCCTTCATGCGGCGCCGGGTACCCGGGCGACGGCCACCGCCAACGTCCGTTCCGGCGTGTCGGACGGCCCGCCGGGGGCACTGGGAGACGATGGGCCGAGTCCGTACGGGCACAGGGCCGGACCGGGAGGACAAGGGCGGAATGGAACAGCGGCCGGCAGCAGGGGGGACAGCCGAGGACGGCCCGCGCGGCGCGCCCGTGACCACGGACCCGCCCCGGCAGCGGGACGCGGCCGGCGACGCGCGCCGCCGCATCCCGCGCACCGACGCCCTGCTGCGCGACCCCCGGCTCGCCGAGGCGGTGGAACGGCTCGGCGCGCACCGGGTGAAGGCCGCCGTACGGCAGGCGCAGGAGCGGGCCCGCGCGGGCGGCATCCCGCCCGAACAGGTTCCGCGGACGGCCCTGGACCTGCTGCCCGGCACCGCGAGCGGGCTGCGCCCGGTGCTCAACGCCACCGGCGTGCTGCTGCACACCAACCTCGGCCGGGCCCCGCTGTCCGAGGCAGCCCGGCGGGCCGTGCGGGAGGCGGCCGGTCCCACGGACGTCGAACTTGACCTGACGACCGGTGTCCGGGCCCGCAGAGGACGCTCCGCGCTCGCCGCCCTGCGCGACGCGGTGCCGGCCGCCGGCGCCGCGCACGTCGTCAACAACGGCGCCGCCGCCCTCGTCCTCGCCGCCACCGCCCTCGCGGCCGGCAGGGAGATCGTCGTCAGCCGGGGCGAGATGGTGGAGATCGGCGACGGCTTCCGCCTGCCCGACCTGCTCGTCTCCACCGGCGCACGGCTCCGCGAGGTCGGTACCACCAACCGCACGGTCCCCGCCGACTACGCATCCGCCATCGGGCCGGACACCGGGTTCGTGCTGAAGGTCCACCCGTCCAACTTCCGGATCACCGGCTTCACCCGGTCCGCCGAGGTCGCCGAGCTCACCGGCCTCGGCGTGCCGGTCGTCGTCGACATCGGCTCCGGGCTGCTCGCGCCCCACCCGGCCCTGCCCGAGGAGCCCGACGCCGACACCCAGCTGCGCGCCGGTGCGGCGCTCGTCACCGCGAGCGGCGACAAACTGCTCGGCGGACCCCAGTGCGGGCTGCTGCTCGGCCGGGAGGACCTGGTCCGCGCCCTGGCCCGGCACCCGCTGGCCCGTGCCCTGCGCGTCGACAAGCTGACCCTGGCCGCCCTGGAGGCCACCCTCACCGGCCCGCCCACCCCGACCGCGCTCGCCCTCACCGCCGACCCGGCCCTGCTGCGGGCCCGCGCCGGCCGGCTGGCCGCCGGGCTGGCCGCCGAGGGGATCGACGTCCTGGCCGTCGAGAGCGCCGCGACGGTCGGCGGCGGGGGCGCCCCCGGCGTCACCCTGCCCAGCGCCGCCCTCTCCCTGCCCGAACCGTACGCCGCCGCGCTGCGCACCGGCTCCGCCCCGGTCGTCGGCCGTCTGGAGACGGGGCGCTGCCTGCTGGATCTGAGGGCGGTGCCACCGCAGGACGACGACCGGCTGGCCGGGGCCGTACGGGCGGCGCGGGCCGCCGTGGAAGGGCGGGGGCGGTGATCCGTGCGGCGCGGGGGACACGGTGCCGGGTCCGCGCGGAGGGACGAGGGGCGCCGATGGCCCCGTGGAAGCGTGGACGGTGTGATGCTGGTCGTGGTGGGGCGCGGAAGGCCGGCCGGCACGCCCCGGTGCCCGCGTGAGGTGAACGGCGCGGCGCCGAGCGTCCGGGGCGGGACGCCGGCCCCCTGCGAACGGGAGGTGTGATGCACGTTCTGGCCACCGCCGGGCACGTCGATCACGGCAAGTCCGCGCTGGTCCGGGCCCTCACCGGGATGGAGCCCGACCGGTACGAGGAGGAGCGGCGCCGCGGGCTCACCCTGGACCTGGGCTTCGTGTGGACCCGGCTCGGCACGGACCACCTCGCGTTCGTCGACGTACCCGGTCACGAGCGGTTCGTGCCGACCATGCTGGCCGGTGTCGGCCCCGTACCCGCCGTGCTGTTCGTGGTCGCCGCCGACCAGGGCTGGCAGCCCCAGTCGCAGGAGCACCTCGCCATCCTGGACGCGCTCGGCGTCCGCCACGCGGTCCTCGCGGTGACCCGCAGCGACCTCGCCGACCCCGAGCCGGTCCGCGCCGACGCCGTCGAGCGGCTGGCCGGCACGTCCCTCGGCAAGGTGCCGCAGGTCGCGGTCAGCGCGGTCACCGGCGCGGGACTGGACGACCTCCGCGCCGAACTGGCCCGGATGGCCGCCGAGCTGCCGGCGCCCGACACCGAGGCCGACGTACGCCTCTGGCTCGACCGGGCGTTCACCGTCCGGGGCCACGGGACCGTGGTGACCGGCACCCTCGGCGCGGGCACCCTGCGCGTCGGCGACCGGCTGGTCACCCCGGACGGATCGGCCGTGCGGGTGCGCGGCCTGCAGAGCCTGCACGAGGAGCGGACGGCCGTCGGCGCGGTGGCCCGCGTGGCCGTGAACGTCCACGGCCGGCAGGACGCCGCCCTGGGCCGCGGCCAGGTGCTGCTCACCCCGGACCGCTGGCTGAGCACCGAGGTGGCCGACGTACGGGTCACCGGGGAGCCGGTGGCCGACCTGCCCCGGAACGTCACCCTGCACATCGGGACGGCCGCCGTGCCGGTGACCGTCCGCCCGCTCGGCCCGGACACCGCCCGGCTCACCCTGCGCCGCGGGCTGCCCCTCCGGGTCGGCGACCGCGCGGTGCTGCGCGAACCCGGCGGCACCCGCCCGCCCTGCGGCGTCACCGTCCTCGACGTACGGCCGCCCCGGCTGACCCGGCGCGGCGCCGGCCGGGCCCGCGCGGCCGAGCTGGAGACGATGACCGGCCGTCCGGACGGCGCCGCCGAACTGCGCCGCCGCAAGCTCGTCCGCCGCGCCGACCTGCGGGCGATGGGCGTCCCGGCGCCCGCCGACCCCGTCGCCGGGGACTGGCTCGCCGACGCGGCGCACTGGAGCCTGCTGAAGGGCCGGCTGGCCGGCCACGTCCTGGAGCACGCCCGCGCCCACCCGCTGGACCCCGGCCTGCCCGCCGAGGCGGCCCGCCGGCTGCTCGGCCTGCCCGACCGCGCCCTGGTCGACGCGCTGGCGGCGGCACAGCCCCGGCTCCGGGCGGGACAGGGCCGGCTGTACCCCGCCGACAGTCCCGGACCGGCCCTGCCCGCACCCGTCCGCGCCGCCGTGGACGCCCTGCGCCGGGACCTCGCCCGCACCCCGTTCCGCGCACCCGAGGCCGGGCGGCTCGCCGAACTGGGTCTCGACCGCCGGGCGTCGGCCGCCGCCGAGGCAGCGGGAGCCCTGCTCCGGATCGCCGACGGGATCGTGCTGCTGCCCGGGGCGGACGCCGACGCCGCCGCCGTCCTGCGCGCGCTGCCGCAGCCGTTCACGCTCAGCGAGGCGCGGCGCGCGCTCGGCACCACCCGCCGGGTGGCCGTACCGCTGCTGGAGTTCCTGGACGCCCGCGGGTACACGGAACGCGTCGACGACCAGCGCCGGCGCTGCCGTACCGCGCCGGGGGAGGGGGACGGAGGCGGACGGGAATCGAACCCGCCTGCCCGAGATCCTCGGGCACCTCGGTTTTGAAGACCGGGAGGGCCACCAGGCACCCACACGCCTCCACCGCTCGCCAGGCTAATGCCCCAGGAGACCACAGGTATGACCACGACACCGGCCCGTCAGGCGCCCGTACGGCTCACGCAGTTCGCCCACGGTGGCGGCTGCGCCTGCAAGATCCCGCCCGGGGAGCTGGAGGAGGTGGTCGCCGGGCTGACCGCACCGCCGCTCGCCGGCGGCGACACCCCGCTGCTCGTCGGCCTCGCCACCGGCGACGACGCGGCCGTCGTCACGCACCGGGGGACCGCCCTGGTGGCCACGGCCGACTTCTTCACCCCGGTCGTGGACGACCCCTACGACTGGGGC
Organism: Streptomyces sp. NPDC047841; assembly: GCF_040704085.1. Lineage (NCBI taxonomy): Bacteria > Bacillati > Actinomycetota > Actinomycetes > Kitasatosporales > Streptomycetaceae > Streptomyces > Streptomyces sp. NPDC047841. Next base: position 26,496 of record NZ_JBEYRP010000019.1, read on the forward strand.
CGGATCGCCGCCGCCAACGCCCTGTCCGACGTGTACGCGATGGGCGGCCGGCCGGTGCTGGCCGTCAACCTGCTCGCCTGGCCGCGCGACCGGCTCCCGTTCGACCTCGCCCGTGAGGTGCTGCGCGGCGGACTGGACATCGCCACCGAGGCGGGCTGCCACGTCGGCGGCGGGCACAGCGTCGACGACCCCGAGCCCAAGTACGGCATGGCCGTCACCGGCATCGCCGATCCGGAGCGGCTGCTGCGCAACGACGCCGGCCGGCCCGGACTGCCGCTGTCGCTGACCAAACCGCTCGGCATCGGCGTCCTGAACAACCGGCACAAGGCCACCGGCGAGCGGTTCGCGCACGCCGTCGCCACGATGGCGGCCCTCAACCGCGACGCGTCCGAGGCGGCGCTGGCCGCCGGCGCCGAGTGCGCCACCGACGTCACCGGGTTCGGCTTCCTCGGCCATCTGCACAAGCTGGCCCGCGCCTCGGGCGTCACGGCCGTGGTCGACACCGCCGCCGTGCCGTATCTGGAGGGCGCCCGGGAGGCCGTACAGGACGGGTACGTCAGCGGTGGCACCCGGCGGAACCTGGAGTGGGTCGCGCCGCACACCGACTTCGGGGACACCGACGAGGACACCCGGCTGCTGCTCGCCGACGCCCAGACCTCCGGCGGGCTGCTCGTCGCCGGGGAGGTGCCCGGCGCGCCGGTGGTCGGGGAGCTGGTGCCGCGCGGGGCCCACTCCGTCGTGCTCAGGTAGGACCGGCCCGGCCGCCACCCGGCCACACCGTTCACCGCGCTCACGGTTCCGTGCCCGTGTGCTCGTCGATGCCCGCCCGGATCCGGTAGGCCCGCACCAGCGCCAGGGCCGCCGGACCCCGGGGCCGCCGGCCCGGGCGGATGTCGACGGCGAACGCCTTCGTCTCCTGGATGTGCGTGTTCGGGTCCAGCGACAGGTGCAGCAGCTCGTTGGCCGCGTCCCCGGTGCTGTAGCCGTTCGGACCCCAGTGGTACGGCAGCCCCACCTGATGCAGCCGGCGTCCGTGCACCGTCAGCGGGGACATCCGGTCGGTGACCAGCACCCGCGCCTCGACCACGCCCCGCGCGCTGACGATCGTCGCCCAGCCGGTGTGCGCCAGGCCCCGCTCGGCGGCCAGCTCCGGGGAGACCTCGCAGAAGAACTCCGGCTGGAGTTCCGCGAGGTACGGCTGCCAGCGGGACATCCCGCCCGCCGTGTGGTGCTCGGTGAGCCGGTAGGTGGTGGCCACGTACGGGAACACTCCGGAGCCGGGCTCGTCGCCGCTCGGCTGGTAGCGGTTGTCCGGGTGCGGCGGCAGCAAATGCCGTACCGGATTGCGCTGCTGGTCGTAGAGCAGGTTCGGGAACGGGGAATCCTGCGGTTCGTAGTGCGCCGGCAGCGGTCCGTCGGTGAGCCCGGACGGCACGTACAGCCAGGCCTTGCCGTCGGCCTGCATGATGAACGGGTCCGTGCCGGACAGGGCCTCCGGCCCGGACGCGTCCTCGGGCGGCTCGTGGTCCGGCGCCTTGTCCTTCGTGAAGTCGGGGACGTCGTGCCCGGTCCACTCGCCCTGCTCGCCCTTGTCCGGGTCCCACCACACGAGCGCCTTGCGCTCGCTCCACGGCCTGCCCTCGGGGTCGGCGGAAGCCCGGTTGTACAGGATCCGCCGGTTGGCCGGCCAGGCCCACGCCCACTCGGCCGCCACCCAGTCCTGCTCCCGGCCCGGCTTGCGGCGGGCCGCCTGGTTGACGCCGTCGGCGTACACACCGCAGTAGATCCAGCAGCCGCACGCGGTGGAGCCGTCGGCCTTCAGCTGCTCGTACGACGACAGCGGGTCGCCGTCGGCGTCATGGCCGTTGACCTCGGCGAGGACGGCCTCCGCGTCCGGCTCGGCGAGCCGGCCCCTCGTCGGGTAGTCCCAGGCGAGGTCGAGCACCGGCCGGTCCATCTCGTCGCCGGACCCGGCGAGCTTCTGCCGGATGATCCGCCCGAGGTGATAGGCGAACCACAGGTCGCTGCGCGCCTCGCCGGGCGGCTCGACCGCCTGGTGGTGCCACTGGAGCAGCCGCTGGGTGTTGGTGAAGCTGCCGTCCTTCTCGGTGTGCGCGGCGGCCGGCAGGAAGAACACCTCGGTGCCGATGTCCTCCGTGCGCATCTCCCCGGTCTCGATCTCCGGGCCGTCCTTCCACCAGGTCGCCGACTCGATCAGGGAGAAGTCCCGGACGACCAGCCAGTCCAGGTTGGCCATGCCGAGCCGCATCAGCTTGGAGTTGGCGTTGCCCACGGCCGGGTTCTCGCCGACGAGGAAGTAGCCCTTGCAGACGCCCTCCAGCTGGGCCATCGTCGTCTCGTACGTCGAGTGCGAGCCGGTGAGTCGCGGCAGGTAGTCGAAGCAGAAGTCGTTCTCCGCCGTCGCCGCGTCACCCCAGTACGCCTTGAGCAGGCTCACCAGGTAGGAGCGCATGTTGCCCCAGTAGCCCTTGTGCGCGGCCTCGGCCTCGACGAAGGCGTCCAGGTCCTGTCTCTGGTGGGCGTGCGGCATCGGGATGTAACCGGGCAGCAGGTTGAACAGGGTCGGGATGTCCGTGGACCCCTGGATGGAGGCGTGCCCGCGCAGCGCGAGGATGCCGCCGCCGGGCCGGCCGATGTTGCCGAGCAGGGTCTGCAGCACGGAGGCCGCCCGGATGTACTGCACGCCCACCGTGTGCTGGGTCCACCCGACCGCGTAGGCGAACGCGGTCGTGCGGTCGCGCCCGGAGTTCTCCGTGACCAGTTCGCACACCTGCCGGAACACGTCCTGCGGCACCCCGCAGATCCGCTCCACCATCTCCGGCGTGTAGCGGGCGTAGTGCCGCTTCAGCACCTGGAACACGCACCGCGGATGGGTGAGCGTCTCGTCGCGCTCCGGCTCGCCCTCGCCGATCACCGCGCCACCGGAGCCGTGCGCCTCACCGCGGGCCGCCTCGGTCACCGAACTGCCGCCGTCGCCGCGCTCGCCGTACTCCTGGTCGCGTTCGCCGGAGGCCGCCTGGACCTCGGAACCCTCGTACTGCCAGCTGCCGTTGTCGTAAGAGCGGCTGTCGGTGTCCAGGCCGGAGAAGACGCCGGCCAGGTCCTCGGTGTCCCGGAAGTCCTCCCGCAGGATCATCGGGGCGTTGCTGTACGCCACGATGTAGTCACGGAAGTACTTCTCGTGCCGGAGCACGTAGTTGATGATCCCGCCGAGGAAGGCGATGTCCGTGCCCGCGCGCAGCGGCACGTGCAGGTCGGCGAGCGCGCTGGTGCGGGTGAAGCGCGGATCGACGTGGATCAGCTTCGCACCGCGGGCCTTGGCCTCCATCACCCACTGGAACCCGACCGGATGGCACTCGGCCATGTTCGAGCCCTCGATGACGATGCAGTCCGCGTTCTGCAGGTCCTGCTGGAACGTGGTCGCGCCGCCGCGTCCGAACGAGGTTCCCAGACTGGGAACGGTGGAGGAGTGTCAAACGCGCGCCTGGTTCTCGATCTGGATCGCTCCGAGCGCGGTGAACAACTTCTTGATCAGGTAGTTCTCTTCGTTGTCGAGCGTCGCCCCGCCCAGGCTCGCGATGCCCAGGGTGCGCCGGGTGCGGGCCCCGTCGACCTCCCACTGCCAGCCGTCCCGGCGCGCCGCGATCACCCGGTCGGCGATCATGTCCATCGCCGTGTCCAGGTCCAGCCGCTCCCACTCGGTGCCGTGCGGGCGCCGGTAGAGGACCTGGTACTCGCGGGCGTCCCCGGTGGTCAGCTGGAGGCTCGCCGCGCCCTTGGGGCACAGCCGGCCGCGTGAGATCGGGGAGTCCGGGTCGCCCTCGATCTGGGTGACCTTCTCGTCCTGCACGTACACGTTCTGGCCGCAGCCGACGGCGCAGTAAGGGCAGACGGACTTCACCACCCGGTCGGCCGAGGCGACCCGGGGCGTGAGCCGTGCGCTGTGCCCGCTCTTCGCGGCGGCGCCGCGGCCGAGCGGATCCGTGCCGGTGAGCTGGCGGTAGACAGGCCAGGAGCCGATCCAGGTACGCACGCCCACGACTCCTCCTCCCGCTCGGTGCCTCGATTGTCCCGCACTCCTGCGGTCATGGCATCCCCGGCCGTGACCGGCGACGGGGAACCCCCGCCGCGCCCGGCCGAACGGAACCGCAGGTGTGAGTGACGCGTCCCGGGGGACCTCGCCGCTTGCGGTGTGTCGGCGGACGGGCCGGACGGAATGACCGTAATGTCCGGGTGGTCACGGTCCCGAACGAGTGACGGGAGCGATCGCGGTGACGGTCAGGGGCAACGAGGCGGCGGTGGTCTCACGGTGAGGCAGCGGCACGTCTTCGGGACCGTGTTCACACTCGAAGTCATCATCGCGGGCGGGGTGTTCCTCGCCGTCCTCACCGTCCTGGCCTGGTCGCTGCTGCGCCGGGGGGCCCGGACGACCGGGCGGTCGGAGCGGCCGCGCGTGGAGGCCTTCTACGTCGGCGCCCTCGCCGCCTTCGCCGTGTTCCTGGTCGCCTGGACGGCCTGGCAGAACCACGAGGAGCACCGCGCCGCCGGCCGGCAGCCCCTGCGCGTCGACGTCACCGGCTTCCAGTGGTGCTGGGACTTCCGCTATCCGCAGTCCGCGGGCCACCGCCGGGTCACCGGCACCTGCAAGGGCAGGGACATGCCCACCCTCGTCGTCCCGGCCGGCCGCACCGTACAGCTCCGGCTCACCTCAAAGGACGTCATCCACTCCCTCTGGGTGCCCGGCCTGCGCTACAAGATGGACGCCTTCCCCGACCACGTGAACACCTTCACGCTCACCCTGGACCGGGCGGGCCGCTGGCGCGGCCGGTGCGCCGAGTTCTGCGGACAGCGGCACTGGACCATGGACTTCTGGATCAAGGCGGTCTCCCCCGAGGAGTACGACCGCTGGGCGCACGGCGGGACGGCCACGGCATGACGCTCGCTCCGGACACCGGCACCCAGCGCGACGACGCCGGCCGGCCCGTCCCGCCCGGCAGCTGGCTCGGCTGGATCTCCACCACCGACCACAAGCGCATCGGCCTGCTCACCGTCGGCACCTCCCTGGTGCTCCTGCTGGTGGACGGCGTGTTCGCACTGCTCATGCGCGCCCAGCTCGCGCAGCCCGAGGAGACCTTCCTCGCCGCCCACCCGTACAACCAGCTGTTCACCATGCACGGCTCGGGCATGATCTACACGGTCATGACGCCGTTCGCCATCGGCCTGGGCGTCTACCTGGTCCCCCTGCAGATCGGCGCCCCCGGCATCGCCCTGCCCCGGCTGACCCTGCTCGGCTACTGGCTGTACGTGCTCGGCGCGCTCACCATGCTCGCCGGCTTCGCCACGCCCACCGGAGCGCACGCCGACGGCTGGTTCTCGTACCCGCCCATGGCCGACAGCGTGCACTCGCCGGGCACCGGCCCCGACCTGTGGATCGTGGGCGTCTGCCTCGCCGTGACCGGCAGCATCCTGATGGGCTGGGCGGTGCTGTGGACCCTCCTGCGCCGCCGCACCCGCGGCATGACCATGCTGCGCCTGCCCGTCTTCTGCTGGTCGATGATCGCCACCTGCCTGATGGTGATCGGCTCCTTCCCGGCGCTGCTGGCGGCGATGGTGCTGCTCGGGGTGGGCAGGGCCGACCCGGACGTCTTCGCGTCCAACGTCTGGAACATCGGCTACCAGCACATCTTCTGGTTCTACGGCCATCCGGTCGTGTACGTGATGTTCTTCCCGTACCTCGCGGCCGTCGCCGAGGTGCTGGCGGTGTTCTCCGGCCGCCGCTTCTTCGGCTACCGGGGCACGGCCCTGTCCCTGCTGGTGTTCGCCGCCCTGTCGATGAGCGTGTGGGGCCACCACATGTTCGCCACCGGGCAGGCCGCCAACGACTACTACTCCCTGACCTCCATCGCCCTGCTGGTGCCCGCGGGCGTGGAGTACTTCGGCATGCTGGGCACGATCCTGGGCGGCCGGCTGCGGCTGCGCGTCCCCATGCTGTTCGCGCTCGCCTTCGTCCCGCAGTTCCTGATCGGCGGACTCACCGGCATCATGGTCGGCACCCCGGTGATCGACTACCACGTCACCGACAGCTACTTCGTCGTGGCCCACCTGCACTACGTACTGTTCGCCGGCAGCGCCTTCGGCCTGTTCGCGGCCGTCTACTACTGGTTCCCGAAGGTTACCGGCACCCTGCTGGACGAACGCATGGGCCGCCTGCACTTCTGGCTGCTGGTCATCGGCACCAACCTCACCTTCCTGCCGATGTTCGCCCTCGGCTACCTCGGCATGCCACGCCGGGTCGTCACCTACGCCACGTTCGACGGCTTCGGCCTGCTGAACCTGCTCGCCAGCATCGGCGCGGCCTTCCTCGCCGCGGGCATGACGGTGTTCGTCGTCAACGTCCTGTGGACGCTGCGCCGCCGCTGTCTGGGCCGTGCCGAGGCGGCCGGCGACGACCCGTGGGAGGGCCATACCCTGGAGTGGGCCACCACCTCGCCGCCGCCGCGCCTCAACTTCCCCGCGGACCGCCCGCTGCCGCCCGTCACGAGCTTCGCCCCGCTGCTGGACCGCAGGACGGGAGGGAGCACCGCATGAAACGGCACCTTTCCGCCCTCCTGGTCGCGGGCTGGGGCGTGCTCAACGGCCTGCTCCTCGGGGTGCTGGCGATCTACCGCGAGAACTCGATGACGTACTGGCTGTGGGGCGGCGTCGTCCTCGTCCTGGAACTGTTCGCCCTGGCCGTCCTCGTGTCCTCCCGCGCGAGGCCCGACCAGCACGTCCGCTACCGGGTGCCCGACAGGGGCGCGGGCGGCGTGCTCCCCGGCGCGATCGGCCTGCTGCTGGCCGGGCTCTGCCTGGTCTACGGCCGCTGGCTGCTCGTCGTGGCCGTGCCGCTGCTCATGCTGTCCGTCGCCCTCGTGGTGCACGGGACGACGGCGCGGGAGAAGTGAGGCGCCATGGAGCACCCGGCGCACGCGTCCGTGGCGGCGATGGCCTGGTCGGCCGTCCTCGTCGCCGCGGCGGTCCCGGCCGCCGTCCGGTGCCTGCGGAACTCCCCGCTCTGGGAGCGGATCAGCGTCCCGGCGGGCGTGGCCCTGCCCCTGCTGGTCCTCACGCACGCCTGGGCCGTCCTCGGCGATCCCGTGGGCCTCGCACCGCCCGGCGGCGCGGGGGTCACCGCACCCGTCCTGCTCGCTACCGCGGTGCTGTTCTGGCTGCCGGCCGTCGCCCGCACCCGGCACCGGCTGGACGACCCGGGCCGCTGCCTGTACCTGTTCCTCGCGGCGCCGCTGCTCGACCTCCCGGCGGTGGGCATGGTCGCCGCCGGCCACACCGCGGCCGGGCTCGGCATGGTCGTCGGCATGCTGCCGGTCGGCGTCGCGGCAGCGGCGGTCACCTGGTCGTGGGTGAACCGCGAGGAACGTGAGGCCCTGGCCGGCCCGGCCGGCCACCTGGGAGGAGGCGATCCCCTTGTCCGGTGACGGACGCCCCCGCGTTCTCGTGTTCGACGTCAACGAGACGCTCACCGACCTGTCCCCGCTCGCGGCCCTGATGGCGCGGGCCGGGCTGCCGGAACAGTCGCTTCCGGCCTGGTTCGCCGGTGTCCTGCGGGACGGGATCGCCCTGAGCCTGGCCGGGGGCCACGCGTCCTTCGGCGACGTGGCCCGTGACGGGCTGCGGACGCTCGCGGCCTCGGCGCGGGGCGTGGCCGACCCCGAGGAGGCGGCGGAGCGCGTCCTCGCCGCGCTGCCCCGGCTGCCCCTGCACCCGGACGTCCCCGACGGCGTCCGGGCGCTGCGCGCCGCCGGGTACCGTCTGGTCACCCTCACCAACGGCTCCGCCGGCACCACCCGCGCGGTCGTCGAACAGGCAGGACTGACCGACTGTTTCGAGACACACCTCGATGTCGAGGCGGTGGGCCGCTGGAAGCCCGCCCGGGAGGCCTACGCCCACGCCGTGGCGGCCGCGGGCGTCCCGGCCGACGAGGTCGCGCTGGTGTCGGTGCACCCCTGGGACATCGACGGCGCGGCCCGCGCCGGCCTCGCCACCGCCTGGCTGCGGCGCACCCCCCAGCCCTACCCGGCCACCTGCCTCCCCGCGGCCATCGAGGCCACCAGCCTGCCCGACCTGGCCGAACGACTCGTCGCCCAGGGGCAGCTGATCGATGGGGAGGACATCGATTAGGTCTCGGCCGACGCGCCCGCGCGGTACGCCCAGGGGCGGGGGCGGAGGCGGTCGGTGCCCGTGTGGTCTGCGCGTCCGGCACGCGGGCGTGCCGGCAGTGGCTTCACATCTCCGCATGCCGTCAGCCGTCCGCCGCCCGGAGCCTTTCCCGCTGTGGGACGACCGTGTACCGGGGGTCCTCCGCGGAGGCCACCCCGGCGTGGAAGACGCCGAAGCGCAGCGCCGCCGAACCGGTGAGCAGGGCCGCTCCCGCCGCGACGGCCAGCCGCCGGTCCCGTACCCGGGCCGAGAGCAGGGCCAGGGCGGCTCCGCCCGCGGTCAGGGCCTCCGACGCGCGCAGCAGCCGCTGCGGCTTCCCCTGCTCGAAGGGCTCCGCGGTCAGCCCCATCCGCCGCTTCATCATCTGGAAGGCGCCCAGTTCCAGCACGGCCCCCAGCGCCGCCATCCGCCGGGCGGGCCCGGCCTGTGCGGGGGGCGCCGCGGCCAGGGCGAGGCCGGCCGCCGACGTGGCCGCCGAACCCGCGAACACGAACGGCAGCTGCCGGTAGCCCTCGTGCCAGGACGGCACCGCCGTGTCCGACAGCAGCACCGCGGTGTACGTCGCCACGGCCGGGCCGAGAACGGCGGCACCCGCCGTCGCGGCCGAGCCCACCAGCCGGTACCGGCCCGCCACCTCGGTCGCCGCGGCCGTCAGGGCCAGCGGCGCGTACCCGCTCAGGATCCAGGAGCCGACGCTCATCGGCGAGGTGGGCTTGAACACCCGGAGCATGTTCAGGAACCGGGCCGGACGCCCCAGGTCGTGCACGAGTGCCGCCAGCGACAGCGTGATGCCGCCGGCCGCGCCCAGCCTGGCCACCCTGCCGAGCGCCGGCCGCCCCGTGGCCCCGGCTCCCGCCGCCAGCAGCGAGGAGGCCCCGGCCAGCCCGCCCAGGTACAGGTACCCGGCGATGTCCAGCGGCTTCCACGTCGGCTTGTTGAGGACGGGTTTGCCGTAGTACGACGAGAACTCGGCGTCCGGCACCATCGGCTGCTCGCCCCGCCCGCGCCGGCGCCGGCGACGCCCCGCGTGCACCCCCGTCGGCGCCTCCCGGTCGGGGCGCGCGTGCCGCACGCCCTCGCGTGTCACGTCGGATTCGCTCATCGCGGCCTCCGCAGGAAGCTCCCGGCGGCGAGCGCGACCAGCGAGACGGCGGCCAGCGCCGCGTGCCGCCACATGTCGGGCAGGTCCCGGGTGGTGACCACCGGGTCCGGCGGCAGGCCGTAGACCTCGGGTTCGTCCAGCAAGAGGAAGAACGCGCCGTCGCCGCCGACCCCGTCGTCGGGGCTCTCGCCGTACAGGCGGGCGTCGGTCACACCGGCCGCGTGCAGCTGGGCCACCCGGGCCTGCGCGCGCTCCCGCAACTCCTCCAGCGGGCCGAACTGGATGGACTCCGTCGGGCAGGACTTCGCGCAGGCCGGTTCCATGCCGACGCCGAGCCGGTCGTAGCACAGCGTGCACTTCCACACCCGGCCGTCGTCCTTGCGCTGGTCGATCACGCCGTACGGACACGCCGGCACGCAGTAGCCGCAGCCGTTGCAGATGTCCTCCTGGACGACGACCGTGCCGAACTCGGTGCGGAACAGCGAGCCCGTCGGGCACACGTCCAGGCAGGCGGCGTGCGTGCAGTGCTTGCACACGTCGGACGCCATCAGCCAGCGCAACTCCGTCCGCCCGTCGGGGGAGACGGGCGAGATCTCCCCGGCGGGCGCGCCGGCGGGAGCCCGCTCCGGCGGGGGAGCGGTGGCGCCCGGCCCCGGGGAGGCGGGGCCGGTGCCGAGCCGGGACGCGGCGGCGAAAACGTCGACGTCGTCGTGCGCGACCCCCGGTTCCTGCCCGGCGAGCGGCTTTCGCTGCTCGATGAAGGCCACGTGCCGCCAGGTGTCGGCGCCGAGGCCCTGGGTGTTGTCGTAGGACATGCCGGTCAGCAGCAGTCCGTCCTCCGGGACGGCGTTCCACTCCTTGCACGCGACCTCGCAGGCCTTGCAGCCGATGCACACCGAGGTGTCGGTGAAGAAGCCCATCCGCGGCGGGGCGTCCGGATAACCGGCCGCCCCGGCCACGTCCGGCTGCGGCCCGTACAGGAGGTTCCGGTGGCCCTCAGTGCCGTCGCTCATGCGGTGCCTCCTCGTTCATGACGCGTCCCCTTGCCCGGCCGCCTCGCCCGGCGCGGCCCGTACGACCTCGACCCGGCGCCTCTCCCACGCGGTGGCCGGCATCTCCACGCTCTTGGCGAAGTACCAGCGGCTGAGGGCGTTGCGCAGCCGGTGCCGGTGGAACCAGCGCCAGGCCTCCGTGCCCTCGGCGCGCGGCCGGGGCGTGTCCCGCACGAGGATGAGGTAGGCCTCCTCGCGGGACAGCAGCGTGTGCGCCTCCTCGTAGCCTCCGCCCGCCGTGCGCCGCACCTCGCCGGTCGCCCCACCCTCCAGGATCCTGCGCCGGTCGGCCGCCTGCAGCCCGAGGCAGGCCCGCTTGGTGATGTGGTAGGTCACGAACGGCACCGCGAACAGCGCGGTCCGGAAGGTCCGGGCCAGAAAGTCCACGTCGAGGGAGAACCGGTAGGCCAGCACGTCCTGCCCGCCCGCCAGCAGCAGCACGCCGTACGCCGAGACGGCGGCCGCGCCCAGGGCGGTGCGCGTGGGCTGGTTCCGCGGCCGGTCGCACAGGTGCTGTTCGGGCCGTGGGCCGGTGAGCCAGCGCTCGAAGTACGGATAGCCGTACAGGACCAGGAACAGCACCGCGGGCAGCACCGCACCGGGCAGGAGCACGTCCCAGACGATCGTGTGCCCGGCGAAGTCCGTCTCCCAGCCCGGCATCAGCCGCAGCGCGCCCTCCAGATAGCCCACGTACCAGTCGGGCTGCGCGTCCACCGAGACCTGGTCGGCGCGGTACGGGCCGAAGCTCCACACCGGGTTGATCTGGAACAGCGCGGACATCGCCGCCAGCACAGCCGACAGGATGAAGAACAGGCCCACGGACTTCGCCGTGTACTGCGGGACCAGGGGCTTGCCGATCACGTTGCGGTTGGTGCGGCCGGGCTTCGCCCACTGGGTGTGCTTGTGGTAGACGACGAACGTCAGGTGCGCCGCGACCAGCGCCAGCAGCAGCCCGGGCACCAGCAGGATGTGGGTCACGTAGAGCCGAGGGATGATCTCGTGCCCGGGGAACTGGCCGCCGAAGACGAAGAACGACAGGTACGTGCCGATGACGGGGATCGACAGCACGATGCCCTGCGAGGTGCGCAGACCGGTGCCGGACAGCAGGTCGTCGGGGAGCGAGTAGCCGCAGAACCCCTCCAGCAGGGCGAGCAGGAACAGCGTCACCCCGATGGTCCAGTTGACCTCCCGGGGCCGCCGGAACGCCCCGGTGAAGAAGATCCGCAGCAGGTGCACGCCGATCGCCGCGACGAACACCAGTGCCGCCCAGTGGTGCAGCTGGCGGACCAGCAGCCCGCCGCGCACGTCGAAGCTGATGTGCAGCACCGACGCGTACGCCTCGCTGGTGCGGGTGCCGCGCAGCGGCAGGTACGAGCCGGTGTACGGCAGTTCCGTCATGCCCGGGTGGAAGAACAACGTCAGCCAGACGCCCGTCAGCACCAGCAGCACCAGGCTGTACAGCGCCAGCTCGCCCAGAAGGAACGACCAGTGGTCGGGGAACGCCTTGCGCAGGAACTCCTTGCAGGCGGACGCGACCGGGAGCCGCCGGTCCAGCGCGGTCACCAACCGCTCGCCTCGCCCCGCCTGCCGCTCCTCGGACACCGCCACCGCGCGCTCGCCCTCCGCCCCGTGCTGGGGCCCTCACTCTCGGTGTTCTGCTCCGAGCCTGGCACGGGTGCCCCCGCTCCGCGCGTCCGGAACGGTCCGGCCGGAGCGCGCGGCCGTCGTTTGCGGGGACCCGGGTGCGGCTACCCGGTGGTCCGGACGGGAGGGCGCCGTGTCCCCAGGGAGGCCTTCGTGGTGAACGTGTCCGAGGTGGTCGCCACCCGGCTGCGGCACATGGGTGTGGACCGGGTGTACGGCACACCGGGACTCGCGGTGGACCCGCTGATCGGTGCCCTGCGCGCCGCGCCCACGGCCCCCGGTTTCGTGCAGGCACGCGGCGAGGAGTCCGCCGCGCTCATGGCCTGTGCCCAGGCCAAGCTCACCGGCGGCGCCGGCTGCTGCCTCGCCCCGCCCGGCGCGGGGACACTGCGGCTGCTGGGCGGGCTGTACGACGCGGCTGCCGACCGCGCCACGGTGCTGGCCCTCGTCGGCGCCGACCCCGCCGCGCGGCACCTCGGCTGCCAGGCGGTGCGCCATCTGGCGGAGGTCTCCGTGTACTGCGAGGAGGTGTCCGCGCCGGAGCTCATGGACGACGCCCTGCACCGGGCGGCGCGGGCCGCGCTCACCGACCGGGGAGTGGCGAGCCTCGTCGTACCCCGCCATGTCCTCGCCGCCCCGGCCCCCGGGGCACCGCCCGCCGCCCCGCCCGGTCCGCCGTCCCCGCGGCCGCCCGCCGAGGAGGACCTGCGGCGCGCGGCCGGCGTGCTGGACGGCGCCGGGAAGACCGTCGTCGTCGTGGGGAACGCGGGCCGTCCGGCGTCCGGCCAGGTGGCCGAAGCGGCACGGCTGCTGGGCGCCGGTGTCGTCACGACGGCCCTGGCCCGGGACGCGCTGCCCGACGACCTGCCGTATCTGGCCGGGGTGGCGGGACCGCTCGGCAGCGAGGCCGCCGCGACCCTGCTGCGGGAGTGCGACACGCTGCTGCTCGCCGGCGCCGAGGACCTGGACCCCGCCCTGCTGCCCGGCCCCGGCCGGTGCCGGATCGTCACCGTGGACCCGCAGCCCGACGACTGCCCGCTGCCGGGCGGGACATCGGCCGTCCGGGTGACCGGCGACGTCACGGCCTGCCTGAGCGCACTCGTCCCGCTCCTGCGCCACACCGCCGACCGCGCCTGGCGCACCCGGGTCGAGCGGCTCGTCGGCGCCTGGCGGGACGAGGGGGCGGCCAGGTCCCGCCGCTACTTCGGCACGTCGGTCAACCCCCGCTCGGTCGTCGCCGAGCTGTCGGACCGGCTGCCCGACCGGGCCGTCGTCGTCACCGACTCCGGCACCTCACTGGACTGGTGGACCCGTCACCTCCGGCTCCGGGCCGGCATGCGGTCCCTGCTCTCGGCGCACCTCGGCCTGCCCGGCGCGGCCGTCCCCTACGCCCTGGCCGCCCGGTTCGCCGCCCCCGACCGGCCGGTGATCGCCCTCGTCGGCGACGGCGCCCTCCAGGGCGGCGGCCTGAACGAACTGCTCACGGTGCGACGCCACCTCGAACAGCTGGCCGGGCTGCCCCCGCTGGTGTTCTGCGTCTTCAACAACGGCGACCTGAACCGGCTGACCTGGCAGCGCCGGGCCGCCGCCGGCGACCCGCTGATCCCGCTCTCCGCCGAGGTCCCCGCCTTGCCGTACGCAGAATGGGCGCGCCTGGCCGGACTGCCCGCCGTCCGCTGCGACCGGCCCCGGCACGTCGGTTCCGTCTGGGCCGACGTCCTCGCCGGGCGCGGGCCGCTGCTGCTGGAGTTCGTGGTGGACGGCGAGACGCCGCCCGACTGGGCGTCCGCGGTGGGCCGGGCGGACGAGCCGCGCCCGGCCCCGCTCGGCGCGCCCCTGACGAAGTTCCTGCGCGTGTCCGGCTGAGCGCACCCATGGCTAAACCGTTTCGGATACCCACTCGACGCGCCTTCACTCCTGCGTGGAGCCGGTGAAATCCGTGGAGGCCGAGGGTTGGCCGGATGCTTTGTCCGAGGCCGTGCCGGTGGGTTAGCCTGCGACGTATTTTTCTCATCATGCAAATCCGTGAACTGCGGAAATGCACACACCACCGGCCGGGCCGCGCTGTGCTCCCGGCCGCGGTTCCGAGCCCTCGCCGCGAGGGCTCTTGGGGAGCGGATCGAGGGTGCGCATGGCCGGCAAGGCGACCGGGACGACCGAGGTTGTCCCGGGTGACCACGAACTGAGAATGCTGCTCGCGGGACTGACCGCGGTGCGCGACGGTGACTTCGGCACCCGGCTGCCGGACGACTCCACCGGGCTCATGGGCGACATCGCCACCGTCTTCAACGGCATGGTCGACCAGCTGTCCGTGTTCACCTCCGAAGTCACCCGGGTGGCCCGCGAGGTGGGCACCGAGGGCACCCTCGGCGGGCAGGCCCAGGTGCCGGGCGTCTCCGGCACCTGGGCCGACCTCACCGACTCCGTGAACGCGATGGCGGGCAACCTCACCACGCAGGTGCGTGACATCGCGCAGGTCGCCACGGCCGTGGCCAAGGGCGACCTGTCCCAGAAGATCGACGTGCCCGCACGCGGCGAGATCCTCCAGCTGAAGGAAACCGTCAACACGATGGTGGACCAGCTGTCCGCCTTCGCCGACGAGGTCACCCGGGTCGCCAAGGAGGTCGGCACCGAGGGCCGGCTGGGCGGCCAGGCCCAGGTCCCCGGCGTCGCCGGCGTGTGGCGCGACCTGACGGACTCGGTCAACTTCATGGCCGGGAACCTGACGGCGCAGGTGCGCAACGTCGCCCAGGTCACCACGGCGGTGGCGCAGGGTGATCTGTCGCAGAAGATCACGGTGGACGCGCGGGGCGAGATCCTGGAGCTGAAGAGCACCATCAACACGATGGTCGACCAGCTCTCCGCGTTCGCCGACGAGGTGACCCGGGTGGCCCGCGAGGTGGGCACCGAGGGCCGGCTCGGCGGACAGGCGGACGTCAAGGGGGTCAAGGGCACCTGGCGGGACCTGACGGACTCGGTCAACTTCATGGCCGGGAACCTGACGGCCCAGGTGCGCAACGTGGCCCAGGTGGCCACGGCGGTGGCGCAGGGTGATCTGTCGCAGAAGATCACGGTGGACGCGCGGGGCGAGATCCTGGAGCTGAAGAACACCATCAACACGATGGTCGACCAGCTCTCCGCGTTCGCCGACGAGGTGACCCGGGTGGCCCGCGAGGTGGGCACCGAGGGCCGGCTCGGCGGACAGGCGCAGGTGCGCGGGGTCGCCGGCACCTGGAAGGACCTCACCGACAACGTCAACGTGATGGCCTCCAACCTCACCGGCCAGGTCCGCTCCATCGCCCAGGTCGCCACCGCCGTCGCCAAGGGCGACCTCTCGCAGAAGATCACCGTGGAGGCCAAGGGTGAGGTCGCCGCCCTCGCCGATGTGATCAACACCATGGTCGACACCCTGTCGGCGTTCGCCGACGAGGTGACCCGCGTGGCCCGCGAGGTGGGCACCGAGGGCCGGCTCGGCGGACAGGCGCACGTGCCGCACGTGGCCGGCACCTGGAAGGACCTCACCGACAACGTCAACTCCATGGCCAACAACCTCACCGGCCAGGTCCGCAACATCGCGCTGGTCACCACGGCCGTGGCCAAGGGCGACCTGTCGAAGAAGATCGACGTCGACGCCCGCGGCGAGATCCTCGAACTGAAGACCACCATCAACACGATGGTCGACCAGCTCTCCGCCTTCGCGGACGAGGTCACCCGTGTCGCCCGGGAAGTGGGCACCGAGGGCCGGCTCGGCGGACAGGCCGAGGTCGAGGGCGTCTCCGGCACCTGGAAGCGGCTCACCGAGAACGTCAACGAACTCGCCGGCAACCTCACCCGTCAGGTTCGCGCCATCGCCGACGTCGCCAGCGCCGTCGCCGAGGGCGACCTGACCCGCTCCATCACCGTCGACGCCTCCGGTGAGGTCGCCGACCTCAAGGACAACATCAACTCCATGGTGGAGTCTCTGCGCGAGACCACCCGGGCCAACCAGGAACAGGACTGGCTCAAGACCAACCTCGCCCGGATCTCCGGCCTCATGCAGGGCCACCGCGACCTGCCGGTCGTCGCCGAGCTCATCATGGACGAGCTGGTGCCGCAGGTGTCCGCCCAGTACGGCGCCTTCTACCTCGCCGAGGAGCACGACTCCGGGCCCGAACTGCGGCTCGTCGGCTCCTACGGCCGGCCCGAGGAGGACACCCGGCCCGTCCGCATCGCGTTCGGCCGCTCCCTGGTCGGGCAGGCCGCGCGCAGCCGCCGCACCATCGCCGTGAACGAGCTGCCGCCCGGATACGTCACCATCTCCTCCGGGCTCGGACAGGTCGAGCCGACCGCGCTGCTGCTGCTGCCGATCGTCTTCGAGGAGCAGGTCCTCGGCGTCATCGAGCTCGCCGCCGTCACCCCGTTCACCACCGTCCAGCGGGACTTCCTGCAGCAGCTGGTGGACACCATCGGGATCAACGTCAACACCATCGTCGCCAACGCCCGCACCGACGAACTTCTCGAGGAGTCGCAGCGGCTGACCAGCGAACTGCAGTTCCGCTCGGAGGAGTTGCAGGCCCGGCAGGAGGAGCTGCAGCGCTCCAACGCCGAACTGGAGGAGAAGGCCTCGCTGCTGGCGGAGCAGAACCGGGACATCGAGGCCAAGAACCTCCAGATCGAACAGGCCCGGCAGGAACTGGAGGCGCGCGCCCAGCAGCTGTCGCTCGCCTCCAAGTACAAGTCCGAGTTCCTCGCCAACATGAGCCACGAGCTGCGCACGCCGCTCAACAGCCTGCTCATCCTGGCCCAGCTGCTCGCCCAGAACCCCTCCCGCAACCTCACCCCGAAGCAGGTCGAGTACGCGGGCATCATCCACTCGGCCGGCTCCGACCTGCTCCAGCTCATCAACGACATCCTGGACCTGTCCAAGGTCGAGGCCGGCAAGATGGACGTCAGCCCCGAACGGGTCCCGCTGCGGCAGCTGATCGACTACGTCGAGGCCACCTTCCGCCCGATGACCTCGCAGAAGAGCCTGGACTTCACCGTCACCACGGCCCCCGGCGCCCCCGCCGACCTGCTCACCGACGACTCCCGGCTCCGGCAGATCCTGCGCAACCTGCTGTCCAACGCGGTGAAGTTCACCGAGCAGGGCGGCGTCGAGCTGCGCGTCGAACCCGCCGGTGACGACGAGGTGCCCGACGGCGTCGTACGCGGCGGAGCGGTGGTCGCCTTCCGGGTGAAGGACACCGGCATCGGCATCCCCGAACAGCAACTGGAGACCATCTTCGGCGCGTTCCAGCAGGCGGACGGCACCACGAGCCGCAAGTACGGCGGCACCGGGCTCGGTCTGTCCATCACCCGGGAGATCGCCCACCTGCTCGGCGGCGCCGTCACCGTGGACAGCACCCCCGGCCGGGGCAGCACCTTCACCCTCTTCCTCCCCGTGGCCCGGCCGGACTTCGACGAACTCCTGCGCAACGGCCGCGCCGTCCCGAAGGCCGGGCACGGGGCCACGGACGCGCCGGACGGCGGCCCCGTCCAGCAGCGGCCGCCGATCCTCGCGCGGCGGGAGCGGCCACGCCGGCTGCTCGTCGTCGAGGAGCGCCCGCGCGGACTGCTGACGCTCGTCGCCGAGAGTGTGGTCCGTGACCTGGAGACCGGCCGCACCGACGGCGACGGCGCGCCCGTCGACATCATCACCGCGGTCGGTGCCCAGGAGGCAGCCGGCGCCCTCGCCGCCGAACCCTGCCACTGCGTCGTCGTGGAACTCGGCGTGCCCGACGGGGAGTCGGCCCGGTTCCTGGAGGCGCTGCGCGCCGACTCGGCCCTGACCGGCGTCCCGGTGCTGGTGCACGGCTCGCAGCGCACCGAGCCCCTCGTGGAGGACACCGCGGGCGGTTCGCTGGAGTACCTGTTCAGCCTGGACGAGCTGCGCGAACGGATCGCGCTGCACCTGTCCGCCGAGGAACCCGGCGAGGTGCTCACCCTGGTCCGCGGGGACGAGACCCAGCACACCGCACCCCAGCCGGTCGACGAGCACACCCGCGGCCGTACCGTCCTCGTCGTCGACGACGACGCCCGGAACCTGTTCGCGCTCAGCGGCATCCTCGAACTGCACGGCTTCCGCGTCCTGCACGCGGAGAACGGCCGCAAGGGCATCGAGACGCTGGTGCACAACCCGGAGGTGGAGCTTGTCCTGATGGACGTGATGATGCCCGAGATGGACGGCTACACCGCCACGGCCGAGATCCGCAGGATGCCGCAGTACGCCGACCTGCCGGTCATCGCCGTGACCGCCAAGGCCATGCAGGGCGACCGGGAGAAGAGCCTCGCCTCCGGCGCGAGCGACTACGTCACGAAGCCGGTCGACACGCACGACCTCATCGCCTGTGTCCGGCGCTGGCTCCCCGCATGACCACGGCCATGAGCACGGCACAGCGCGCCCGCCCCACCGCAGGCCGAGGAGTAGCGATCACGTGAACGCGTACGAACCGGGCACACCGGCTGGTGTGCCCGCCCAGCTCCCCGCCGCCGACGAGGCGTCGTCCGACGTGCCCGCCACCACCCCGGTCGGCCGGCTCGCCGCCACCGTGGAGCGGCTGCGCCACGAGGTACGGACGGCGCAGGCCGAGGCGGAGGGCCGGGCGCTGATCGAGCTGGCCAAGGGCATCCTGGTCGAACGCCTCGGCTGCGGCCCCGCCCAGGCCGCCCGCCAGCTCGGCGAACTCGCCGAGCAGGCACAGGTGACCCCGCTGGAGTTCGCGGTGGACGTCATCAACCAGGCGGCCCGGGACCGCGTCGCCGAGGTCACCGAGGCGTTCCTGTCCGTCGCCGCGGACCCGTCCGGGCCCGTCGCGGAGTCCGCCGCCGTACGGCTGCGCGCCGCCGAGAGCGGTGTCCTGGCCGCGCACGACACCCAGGCGATGGCCGACTCCCTGCTCGACCACGCCCTGCGTCCACTGGGCGCGGTCGCCGTCGCCATCTGGTCGGCCGGCTCCGACGGCTCGCTGACCCTCGCGGGCAGCGCCGGTTTCCCGCCGGCCGAGGCGGCCCGCTGGCACTACGTCCCGCCCGACGTGGCCACCGTGGCCCGGCGGGGCCTGACCGAGCCCGACGGGCAGTGGCTGCCGTCGCTCGCCGGGTCCGGGCTGCCCACGATCGGCCGCCGCGAGTACGCCGACGGCGCCCGGATCGCCGTACCCGCGGGGGCGGGCGGCCGGATCCACGGCGTCCTGGAGATCGCCTGGCCCAAGCCGGAGGAGCCGCTGCCGCGCCCCGTCGTCCGGCAGGTGGAAGCCCTCGCCGAGCTGTGCGCGCACTCCCTGGAGAGCTTCCTGCCGCCGCCCGGCGCCGGACCGGAACCCGGACTGCTGCCCGACGTGGTCGAGCTGATGGACCTCGCCGACGGGCTGCACGACCCGGCCCTGGTGCTCGTGCCGCACCTCGACGACACCGGACAGCTGGTCGACTTCCGCATCCAGCACGTCAACAGCCGCTTCCTGGACCCGGCGGGCCGGCCCCGGGCGGTCGTGGGCGGAGCCCTGCTGCTGGAGGCCTACCCGATGGCGGCCGGTGACAGCGAGCTGTTCCAGCGGGTCGAACGGGTCTACGCCACCGGCGAGCCGTTCCGCGCCCGCCGGATGCGGCTGACCGCCCTGGTCGACCAGGTGCCGCTGTCCGCCGTCGCCGACATCAGCATCAGCCGGCACGGCACCAGCCTGCTGCTGATCTGGCGCATCGAGGACGAGACCGCGCGGCTCGCCAGCCTGCTCCAGCACGCCCAGCGGCTCGGCCGGATCGGCGGTTTCGAGGAGAACCTGCTCACCGGCGAGATCACCTGGAACGGCCAGCTGTTCAGCCTGTACGGCCGCCCGCCCACGAGCCCCCCCGTCCCGCTCCAGGACCTGCCGGCCCACGCCCACCCCGACGACGCCGTCGTCCTGCGGCGCTTCCTGCGCACCGTGCTGCACCACCGCAGGCCCGCCTCCGCCGCGTTCCGGCTGGTGCGCCCGGACGGCGTGACCCGGCACATCCGGGTGGTCGCCGAGCCCGTCCTCGACACCGGCGGCCAGCTCTTCGGCCTGCGCGGCGCCTACCAGGACATCTCCGCCCAGCACTGGACCGAGGTCGCCCTCGCCGCCACCCGCGACCAGCTGGCCCACACCGAGCAGCAGGCCCTGGAGCGCAACCGGCTCACCCTCCAGCTCCAGCACGCCATCATGCCCCCGGCCCAGGCCCCGCTTCAGGTGTCCGGTCTCCAGGTGGCGGTGCGCTACCGGCCCGCGGAGACCGAGCACCTGGTCGGCGGGGACTGGTACGACGCCGTGGTGCTGCCCTCCGGGCTGGTCCTGCTGTGCGTCGGCGACGTCGCCGGGCACGGCATCGAGGCGGCGACCAGCATGGTCGTCCTGCGCAACGCGCTGCGCGGCCTCGCGGTGACCGGCGCCGGGCCGGCGCAGCTGCTGTCCTGGCTGAACATCGTCGCCCACCACCTGACGGGAGCCGTCACCGCGACCGCCGTGTGCGGCCTGTACGACGGCGAGCGGCGGACCCTGCGCTGGGCGCGGGCGGGCCATCTGCCGCCGGTGCTGGTACGGGAGGCGGACGCCACCGCGCTGCCCCCGGTCAAGGGGCTGCTGCTGGGGGCCGTCCCGGAGGCGCGCTACGAGGAGACGGAGCTCCAGCTGGCCGCCGGGGACACCCTGCTGATGTACACCGACGGCCTGATCGAGCGCCGGGACCGCTCGGTGGAGGAGTCGGTGTCGCATCTGCTGGAGACGGCGCGCGCGGCCCCCAGCACCCTGGACCAGCAACTGGACCGCCTGCTCACCTACAGCAGGTCGGACACCGACGACGACACCTGCATCGTCGGCATCAGGGTCGCCTGACGGCCCGGCGACCGCCGGGCCGTCAGGCGGTCGCCGGGCCGAGCGGCACGGTCGCGGTGACCCGCTTGCCGCGGGTCAGCCAGGTCACGTCCAGACCGCGGGAGAGCATCGTCACGAGGTGCAGGCCGTGGCCGCCGACCCGCCGGGGATCGGGGGGACGCCGCCGCGGCGGTTCCCCTGAGGTGTCCGTGACGGAGATGCGCAGCGCGGTGGCGTCCGGCAGCAGCTCCAGGCGCAGCGCGCAGGGGCCGGGTGCGTGCTTGGCCGCGTTGGTGACGAGCTCGCTGACGACGAGCTGGGCATCCTGCAGCGGGCGGCGTCCGGGCCTTGGCCGCGCCCGCGCCAGAAGGGCCGCGACGGCGTCTCTCGCCTCGGCGATGCTGCAGACGCCGGTGTCCCAGGTGCGGCTGTAGCGCAGCGGCCTGGCGCGGTCCTGCGTCGTCACGTGGGTCCTGAGCGGGATGTCCATACCTCGTTGCCCTTTTCCTCTGGGGTCAGGGGCCCTTCCTGTGCACAGGGGGGTCATGCCGTCCCTGCCCGGTTACCCGCTGGACCGCCGGTCAAGGGGACGACCCCGAGGAATCCTCCGGATGCTCACGAACGCCTGATGGGGGCGGTGCGCGCGCACAGGGCAACGGGCCCGGAGGCCCGCTCGCGCGGGATCTCCGGGCCCGTTGCCCTGCCGGACCGCCCTCGATGTCCTTCTCAGTGCTTGAAGACGTCCTTGACCTTCTCCTTGGCCTCCCGGGCGTCGCCCTTGGCGCCCGTCGCACGGCCCTCGGCCTCGACGCTCTCGTTGCCCACGGCGCGGCCCGCGGCCTCCTTGGCCTTGCCCTTCGCCTGCTCCGCCTTGGCCTTCGCCTTCTGGTTGCCGGCCATCACATGTCACATCCCCACATCGACGTGGTCTTCGGTCGCCCTCCGACTTGCCGCTGTGCCGCCGTCCAAACCACTGCCCGGGTCAGGTCTCGCGGCGCCGCCGCACGACGTGCCGCAGGACGAACGCCGCGACGAGGACGGCGACGGCGACGAGGACGTACAGCTCGTAGCGCCGGATCTCGTCGTAGATCGCGGTGATGTGGCTGCCCGCGAGGTAGGCCAGGGTCGTCCACAGGCCGACCCACAGGGCCGCGCCGAGGGCGTTGAAGGCGAGGAAGCGGCGCCAGTGCATGCCGGTCGTGCCCGCGATGACGCCGTTGGCCTGGCGCAGGCCCTCGACGAACCGGGCCACCGTCACGATCTTGCCGCCGTGCCGGGTGAAGAACGCCTCGGCGGCCTCGAACCGCTTGGGCGTCAGGAAGACGTACTTGCCCCAGCGGTGCACGAAGGCCCGCCCGCCGACCCGGCCGATCAGATAGCCGAGGTTGTCCCCGGCGACGGCCGCGACGAACGCGATGGCCGCCACGGCCACGATGTTGAGCCGCCCGGTGCCCGCGTACACGCCGGCCGCGAGCAGGATGGTCTCACCCGGGGCAGGGACGCCGAAGTCCTCGACGAGGACCACCGCTCCCACGGCCCAGTAGCCGTAGTGGCCGAGCAGTGGCGCCAGGTGGGCCAGCGGACCCGGAAGCGGAGGCGACATGCCTCCACGGTACGTCGGTGCGGCCGTGTGGCGATCAGGGCCGGCTGACGGAGGCTTCCTGGTCGTGCTGGTCGTGACGGTCCTGCCCGGCGGTGTCGGTGTCCGGGCCGGCTTCGGTCTCCGGTGCCGTGGGCCGGTCCCGGCGGCCGGTCAGGAGCCGGACGAGCGGTTCGGTGTACCGGGCGGTGAGGGGGCCGAGCACGACCAGGAGCAGCACGTAGGCGGTGGCCAGCGGGCCGAGGTCGGAGTCGATGCCGGAGGTGACGGCGAGTCCCGCGATGACGATGGAGAACTCGCCGCGGGCGACCAGGGTGCCGCCGGCCCGCCACCGGCCGCGGGCCGATATGCCCGCGCGGCGGGCCGCCCAGTAACCGGTGGCGATCTTCGTGAGGGTGGTGACGATCGCCAGGGCAAGTGCGGGCAGCAGCACCGGCGGGATGCTCGCCGGATCGGTGTGCAGTCCGAAGAAGACGAAGAACACCGCCGCGAACAGGTCCCGCAGCGGGGCGAGGAGGTGGTGGGCGCCCTCGGCGACCTCCCCGGACAGGGCGATGCCCACGAGGAACGCGCCGACCGCCGCCGAGACCTGGAGCTGCTGGGCGACTCCGGCCACCACCAGCGTCAGCCCGAGCACCACCAGGAGCAGCTTCTCGGGGTCGTCGGTGGAGACGAACCGGGAGATGTGCCGCCCGTAGCGGACCGCGACGAGCAGCACCAGGCCCGCCACGCCGAGCGCGATGGCCAGCGTGACGCTGCCGGCCGCGAAGCCGGTCCCGGCCAGCAGGGCCGTCACGACGGGCAGGTAGACCGCCATGGACAGGTCCTCCAGCACCAGGATGCTGAGGATCACCGGTGTCTCCCGGTTGCCGATCCGGCCGAGGTCGCCGAGGACCTTGGCGATGACGCCGGAGGAGGAGATCCAGGTGATGCCGGCCAGGACGACGGCGGCGATCGGGCCCCAGCCCAGCAGCAGGGCCATGGCGGCGCCGGGCAGCGCGTTGAGGGTGGCGTCGACGATCCCGGCCGGGTACTGGGTCTTCAGGTTGGAGACCAGATCGCCGGCCGTGTATTCGAGGCCCAGCATGAGCAGCAGCAGGACCACGCCGATCTCGGCGCCGATCGCGACGAACTCCTCGCTGGTGCCGAGCGGCAGCAGACCGCCCTCGCCGAAGGCGAGTCCGGCCAGCAGGTACAGCGGGATGGGCGAGAACCGGAGGCGGGCGGCGAGCCGGCCCAGCAGCCCGAGGCCCAGGATGATCGCGCCGAACTCGATGAGGAAGACCGCGGAGGAGTGCATCCGGATCACTCCCGCCCGAGTATCGCGGCGGCGGCGTCGACACCCTCGCGGGTGCCGATGACGATCAGCGTGTCCCCGCCGGCCAGCCGGAAGCCGGGGCCGGGGGAGGGGATCGCCTCGGCGCGGCGCAGGACGGCCACGATCGACACGCCGGTATCGGTGCGCATCCGGGTGTCGCCGAGCAGCCGTCCGTTCCAGTGCGAGGTCCCGGACAGCTCGATCCGCTCGGCCACCAGGCCCAGCTCGGTGGTGGAGAGCAGGGTGGGGCTGTGGTGGGTCGGCTTCAGGGCGTCGACCAGCGCCTCCGCCTCCTGGCCCGTGAGGTGGACCGACAGGGCGCAGGCGTCCGGATCGTCACGCTGGTAGGCGCTGAGGGTGCGCGAACCGTCCCGGTGGGCCACCACCGAAACGTGGCGGTGTTCGCGTGTCGTCAGGTCGTACCGGACTCCGATACCCGGCAACGGTGTCCTGCTGGTGCGTGCGGCGCTCATGGTGCCCCCCTGTCCGGCTTGAATGTTTCTTGGTGAAACTTTTAGCCGAACCCTACCCCGCACTCCCATCGTGCGGGGGAGGAGGCCCGAGCGGGCGGGGGGCGAGCGGGCGGCGGGGGCGGGCGTCAGGTTCCGGAGGCCGCTGCCCCCTGGTCGCCGGAGGAGTCGGGTTGGCACGCGTGGCACAGTTCGTGGGTCCCGTCGCGGGTGACGACGGTTCCCCAGCCGAGGCACTGCTCGCAGTCCCGGGCGAGGGTCAGATCGGGGTGGGGAGGCAGAAGGGGGTCGCGGTGGGCTCCGTGCGCCATACGGTGAGCGGCTCCTTGCGGTCGCGGGGCGTGGTGCGCGAGGGGCGGTGGACTGGGGAGAACGCCGCCCATTATGTCCTATTTATTCCCCCATGTCAGTGACACATGTCATGCAGTGCCACCGCAACGCCCCGCCGGGCGCGACCGGGAGCCGCCCCCGGCGCCTCAGCCGAGGTTCCCCAGCCGGGCGTCCCGCCACAGGTCAACGCCGCCCTCGGTCGCGTACCGGTCGATCTCGGCCAGCTCCTCGTCGCCGAAGGAGAGGTTCTCCAGCGCGGCGACGTTCTGCTCGAGCTGCTCGACCCGCGAGGCGCCGATGACGAGCGAGGTCACCCGCTCGTCCCGCAGCGCCCAGGCCAGCGCCAGCTGGGCCAGGGTCTGTCCGCGCCGGGCCGCGATGTCGTTCAGGGCGCGCAGCCGGCCGCGCAGGTCGTCCGTCAGCCAGGAGGCGTCCAGGGACGTGCCCCGCGCGGCCCGGGAGTCCGCCGGCACACCCTCCAGGTAGCGGCCGGTGAGCAGGCCCTGGGCGAGCGCCGTGAACCCGATGACCCCGAAGCCCTCCTCCTCGGCGGCGTCGAGCAGGCCGTCGGTCTCGATCCAGCGGTTCAGCATGCTGTACGACGGCTGGTGGATCAGCAGCGGGGTGCCGAGCTCGCGCAGGATCGCCGCCGCCTGCCGGGTGCGTTCGGCGTCGTAGGAGGAGATGCCGACGTACAGGGCCTTGCCCTGGCGGACGGCGGTGTCGAGCGCGCCCATGGTCTCCTCCAGCGGCGTGCTCGCGTCCAGCCGGTGGGAGTAGAAGATGTCGACGTAGTCCAGGCCCGTGCGGGACAGCGACTGGTCCAGCGAGGCCAGCAGGTACTTCCGGGAGCCGCCGCCCTGTCCGTAGGGGCCGGGCCACATGTCCCAGCCGGCCTTGGTGGAGATCACCAGCTCGTCCCGGTACGGCGCCAGGTCCCTGTGCAGCAGCCGTCCGAAGTTCAGCTCCGCCGCGCCGTACGGCGGGCCGTAGTTGTTGGCGAGGTCGTGGTGGGTGATCCCCAGGTCGAAGGCGCGCAGCGCGATCTCGCGCTGGGTCTCGAAGGGGCGGTCGTCGCCGAAGTTGTGCCAGTAGCCGAGGGACAGGACCGGCAGGTCCAGTCCGGAACGGCCGGTGCGCCGGTAGCGCATGGTGCCGTCGTAGCGAGCGGGGTCCGCGACGTACGTCATCGGGTCTTCTCCGGGTGGTGCCGTAGGGGGGTGCCCCGCGGGGGCGCGCGGGCCCTCCACCCTGCTCCGCGGCGCCGCGCAAGTCCAACCGCCGTCCCGGATGGGATTGAGCGGTTCCGTTTCTGAATCGGCCACAGGGGCAGGCGGTGATCAACAGCAGCGGGAGCAAGGAGGTGCTCATGAGCGGTGCGCGGACCGGTGGGGAAGGGGAGGACCGGGACAGGCGGCGGGTGACCGGGACGGTGGCGCGGCTGCCGCGCCAGGTCCGCGAGGAGCTGACCCACAGGCTCCGCCGCAACCGGGGGGCCTTCCGCCCGGACGACGTCCAGGTCGTCGAGCGCCCGCTGCTCCGGCGCGCCGTCGGCGCCTCCGCGCTCGGCAACTGCATGGAGTGGTTCGACTTCGGTGTCTACAGCTACCTCGCCGCCACCATCGGCAAGGTGTTCTTCCCCGGAGCCTCCCCGGCCGCCCAGGTCATCTCCTCGTTCGCGACCTTCGCCGCCGCCTTCGTCGTACGGCCCCTCGGCGGGCTCGTCTTCGGGCCGCTCGGCGACCGGATCGGGCGGCAGAAGGTGCTCGCCACCACCATGATCATGATGGCCGCCGGCACCTTCGCCATCGGCCTGATCCCCGGCTACGCCACCATCGGCATCGCCGCGCCCGTGCTGCTCCTGCTGGCCCGCATGGTCCAGGGCTTCTCCACCGGCGGCGAGTACGGCGGAGCCACCACCTTCGTCGCCGAGTACTCCCCGGACCGCCGGCGCGGCTTCCTCTCCAGCTGGCTCGACTTCGGCACCTTCACCGGCTACGCCCTCGGCTCGGCCCTGGTCACCCTGCTCAACCTGGCCCTGACGGACGCCCAGATGCTCTCCTGGGGGTGGCGCGTGCCGTTCCTGATCGCCGGGCCGCTCGGCGTGATCGGCCTCTACATGCGGCTGAAGCTGGAGGAGTCCCCGGCCTTCCAGCAGCAACTGGACGAACACGAGAAGGCGCTGGCGCAGGAGTCGGCGGGCAGCGAGTTCAAGGACATCATCAGGAACCACTGGCGGGCCCTGCTCGTCTGCATGGGCCTGGTGCTGCTCTACAACGTCACGAACTACATGGTCACCGGCTATCTGCCGACCTACCAGACCGAGACCCTGCGCCGCTCCAGCGGTTCCGCGGACGTCCTGGTGCTCGTCGGGATGGTGTGGATCGTCGTGCTGATCACCTTCCTCGGGCGGCTCAGCGACCGGGTCGGCCGGCGCCCGCTCTACGCCGTCGCCGCGGCCGCGATGATCGTGCTCGCCGTCCCCGCCTTCCTGCTCATCAAGGCGCACGGCACCTGGCCGCCGATCCTCGGGGTGCTGCTCCTGTCCACGCTGCTGGCCTGCTTCGCCGCCCCCAGCGCGGCCACCCTGCCCGCCCTGTTCCCGACCGCCGTCCGCTACGCGGCCATGGGCATCGGCTTCAACATCGCCGTCGCCGCGTTCGGCGGCACCACCCCACTGGTCACCGCCGCGCTGGTCGACCTCACCGGCGACGACCTCATGCCCGCCTACTACCTGATGCTGGCCGGCGCGATCGGCCTGCTCACCGTCCGGTTCCTGCCCGAGAGCGCCCAGGTCCCGCTCAAGGGCTCGCAGCCGATGGTCGGTTCACGGGAGGAGAGGCGCGAACTCATCACCACCTCCCGTGAGTTGTACGCGCTCGCGCAGGAGCGGGGGAAGGCGCGGCACGGCTGAGCCACGGCCCGTGCCGGGGGGCTTGTCCGATCCTACGAACTTCTCGTCCGCCGGGTTACCGGCCCGCCCCGCGTTTGATAGGAAACTTTCCTACCAGTACCGGTACGGACCAACCTCCCACCCCCCACTCCCCTTGGAGTCCCTGTGGTGTACGCAGACCGCGAAGCGGCAGCCCCCGCGAGCCCCGCCGGCCCCACCCGTCTCTCCCGCCGGACCGTCGTCGCCGCCCTCGGCGCCGTCGCCTCGGGCGCCCTGCTCGGGGTCTCCCGCGCCGGCACGGCCTCCGCCGCGGCGCCGGGGCTGGACGACCCGGCGAAGAAGGAGATCGCCATGAAGCTGGTGTCGAGCGCGGAGAACTCCTCGCTCGACTGGAAGGCCCAGTACAAGTACATCGAGGACATCGGCGACGGCCGCGGCTACACGGCCGGCATCATCGGCTTCTGCTCCGGGACCGGCGACATGCTCGACCTCGTCCAGCTCTACGCCGACCGCAAGCCCGGCAACGTCCTGGCCAAGTACCTGCCCGCCCTGCGGAAGGTCAACGGCACCGACTCGCACCAGGGCCTGGACCCCAATTACCCCGCGGACTGGCGCAAGGCCGCCCAGGACACCGCCTTCCAGCAGGCCCAGAACGACGAACGCGACCGCGTCTACTTCAACCCCGCCGTCGCCCAGGGCAAGACCGACGGGCTGCGCGCGCTCGGCCAGTTCATCTACTACGACGCCATCGTCATGCACGGCGACGGCGACGACCCGACCAGCTTCCGCAACATCCGCAAGCGCGCCCTGCGCAGCGCCAAGCCGCCGGCCCAGGGCGGCGACGAGACGGCGTACCTGAACGCCTTCCTGGACGCCCGGGTGTGGGCCATGAAGCAGGAGGAGGCCCACAGCGACACCAGCCGCGTCGACACCGCGCAGCGGGTCTTCCTGCGCAAGGGCAACCTCGACCTGAACACCCCGCTCGACTGGAAGGTCTACGGCGACAGCTACCACATCGGCTGATCTCCGCCGGGAACACGGCAGGCCGGCGGGCCCGGACTCCGGTGCCGGAGCGCGGTCCGGCGGCCTGCCGTGCCGTGCCGTGCCGGATCGCGGCGGAGCACCGCGCGGCCGGCCCGGACGGGCCCCTCCGTGACGGCCGCCGCGGTGATCACCAGGGCCGGATCACAGGCCCGGCGGGCCGGGTGTGTCCCACCTGTCAGGGGCGCACTCGCATGGCACGCCCCTGACAGGAAAGATGGGCGGTGAGCGAACGACCCCATCGAGGAGGAACCGACTCATGGCGCACGAGCGCGCCGGCCGGCCGGCCGGTCCCGAGGACCTTGTCGACGTGGCCCGGCTGGTCACGGCGTACTACACGCTGCACCCCGACCCGGCGGACCCGGGACAGCGGGTGGCGTTCGGCACCTCGGGCCACCGCGGTTCGTCCCTGGCGAGCGCCTTCAACGAGGACCACATCGCCGCCACCAGCCAGGCCATCTGCGAGTACCGTGCCGCCCAGGGCACCGACGGGCCGCTCTTCCTGGGCGCCGACACGCACGCCCTGTCCGAGCCGGCCAAGGCCACCGCGCTGGAGGTGTTCGCCGCCAACGAGGTGACCGTCCTCATCGACAGCGCGGACGGCTACACGCCCACGCCCGCCGTCTCGCACGCGATCCTGACGTACAACCGGGGCCGCACCACGGGCCTGGCCGACGGTGTGGTCGTCACCCCGTCGCACAACCCGCCCGCCGACGGCGGCTTCAAGTACAACCCGCCGAGCGGCGGCCCGGCGGCCTCCGACGCCACCTCCTGGATCCAGGACCGCGCCAACCAGATCATCACGGGCGGCCTGAAGGACGTACGCCGCCTCCCGTACGCCCGCGCGCTCGCCGCGGAGACCACCCAGCGGTACGACTTCCTCGGCACGTACGTCACCGACCTGCCCAGCGTCCTGGACCTGGACGCCGTCCGCGCCTCCGGCGTGCGCATCGGCGCCGACCCGCTCGGCGGCGCCTCCGTCGCCTACTGGGGCCGGATCGCGGAGCAGCACGGCATCGACCTGACGGTGGTCAACCCGCACACCGACCCCACCTGGCGGTTCATGACGCTGGACTGGGACGGCCAGATCCGCATGGACTGCTCCTCGCCGTACGCCATGGCCTCCCTCATCGAGCAGCGCGACCGCTTCCGCATCGCCACCGGCAACGACGCCGACGCCGACCGGCACGGCATCGTCACCCCGGACGCGGGCCTGATGAACCCCAACCACTACCTCGCCGTCGCCATCTCCTACCTCTACCGGCACCGCGACCAGTGGCCGGCCGCCGCGGGCATCGGCAAGACCCTCGTCTCCTCCACCATGATCGACCGGGTCGCCCGCGACCTCGGCCGCCGGCTCGTCGAGGTTCCCGTCGGCTTCAAGTGGTTCGTGGACGGACTGGCCGGCGGCGACCTCGGGTTCGGCGGCGAGGAGTCGGCCGGAGCGTCCTTCCTGCGCCGGGACGGCTCGGTGTGGACCACCGACAAGGACGGCATCATCCTCGCCCTGCTCGCCTCGGAGATCACGGCCGTCACCGACAGGACCCCCTCGGAGCACTACGCCGGCCTGACCGCCCGCTTCGGCGCACCCGCCTACGCCCGCATCGACGCCCCCGCGACCCGCGAACAGAAGGCGCTGCTCGCCAAGTTGTCGCCGGCGCAGGTCACCGCGGACACGCTGGCCGGGGAGCAGGTCACCGCCGTCCTCACCGAGGCGCCCGGCAACGGCGCCAGGATCGGCGGGATCAAGGTCACCACGGAGAACGCCTGGTTCGCCGCCCGGCCCTCGGGCACCGAGGACGTCTACAAGGTGTACGCCGAGTCCTTCCTCGGCGCCCGCCACCTCGCCCGGGTGCAGGAGGAGGCCCAGGCCGTGGTGCTGGGAGCGCTCGGCGGCTGAGCGGACGGCGGGGCGGCCTCCCGGCCCGGCGGACCGCCCCGCCGCCCCGGCCCGGTTCCGTCCGCCTCCCCGGCTCAGCCGCGTCCGCGTCCCCGGTCCAGGCGGTCCAGCACGGCCTCGGCCATGGCGGCCTCGCCCTTGGCGTTGGGATGGGCCGGGGCGCCGGGGGAGGCCGGCTGAAGGGGCTCGATCCAGCGGTCCGCCGGCGCCTTGCACATGTCGTGGCCGACCGTGGGTCCGTAGGTGTCCACGTACTCGGCCCGGTTCACGCCGGCCACCAGCCGCAGCATGAGGTTCAGCCGCTTCTCGGTGTCCCGCAGGTAGGCGAAGTCCTGTTGGGCGAAGGGGACCTGGGGGAAGCAGCCGCTGCCGTCGTCGGGCAGGAGGTCCGGGTAGCCGACGACGACCACCCGGGCGTGCGGCGCGCGGGCGTGCACGGCCCGCAGCACCCGGTCGACCTTCGGCGCGGTCCGCACGATGGTGAGGGCCAGCTGGTCGTGACCGGAGGCCGAGTAGGAGCGCTCACAGGGGTTGCCCGCCGGGTCCTGGGCGGCCAGGCGGGCGCAGGTGGCGATGATGGAGCCGAAGCCGACGTCGTTGCCGCCGATCTGCACCGTCACCAGGTCCGTGTGCCGGTCCAGGGCGTCGAGCTGGGGCGGGTTGGCGCCCTGCGCCTGCCACATCTCGGCGGTCGTCGCCCCGCCGCAGCTCACGTCCGTGAAGGCGGCCGCCTGCCGTCGGCCGGCCACGAGCGAGGGGTAGTTGTGGTCCGAGCGCGCGCAGCCGACGTCCACCTGCCGGGGGATGCCCGGGCCCGAGGTGTAGGAGTCGCCGAGCGCGGCATAGGCGCTCGCGCGGCCGGGTCCGCCCGGGTGCGCCGTGGCCGGTGCCGTGCCGGCGGCGACGAGGGCGCAACCGCCCAGTACCGCTCCGAGCACGGCGTTGCGCCGCCGGCCTGCCGCCCCGTCCGCCATGAGTCCTCCCCCTGAGCCCGCTGCGGCGCGCGGCGGCACCACCGCAGAGCGGCCCTCGCGCGTTCGACCGGGCCTGTATACCGTCCGGTAGGTCCCGCCGACCAGAAGCGGGACGCGACGAGTTCAGGGGGAGGGGCGGCGACAGCCCCGGGGGAGGGGCGGGTTCAGACGGCGGACACCTGTTCCACGGGGGCGGACGGCTGGAGCGTGGACGACGGCTCGGGCGTGGCCGGAGCCTGGAGCAGGGAGTCGTCCTCCGGGCGGGCGCCGGAGAGACGGTGGCGGGCGGCGATGAGGGCCATGTCGACGTCCCGGGTGCCGGTGGCCACGCACAGCGTGTAGGAGATGTCCGCCAGCCGCTGCCGGGCCTCGGGTGTGCTCTCCTCGGCCCCGAGCAGTGTGAGGGCCTCGTACTGGGCGATGAGGTCCTGCAGTACCGCGGGGTGGGCCATGAGCATGCGATCCGCCTCCCTGAATGGGGTCGCCGATGTACGAAGTCGCAGCGCGAATACCCCCGCATCCGCCACGCATTCCCCGCGGTCCCGGGCGGCTCGGCTGGTCCGGGGCGTCCCCTCCGCCGGCCTCACCGGCCCCCCGCGTCGCCGTCCTCCCCGAGGGCACCGCACCTGCGGCCCATACGGGTCCGGCAACGGGCTCGCCGAGCGGCGCTCCGGCACGCCGTCTGCTTCCCCGGCCAGGACGGCCGCGGCGGTCTCTGCAGCGTCAGGTACGGCCGGCGAACCGGCGCCCGCCCGCCCGGCGGCGCCCGGCTGACCGGCGGAGCCGACTTCGTGCCCGCCGCGGGCGGCACCGCCGAGGACGACGGCTGCCTCCTCGCCGTCGTCTCCGGCCTCGTCGGCCCGCCCCGCCGGGTGACGGCGGGCATCCACGGCTCCTGGACCGCGGACAGCGCGCTCCCCGGGGAGAACGGGAAGGGCTGACCGGAGGGACTCGGGGCGCCGGGATGCCCGGCGGTGTGCCGGCGCGTCACCCGGTCGGGTGCTCTCTGCCCGGGATGTGCCGGATCACGGCACGCCGCCGTGATCCTTCCGTGATCATGCCCCCTGTGAGTCTGCAACGTCGAGGTGCCCTGGGCCGGCGGGTCGTTCCGGCCGTACTCGGCACCCTCAGTGTCCTGTCCCTGCTCTCCGCCCTGCCGGCCGCAGCCCAGCCGGCGCGGCGGGACCACCGGCCCGCCGCACCACCGCCCCGGCAGGTCACCGCCGCGGAGGCGCGCACGGACGCCCGTCTCCGCTCCCTCCACGACCGGCCCGCGGCCCTGCGGGAGTTCTTCCGGCAGCTGCCCAAGGGCGGAGACCTGCACAACCACCTCTCCGGCGCGGTGTCCACGGAGTACCTGATCGAGCTGGCCGCCGAGGACGGGCTGTGCGTCGACACCGCGACGCTGACCGCGGTCACCCCGCCCTGCGGCGCCGGAACCCGGCCCGCCGCCGACGCGCGCACCGACCGCGCCTTCCACGACGCGCTGGTGCGCGCCTGGTCGATGGAGGACTTCCCGCCCGGTGAGAGCGGGCACGACCACTTCTTCGACACCTTCGGCAAGTTCGGCGAGGTCACCTGGCGGCACCGGGGCAAGCTGCTCGCGGAGGTCGCCGACACCGTCGTCCGCAACAACCAGTCCTACCTGGAGACGATGGTCACCCCGGCCTCCGACGGCGCGAAGAAGCTCGCCGCCGAGGTCGGCTGGGACGACGACCTCGCCGCCCTGCACCGCAGGCTGGTCGCGGGCGGCAGGCTGGACAAGCTGGTCGCCCAGGCCCGCGCGGAGGCGGACGACGGCGACGCGGAGTTCCGCGCCACCGAGCGGTGCGGCACCCCGCGGGCGCGGCCCGGGTGCGGCCTCACCGTCCGCTGGATCTCCCAGGCGTCCCGGGGCAGTGCGCCGGAGCGGGTCTTCACCCAGCTCGCCCTCGGGCTGCGGCTGGCCGAGGCCGACCCGCGGTTCGTCGCCGTGAACCTCGTCCAGCCCGAGGACTCGGACGTCTCCCTGCGCGACTACGGCCTGCAGATGCGCATGGTCGGCTACCTGCGCACCCAGTACCCGAAGGCGCACGTCACCCTGCACGCCGGCGAGCTGTGGCCGGGGCTGGTCAAGCCCAAGGACCTGAAGTTCCACATCCGGGAGGCCGTGGAGGTCGCCCGCACCGAACGGGTCGGGCACGGCGTCGACCTGGTCCACGAGGACGACTGGCGGCGCACCGCCCGCACGATGGCGGACCGTCAGGTGGCGGTGGAGGTGCCCTTCTCCAGCAACGCCCAGATCCTCGGCGTCAAGGGAGCCGACCACCCCTTCGGCACCTACCGCCGCTACGGCGTCCCGGTCGTCCTCGCCACCGACGACCCCGGGGTGTCCCGGACCGACATCAGCCACGAGTACCAGTACGCCGCCGCCACCTACGGCCTGAGCTACCCCGAGCTGAAGGACCTCGCCCGCGCCTCCCTGGAGTACGCCTTCCTGCCGGGCGCGAGCCTGTGGCAGGGCAACCCCGCCGCCACGGGCTACCGGCCGGTCCCGGCGTGCCGTGCCGAGCGCCCCGGCCTGCCCGTGCGCGGCGCGGCCTGCCGGCACCTGCTCGCCGACAGCGCCAAGGCCCGTCTCGAATGGCGCCAGGAGGCCGCCTTCGGCGCCTTCGAAAGGACGCACGGGGGCTGACGCCACCCGCCCGGCACCCCCGAGGCCCCCGGGGGTGCCGGGCGGACGAGGGAGCCTGGCAGGGGGTCCGGGTACGTGGCGCACGGCCGTGCGCACCTCGCCCCGGGGCAGCCGCCCTGTTCTCAGGCCCGGTTGAGTCCGGCGGTGTCCGGCGGGGAGGGTGTGGAAGGCTGGGCGGGTCCGCGTCCGCGCTACGGGAGGCAACCACCCGCATGGCCGTCATCCACCGCACGACCCTCAAGCCCGGCAAGACCGAACTGCTCGCCGACTGGCTGCCCGGCCGCCCCTGGTACCGCGGCGGCCCGGACGCTCCCGTGCTGGAGAAGTCCGGCGGCTTCCGGCTGGACGACCCCGAGGGCGAGGTCGGCATCGAGTTCATGGTGGTCACCGACACGTCGGGCCCCGGCCGTACGGCCTATCTGGCGCCGCTCACCTACCGGGGGGCGCCGCTGGAGGGCGCCGAGCACGCGCTCGTCGGCACGACGGAGCACGGGGTGCTGGGCACGCGCTGGGTGTACGACGGCTGCCACGACCCGGTGCTGGTCGCCGAACTGCTGGCGCTGATCGAGGGCAGGGCGCAGGCGATGGCCCAGAGCGTCACGGACACCCCCGACCACGAGGTGACCCGCTCCTACGACGGCGCGCCCCTCGTCCCGGACGGCTTCAGGCCCGAACCGTCCGAGGACGAGGACGGCACCCGCCTCCCGGTGCCCGGGGGCCTGACCCTGCACGTCCACCGCGTCCTCACCCCCGTCGCCGGGAACGCGCCGCTGCCGCCGCGGGACGCCCTCGGCCATGTGGCGACCGGCTGGCCGGACCCGGACGGCACCCGTCCGCACGCCGTCTTCATGACGCTGCGCGCCCTCTGACCCCGGCGGGCGGTGCCGGCGGGCCTGCGGGCGCGCCGGCCCACTCGGGGCCACCCTCTTCGCCGGTCTGGCATGACCCGGTCAAATCTGTCACTCTTTCGGCAGCCCGCGCCCCGACCCACAGGGGCGCGCGCCGCACCTGTGCACAGCGATCGCGCAAGCCCCACCCGGACCGCCCCGGCGCACCCCAGCCGGCCGGGCGGTCTTCGAGCAGGCCGGACCCCGGCCGCCGCAAAGGAGTAGCGTGTGAGACCGACCCCCCACAGGGCCCTCGGCGCCGGCGCGGTCACCGCCGCCGCGCTGGCCGCCCTCGTCCTCCCCGGCACCCCCGCCGCCGCCCGGCCCGCCACGGCTCCCGCCGCCTGCACCCCGGCGCAGGTGATCGCCAACGGCGGCTTCGAGAGCGGCACTTCACCGTGGACCCAGTCCGCGTCCACCGTGATCACCAGCCGCTCCGGGCAGACCCCCCACGGCGGCACCTCCTACGCCTGGCTGGACGGCGTCGGCGGCACCCACACCGACACCCTCGGCCAGAGCGTCACCGTCCCGTCCGGATGCGGCGCCGCCACCCTCACCTTCTGGCTGCACGTCGACACCGCCGAGACGACCTCGTCCACCGCCTACGACACACTCACGGCCAAGCTCGGCGGCACCACGCTGGCCACCTACTCGAACCTGGACAAGAACACCGGCTACGTGAAGAAGTCGGTCGACGTGTCCGCGTTCGCCGGCCAGACCGTGAACCTGTCCTTCACCGGCACCGAGGACTCCAGCCTCCAGACGAGC
This sequence comes from Streptomyces sp. NPDC047841, assembly GCF_040704085.1. Classification (NCBI taxonomy): domain Bacteria; kingdom Bacillati; phylum Actinomycetota; class Actinomycetes; order Kitasatosporales; family Streptomycetaceae; genus Streptomyces; species Streptomyces sp. NPDC047841. The sequence continues at coordinate 62,230 of NZ_JBEYRP010000019.1, forward strand.
TTCGTCCTGGACGACATCGCCCTCGACACCTCGGACGGCACCACACCACCGCCGGCCGACTCCGCACGGACCCCGGCGGCCCCGTCGTACACCGTGAACCTGAGCAGCGACACCAGCGGCACCGTCTGGACCGGGCGCGAGAGCGTGACCTTCACCAACGCCTCCGCCACCGCGCTCGGCGAGGTCTACCTCAGGCTCTGGGACAACTACCACGGCAGCTGCGACGCGATGCCCGTCAAGGTCGGCAACGTCACCGGCGGCACCGCCGGCGCCCTCTCCGTCGCGTGCACCGCCCTGAGGATCGACCTGCCGAGCCCGCTCGCCCAGGGCCAGAGCACCACCATCGGCTTCGACCTCGGCATCACCGTGCCCAGCGGCGCCGACCGCTTCGGCCACGACGGCGCGTTCAGCTTCGTCGGCAACGCCCTGCCCGTCCTCGCCGTCCGCGACAGCGCCGGCTGGCACCTGGACCCGTACACGAACAACGGCGAGTCCTTCTACTCCCTGGCCGCCGACTTCCGTGTCACCCTGGACCACCCCAGCACCCTGCTGGTCCCGGCCACCGGCACCTCCACGGACACGCCCGGCTCCAGCGGCCGTACCGTCACCACGGCCACCGCCTCCAAGGTCCGTGACTTCGCCTGGGCGGCGGGCCCCTTCACCAAGATCTCCGGCACCTCGGCCGCCGGCGTCCCGGTGAACGTCTACTCCGTCTCGGGGATCAGCTCCACCAGCGCCCAGTCGATGCTCAGCACCGCCAAGAGCGCGGTCGACGCCCACGCCTCCCGGTTCGGCGCCTACCCGTACGGCGAGCTGGACGCCGTCATCGACAACAACTACTGGTTCGGCGGCATGGAGTACCCCGGCTTCGTCCTCGACCTGGTCAGCACCACCGCGCTCACCCACGAGATCGCCCACCAGTGGTGGTACGGCATCGTCGGCGACGACGAGTACACCAGCCCCTGGCTGGACGAGTCGTTCACCGACTACGCCACCGACCTCGCCCAGGGCAAGACCGGGACCAACTGCTGGAGCGGCGTCTCCTGGGCCTCCAGCACCGAGAAGATCACCAACTCGATGGCGTACTGGGACGCGCACTCCTCCCGGTACTCCACCGTCGTCTACGGCTACGGCAAGTGCGCCCTGCACGACCTGCGCCGCGTCCTCGGGGACACCGCCATGGCCAAGCTGCTGAAGGACTACGCGACCGCGCACTGGTACGGCGTGTCCACCACGGCCGAGTTCAAGGCGGCGGCCCAGGCGGCCACGAGCACGGACCTGACCTCCTTCTGGACGCAGCACCGCATCGAGGGGTGACGGACGCCCACACGGGTTGAAACCGGCCGCGGACGGCCTCGTTGGGCGCAGTCCGACGTGCGCGGGGATCGGGCCCCGGGTCGGATGGATCCCGTGCGAATCCCCATATTCCGCTTCCGTGGCCGGTCCCGCCCGTGCCTCACCGGCGCCCTGACCTGCCTGCTGCTGTTCCTGTCCGGCCCCCCGGCCGCGTCCGACGCGACCGGGGGCGCGCCCGAGCGCGGCAGCGCCTACATGGGCATCGGCGTCCTCGCCCACGACGGCGAGTCCGGCGCCCCGCCGCCGGACCCCCGCGCCTCCCAGACCGAGGGGGTGGACGTCTCCAGCCACCAACGCGACGTCGACTGGCCGACGCTGTGGAACAGCGGCACCAAGTGGGCGTACACCAAGGCCACCGAGGGGACGTCCTACACCAACCCCTACTTCACCCAGCAGTACGACGGCTCGTTCGACGCCGGCATGGTGCGCGGCGCCTACCACTTCGCCACCCCGGACACGGCCGGCGGCGCCGCCCAGGCCGACTGGTTCGTGCAGCACGGCGGCGGCTGGTCGAACGACGCCCGGACGCTCCCCGGCGCCCTCGACATGGAGTGGAACCCGTACGGCGACTCCTGCTACGGCAAGTCCAAGAGCGGCATGGTCAGCTGGATCCGGGACTTCCTGGAGCGCTACAGGTCCCGCACCGGCCGGGACGCGGTCATCTACACGGCGACCAACTGGTGGACCGAGTGCACCGGCGACTACGCCGGCTTCGGCGCGACCAACCCGCTGTGGATCGCGCGCTACGCCTCGACGCCCGGGCCGCTGCCGGCCGGGTGGACGTCGTACACGATGTGGCAGTACACCTCCAGCGGCCCGACGGTCGGCGACCACGACCGCTTCAACGGCTCCCAGGACGGGCTGCGGGAGTTCGCCACCGGTGACGCACCGGACGCGCAGGCGCTGCGGACCCCCGGCTCCGGGACGGCGTCACGGTCCTGACCTCCGGGTCACGGCCGGATGGCCGGGCGCCGGGGACCGGGAACGGGCCGGCGCTGGTTAGGCTCGGAGCGTGCCGCACGTCGAGATACTCCAGCTGCTGGTGTCCCCGGTGCACCGCCTCGCGGGCCGGCCGGGCGACGGCCCGCCCGAGCTGCCGCCCGGCGAACTCGTGACGAGCGCCGAGGTCCGCGCGGGCCTCGGCATCGTCGGGGACCGCTACTTCAACCACCCCGCCCACCGCAACGCCTCGATCACCCTCATGGCCGCCGAGCGGCTGCCGCAGCCGTACCCGGCCGACCTGCTGCGGACCCGGCGCAACGTCCTGCTGCGCGGGGTCGACATCGACGCCTGCATCGGCAGGACCGTCTTCCTCGACTCCGGTTCCGGACCGGTCGAACTGGAGGTGCGCAGCGCCGCCCGGCCCTGCGCCTGGATGGACACCACCCTCGGCCCCGGCGCCCAGCGAGCCCTGCGCGGCGGCGGGGGAGTGCGCTGCCGGCCGCTGACCGACGGCGTCCTCACCGTCGGCCGCGCCGTGTTCGGCGTCCGCGGACCGGCGGACCCGGCGCCCGGCGCGTGAGCGGCCGCGCTCACCCGGCCGAGGCGGCCAACTGGTCGGCCAGCCGGTGGGCCTGGGCCAGCAGCGCGCCGTAGGTGGCGACCTCGTCGGGGTCGTCCGTCGTGGAGCGGACCAGGTCCCGGCGCAGCTCGCCGAGCGTGTCCCGCAGCCGCCGCACCGCCTCGCACAGCTCGTCCTCGCACTCGTCGCCGAACCGGCTGTGGCTGTAGAGCCGCAGCGCGCGGGCGGTCTCGTACAGGAAGTCCGCGTACCGCCGGGCGAGTTGCGGGTGCGGCCGGGGCGCCGAGCGGTCCTCGGCGGCGGCCTCCAGCACCGTGCGGGTCACCCCCGCGGTGTGCACGGCCGCGTAGTCCAGCACCACCAGCGCGTCGTCGTACCCCTTCCCGGGCAGCGGCAGGGCCGGCTTGCGGCGCCCGCGCAGGTTGACGCGCAGGCTCTCCCGGCTCCAGTCGACCGCCGAGCGGGCCTCCTCCACGAGCCCGTGCAGCCGCAGCGCGCGCTGGTGCCAGGCGTCCGCCTCCTCCGCGTCCCAGCGGCTCGCGGCCAGTCCGTCGGCCACGTCCCGCAGGATGTCGTGGGCCTCCTCGGTCGCGTCCCGCAGGACGGCACGGGTGTCGCGCAGATACAGCGGCGGCCGGACCAGCGCGTTCACGGTGATGCCGACCACCGCCCCGAACAGGGCCTCGGTGAGCCGGGCCGCGGAGGTGGCGACGGTGACCGATCCGTTGGTCAGGACGAACAGGGCGCCCGTGGCCGCGTAGATGCCCTGACTGCCCAGGCGGCGCCACTGGCCCAGCAGCATCACCAGGGGGAGCACCACCGCCATCGCCGCCACCGTGCTGTGCATCAGCAGTCCGACCGCGGTCGCCGCGACCGTGCCGGCCGCGATCGCCGCGAGCTGTTGCAGGCCGTGCGCGATCGAGCGGTACACGGTCGACTCCACCAGGACGACCGCCACCCACGGCGCGACGAACGCGACCGGCGCCCGCAGCCACCAGCCCGCGACCGCCCACGCCACCCACGCGGCCAGCGCCGCCTTCACCGCCTGGACGGCCAGGTCCCGTTCCCGGCACGGTCCCGCCCAGGCCCGCCGCACCGCACCCGCGGCACCCGCCACGTCACTCCGTACTCCTTGCCAGGTCAGTCGTATCCCACGCACGGCGCCCCGGGTGCCACCGTCGGCCCCACCTCATGCCACCGGGGCGCTGCCGAATGTGGCGGGGCCGGGACGGGGGCGGCCCTCGGCGTGGGCGCCGTACGGGGCGGCCGGCGACGGTGGGTCAGGCGGAGGACGTGTCCGTCCGTGCCGCCCTCCTCCAGGCGGCCTCGCGCAGCAGGCGCAGACCGTTCAGGCCGACGAGGACCGTGGAACCCTCGTGGCCGAGGACGCCCAGCGGCAGCGGCAGCGTGCCCGCGAGGTCCCAGACGACCAGGCCGGAGATGAACGCCGCCGCGATGACGAGGTTCTGCACGACCAGGCGGCGGGCGCGGCGGGAGAGCGCGACGACAGCGGGCACCGCGGCCAGCTCGTCGCGCACGATCACCGCGTCGGCGGTCTCCAGCGCCAGATCGGACCCGGCGCGGCCCATCGCGACACCGCTGTGCGCGGCGGCCAGCGCGGGCGCGTCGTTGACGCCGTCGCCGACGACCAGTACCCGGCGGCCGGCGTCCTGCCGCTCCCGCACGGCGGCCACCTTGTCCTCGGGCAGCAATCCGGCCCGGACGTCCTGGATGCCGACCTCGCCGGCCAGCCGGGCGGCGGCGCGCGCGTTGTCCCCGGTCAGCAGCGTCGGACGGGTCCCGGTCAGCGCGGTGAGCGCGGCGACGGTGACGGCGGCGTCCGGCCGCAGCCGGTCCGCGATCCCGAGCACCCCGGCCGGAACGCCGTCCACCACCACCAGCACGGCGGTACGGCCACCGGCTTCGAGCCGTGCGACGAGGGACGCGGCGGCGCGGCCGGCCGCCTGCCGGGTGGTGACCGGGGAAGCGGCGACGGGGGAGCCGTGCCGGTCCGTGTGCGACGGCCCGGTCGGCGCGCCGTCGTCCGGCGTCCCGCTCGTCCCGTCCAGCAGCCGGGCCGGCGTGCCCACCGCGACCGCGTGCTCCCCGACCGTGGCGGTGACGCCGACACCCGGTGCGGAGCGGAAGCCGCGGGCGATCGGAACGTCGAGGCCACGGGCGCGCGCGGCCTCCACCACGGCCCGGGCGAGCGGGTGCTCGCTCGGATGCTCGGCCGCCGCCGCGAGCGTGAGCAGCTCGCGCTCGCCGGGACCGGCTCCGGGCAGCGGTACGACGTCCGTCACCTTCGGCGTGCCCTCGGTCAGGGTGCCCGTCTTGTCCAGCGCCACCGCGTCCACCTGCCCGAGGCGTTCCATCACCACCGCCGACTTCACCAGCACCCCGTGCCGGCCGGCGTTGGCGATCGCCGACAGCAGCGGCGGCATGGTCGCGAGCACCACCGCGCACGGCGAGGCGACGATCATGAACGTCATGGCCCGCAGCAGCGACCCGGTCAGCGCGGCGCCGAAGGCGAGCGGCACCGCGAACACGGCGAGCGTCGCGGCGACCATGCCCAGCGAGTAGCGCTGTTCGACCTTCTCGATGAACAGCTGGGTCGGGGCCTTGGTCCCGGACGCCTCCTGCACCATGTGCACGATCCGGGCGATCACCGAGTCGGCGGCGTCCCGGCCGACCCGCACCCGCAGCGCGCCGGTGCCGTTGAGGGTGCCGGCGAAGACCTCGTCGCCGGGCTCCTTGGCGACGGGCAGCGGTTCACCGGTGATGGTGGCCTGGTCGACCTCGCTCGTCCCGTCCAGCACCCGGCCGTCGGCGCCGATCCGCTCGCCGGGCCGCACCAGGACGGTGTCGCCGACGGTGAGGTCCGCCGGCGTGACCGTCTCCTCGGTGCCGTCCGCGCGCAGCCGGGTGGCGGTGGCGGGGGCGAGGTCGAGCAGGCCGCGCACCGAGTCGGCGGTCCGGGCGGTGGCGAGTGCCTCCAGCGCCCCGGAGGTCGCGAAGATGACGATCAGCAGGGCGCCGTCCATCACCTGGCCGACGGCCGCCGCGCCCAGCGCCGCCACGATCATCAGCAGGTCCACGTCCAGGGTCCGGCCGGCCAGCGCCCGCAGCCCCGCCCACGCGGGCTCCCAGCCGCCGGCCGCGTAGGCGAGCGCGTACGGCACGGCCCAGGCCCAGCCGGGCGCGCCGGTGAGCTGGAGGGGGAGGGCGAGCAGGAACAGCACCGTGGCCGCCGCCGCCCAGCGGGCCTCGGGCAGCGCGAGGACCCGGGTGCGGCGCCGGGGCGCGGCGGGCTCGGCGCCGGATGCCCCGGTGGGGAGGGGGCGGCGGTCGGTGAGGACGGAGGGCATGGCGGGGAACCCTTCGGCAGGGTGGACGGCAGTGCAGCATGGCCACCATACAGGTACATATGAAGAATCTTTCAAGTGTCGTCTGTATGATGGCCCGCATGGGCCATGGAGCAACTCCCGCGCGGACGGCGGTTCCCCGTACGCGCCTGGACGCGGACAGCGCCGCGCGCGTGGCGACCACGCTGCAGGCCCTCGCCACGCCGTCCCGGCTCCTGATCCTGTCCCGGCTGCGGGAGGGGCCGTGCGCGGCCACCGAACTCGCCGCCGAGGTCGGCATGGAGCAGTCCGCGTGCTCACACCAGTTGCGGCTGCTGCGCAATCTCGGCCTGGTCGTCGGCCGCCGCCAGGGCCGCTTGGTGATCTACGCCCTGTACGACGGCCATGTCGCCGAACTCCTCGACCAGGCCGTCTATCACATCGAGCACCTGCGCCTGGGCCTGAGCGACGGCGCGGACGCCGGTCTGCCGGAGGAGGCGCCGTCCGGCGCCGCGCGTTAGGGATTCACCGGAAGCACTGCGCGGGAGGGGGACCGGGCGATGGGCTGGGGGACACGCAGCGCCGAAGCGGGCGAGGAGGCGCTGCGCAGGGCGGAACGGGCCGCCGCCGCCCACGGGCTGGGCGAGCGGACGCACACACAGCGCATCGGGAGCCGGACCACCGGTCTGGGCTGCGCGTCGCTGATGCCGGCGCTGCTCTGTCTGCTCTTCGGTGCCGGCATGGTGTCCGGCCCCTACGGTCCCGGGGTGAAGGCCGCCGCCGTCGACCTCCTCGTCCTGGCGGTCGCCCTCCCCGTGGCCGGCTTCGTCGTCGAGGGCCGGCTCACCCACCGGGACACCCGCCTGCACGTGTTCGCCGGGGGCGTCGTCGTGACCGTGGGCGTGACCCGTACCCACGCCCTCGCCTGGCCCGAACTGTCCGTCACCGAGCGGACCGAGACCACCTCCTACGGCCGGAACAGCCACGGCCCCACCATCCACTGGCTGTACCTGGCCGGCCCGGACGGCACCCCGCCGGCCCGGATCAGCACCCGCCACCCCGCCGGCGCGGCCGTCGCCCGCGCGAAGGCCGAGCGGACCGGGACCTGATCGGTCGCACCGGTGCGGGGCGGCCGTGCGGGGGGCGGCCGTGCGGGGGCCGCCGGCTGTCCGGCCCGGGACGAGGCGGCTGCGCCCGTCACCCGAGAGGAGACGGCTGCCCGTCATCCCAGGCGCGGCGGCGTCCAGTCGGCGTGGCGCAGGATCGCCCGTATCGTCACCCGGGACGGGGCCAGGCGCAGCCCGGTGTCGCGCAGGGCCACGGCCAGTGGCTGGGACAGTCGCTGGCCGAGCCGGCCCGCCTGCCGGGCCGCGCGGGCGACCGCCTGGGCGCGGGGGCGGCGCTCGGCGTCGTACCGGGCCAGCGCCGCGCCGACCGAGGCCTCACCGGCCAGCGCGGCGGCCAGGGTGACCGCGTCCTCCAGGGCCTGGCAGGCGCCCTGGCCGAGGTGCGGCGTCATGGCGTGCGCCGCGTCGCCCAGCAGCGCCACCCGTCCCGCCGCGAACGACGGCAACGGCGTGGCCAGTTCGTGGATGTCGTGGTGCAGCACGGCCTGGGGCCGGGTGGCGGCCAGCAGCGCCGGAACCGGGTCGTGCCAGTCGCGGAAGCGGTGGCGGAGCATGCCGAGCGGGTCGGCGTGGCGGACGCCGGGCGGCGCGTTGAGCACCGCGTGCCACTCGGCGCGGCCGTCGGTGAACGCGATGTGCCCGAATTCGGCGCCCCCGCCCCAGGTCAGCTCGAAGTCGGTGGCCACCTCCAGCGGGCCTTCGGTCAGGGCCCGCAGCACCGTCGAACCGGCGTACACCGGACCGGGATGCTCGGGGAACAGCTGCCCGCGCAGCCGGCTGTGCACGCCGTCCGCCGCGACGACCACGTCGGCCTCCAGGACGCCGTCGCCCACCGGCACGCCCACCCGGCCGGGGGCCGAGAGGTCGAGCGTGTCCACGGTCGCGCCGACGAGCAGGCACTCCTCGGGCAGCGCCGCGCGCAGCAGCCGGTGCAGGACCGCGCGCGGGATGCCGACGATGGGGGAGCCCAGCTCACGCTCCAGCAGCGTCCCGTCCATGCGGGACAGCCACCGGCCCGCCGGGGTGCGCGTACCCCCGGTGTACTGCGGGCGCGCCGCCGCCCGGACCGCCGCGCCGACGCCCACCGCGTCCAGCGCGCGCAGCCCGTTGGCGTGCAGCGAGATGCCCGCGCCCGCGTCGGCGAGGACGGCGGCCCGCTCCACCACCCGGACCTCCCAGCCGACCCGGTGCAGGCCCAGTGCCGCGGCCAGCCCGCCGATACCGCCCCCGACCACCACCGCCGTACCGCCCATGCCGGTCCCCTCCCGTGGGTTTCTGCACCTGGGTTTCTACAGCTGTAGAAGCCGTAGGGGCACCCTAGCGCGCCGTTCTACAGACGTAGAAGGCGGGTGTAGAAAGAGGAGGTGGCCACAGACCGACGTACCCTCCTCGCCGACACGGCGATCACCGTGCTCGCCGGCAGCGGCATGCGCGGGCTGACGCACCGCGCCGTGGACCGCGCGGCCCGGCTGCCGTCCGGCACCACCTCCGCGTACTACCGCACCCGTCAGGCCCTCCTCACCGCCCTGGTCCGGCGACTGGTGGCGCTGGACCAGGCGGAGCTCGAGGAGAGGGGCGCCGCCACGCCCGTGCCGCGGACCGCCGGTGAACTGACGGCCGGCATCGCCGCGCTGGTCGAAGCGCGGCTCACCGGAGAGGGGCGCCGGCGGTCCCTCGCCCGCTACGCCTGCGCCGTCGAGAGCGCGCACCACCCCGAACTGCGCGAGATCCTCGTGCCGCGCGAGAACCAGGGGCGGCGGGTCGTGCGCGCGTTCCTCGCCGCGCAGGGCGTCGCGGACCTGGAAGAGCGCACGGTGACCCTGCTGACGTGCGTGGACGGGCTGGTCTTCGACCGCCTGGTGAACGGCGGCAGCGTAGGGGAGGAGGAGATCAGCGGCCTCGTCACGGCAGCGCTCCGCTGAGCGAGGGTGTCGGGGGGTTCTCGGCGCCGTGGTGTGTGGGGTCGGTTCTGGGTCGCCTCGGCGCCTACCGGGTGCCGGGTGCCGGCGTGGTGGTACGGCGAGCGGTGTCCGCGCAGCCGCTCCCGGACGAAGGGGTTGGTCGGCCCTGGGGTTCCGGCATCGTCGCGCGCCGGGTCGCGTCAGGGTGGCACCGCGCGCAGTGTCCGCAGGACCGCCCAGACGACGGAGACCAGGGGGACCGCGACGACGGCGCCGATCACCCCGGCGACGATGCTTCCCGCGATGACCGACACGGCCACGACGAGCGGGTGCAGCCGTACCGCCCAGCTCATCACCACCGGATGCAGCACGTGCCCCTCCAGCTGGCCGATCACCACGATCAGCACCAGCACGCCGGCCGCCGTCAGCGGACCCCGGCCGGCGAGCGCGACGATCGTGGCGACCCCGAGCGCCACCGGTGAGCCCACCAGCGGCACGAACGCCGCGAAGAACTCCAGCAGCGTCAGCGGCAGCGCGAGCGGTACCCGCAGCACCAGCAGGACCACTCCCACCAGGACGGCGTTGGTGGCGGCCACGATGATGATGCCGCGCGTGTACCCCGCGAAGGTCCGCCAGGCCGCCCGCCCCGCCCGGTCCCACACCGGGCGGGCACCGCTCGGCAGCAGCTGGTCCCGTGCCCAGCTCCACAGGCGCTCGCCCGAGTGCAGGAAGAACACCGAGGCGAACAGCGCGAGCGCGACGCCGGTGATCAGCTCGACCACCCGGCCCAGCTCGTTGACCGCGCTGCTGAGCAGGGCGGCCCGGTGCGTGGAGATGTAGTGCGTCACCTGGCTCTGCAGCCCGGAGAGCGCGTCGGAGCTGAGCCGGAACGGCGGCCGGCGCAGCCACTGCTCGATGCGGTGGACCCCGCCCCTGAACTCCTCCGCCAGCCGGGCGGACTCGCCCGCCACCGCGCTGCCCACCAGCGCGAACAGGCCCAGCAGCAGCGCCAGACTGCCCACCAGCGTGATCGCCACGCTCAGCGGTCTCGGCAGGAACCGGCTCAGCAGATCGGTCAGCGGGTGCAGTACGGATGTCACGACCAGCGCCAGGAACAGCGCGACGGCGATGAGCTGGAAGCTGCCGAGGATGCTGAAGACGCCGTAGACGACGATGCCGACGAGGATCAGCCGCCAGGCGTAGGCCGCGGCGACCCGCAGCCATTTCACCGTGCGCTCGGCCGGCGCCGCCCGCTGCTCCGGGCGGGTCACGGACGGCAGCCGCACGGAGTGCGCCGGCCGGCTGCCCAGCACCGCGCGCCCGGCCCGGCGTCCGCCGCCCCGCCCGGCCGCCCGTCGGTGCGCGTCGTCCACCACCGCTCCCGCCTCCTCTCCGCACCGAGCGGCGTCCCCACTGACAGCCGGTCACCTCCACAGCACCGTAAGCACACGACGCGTGAAGGGGCGCGCGGAACGCACCCGGGGTCGGGTCGGGGTCGCCGGCAGGGGCGGGGCGGGTACCTCTAGTGATCGGTCCCGTCACCGTCGGCCGACGCGTGCAGGCTCCCGTTGAGCACCGCGGGCTCCCCGCCGCGGCGGTAGCGGGCGATCGCCTTCCCGAGCTCGATCCGTTCCGGCTCGGGAAGCGTGCCTCCCTGGGCGTAGGCCAGGATGTGCTCGGCGACCGTGCGCAGCTTGACGTTCGTGCGCTGGGAGACGTCCCGCAGCGCACGCCAGGCCTCTTCCGGGGCCATCCGCCCGAGGACGACGACGGCGCCGATCGCCTGGTCGATCAGGGCGTGCGAGGTCACGGCGCGTTGGAGCTGCCGGTTCTCTTCCTGCAACCGGTGGTACTCCGACGCCAGCTCGGTGGCGGAGAGCAGGACCAGCGGCTGATGCCGGGAGAGGGCGAAGAAGGCCATGGAGCACCTTTTCGGGAGGGGAGCGTCACTGCTACGCCTGCCCCCGGTGGGCGCTTGCACACGAATGGAACCGGGCTCGCCCGCCCCGGTCACGGTGGGCGGCCCGCGGTGCGGCGCACGCCGTCCAGGGCGTCCTTCGCCCGGCGCCGCCCTGACGGCCGCGCCGCCTCAGCCCGTCCCGGCCCCGTCAGCCCGGCTGCTCGTGGACCCCGCTCACTGCCGGCCCGGCTCCCTGCCGGCCGGCGACCACGGCATCCCTGTCAGTCCGGCCCCCTCGTGTCCTCGACCGCGCGCTCCACCGGCAGCAGTTCGCGGATGTCGGCCGGCAGCGCCCCGTCCATCCGCTCGGTCAGCTCCGGGGCGAGCGCGGCGTCCAGCACCTCCATCACGGCGGCGGCCTCCCGCAGCGCCGTCTCCTCGTCGGTGCCGGCCCGGACGGCGATGCGTCCGGCGAACGCCGTCAGCCCGAACGGCTCGGCCGCCGTGCCGGAGTCCGGCCCGGCGGACGCGTCGGCCGCCTCCCGCATGGCCGCCGCCATGTCCGGCGGCAGCTGGGCGGCCACGTGCCGTGCCAGCCCGGCCGGCAGCCGTTCCGCCAGGGTGCTCACCACCGCGTGCGCGGCCCGCTCGGCCGCCCCGCGGTCGGGCAGCTGGGCCAGTGCCTGCACCTTTCCGATCATCTCGTCGTGCCGCATGAGACCGGTCCCTTCCGCGCGAAGTGCCGACGGTGCGCCCGCCCGTCCCCCCGGCGCAGCGGCACCGGGCGAGTACCCCGCACCCGCCGGACTACGAACGGCCGGCACCGCCGCCGCCCGGCCTCAGCTCTCCGCCGTCTGCTGCGTCCACGTCCACGCGTACTGCAGCCAGTCCGCCACCGTCAGCGCGCCGAAGCCCCCGCACACCAGCCGGGTGAGGCGGGGAGCCGCCGCGTAGGAGCAGACCAGGGCGCCGGTGGTCCAGGCGGCGACGCAGAACGGGCAGGACACCAGGTCGCCGACCGCGCGCCGGAGGCCGTCGCCGCGGGGCTCGTCCATGACCTCGCTCGCCTCGCCCTCGTCCGCGCGGCGGGTGAACGGCGCCCGCAGGAAACTGGTGATCTTGTCCTTGGCCAGGACCCGCGAGGTCTTGTACGCGGCGGCGCCCAGCAGTGCGACGTCCCAGGGCGGCACCTGCTGCGGCAGGCGTACGCCCCGGCGCCGGGCCAGCAGCGCGAAGGCGCCGGTGCCGGCGAGGAACACGGAGGCGAGGACGGCATAGCCTCCCAGCGGTACCTCGCCCTGGTCGTCGTAGCGTGCGGCGTCCGTGGCCATGCGACCTCCCAGCTCCCGGTGCGTCCCCAGTCCTCCTCAAGGCGCGCAACGGGTTCCCCCGTCCACCGCGGCGACACGTGACGATCCGGTCCGCGAGGGAGTACCCTATTCATCCAGTGATGAATTACTGAGCCGATCACTGCTCTCGACGAGGAAGGGCGGGACCGCCATGGAGAAGACCACCTGCTGTGTCATCGGCGGAGGCCCCGCGGGCATGGTGCTCGCCCTGCTGCTGGCCCGGGCCGGGATCGCGGTGACCGTGCTGGAGAAGCACGCCGACTTCCTGCGCGACTTCCGCGGCGACACCGTCCACCCGTCGACCCTGGCGCTGCTGGACGACCTCGGCCTGGCGGGGGAGTTCGCCCGGCTTCCGCAGCGCCGGGTCCGCACCCTCCAGCTCCCGCTCGGCGCCGGCCGCTCGCCGGTCACCGTGGCGGACCTCTCCGCACTGCCCGGGCCCCACAACTACGTGGCGATGGTGCCCCAGTGGGACCTGCTCGACCTCCTCGCCGACCAGGCCCGCCGCGAGCCGTCCTTCGAACTGAGGATGAACACGGAGGCCACCTCCCTCGTCGTCGAGTCCGGACGGGTCACCGGGGTCCGCTACCGCGGCTCCGACGGCCGCACCGGCGAGCTGCGCGCCCTCCTCACCGTGGCCTGCGACGGCCGCGGTTCGCTGGCCCGCGCCCTCCCCGAACTGGGCCTGCGCCACTTCGCCTGCCCGATGGACGCCTGGTGGTTCCGCCTGCCGCGGCGCGAGGACGACCCGAGCGGGCTCGTCGGCGGCGCCGGCGAGGGCTTCCTCACCGCCATGATCGACCGCGGTGACTACTGGCAGTGCGCCGCGCTCATCCCCAAGGGCACCGACGCCGAGCGCCGCGCCGCCGGCCTGGACCGGTTCCTGGCCGCCTTCGCCGACGCCGTCCCCTGGATCGCCGACCGGACGCACGCGCTGCGCTCCTGGGACGACGTCAAGCTCCTCGACGTCCACCTGGACCGGCTGCGCCGCTGGCACCGCCCCGGTCTGCTGTGCATCGGCGACGCCGCGCACGCCATGTCCCCGGTCTTCGGCATCGGGATCAACCTCGCCGTGCAGGACGCCGTGGCCACCGCCCGCCACCTGGCCGGGCCCCTGAGCCGCGGCACCGTGGGGCCGCGTGACGTACGCGCCGTGCAGCGCCGCCGCCGTCCCACCACGGTCGTCGCCCAGGCGCTGCAACGGGCGGCCCACGCCCGCGTCATCGCGCCGGTCCTGGACGGCCGGCCGCCCCTGGGCGACGCTTGGCGCGCCGAGCGCCTCGCGGCCCTGCTCGGCGACGCGCCGTGGCTGCGCCGCGTCCCCGCCTACTTCATCGCCTACGGCGCCCTGCGGGAACGCCCGCCGAAGGAAGCGGTGCGCCGACGCCCGGCGGGCACACCGGCACGTGGGTCCTCCCGGTGAGGGGTGGGTGGGGTGAGTGTTCGGGGTGAGTGGGTGAGGGTCTCACCTGTCGGTGCGCGGGGCTTCCCGGTGGGTGCGTGGGGGTGCGTGGGGGTCCCCACCGGAGAGGGGCGCACTGGCGGGCGGGTTTTCGCGGTGACGTGGGTGAGGTGGGGGCGGGTGCTCTCGGTAGGTGGCGGCATCGGCTCGCGGATCTTCCCGCTGAGCGCGCGAGGCGCGGGCAGGTGCTCCCGGCGGGCGCGTGATGCGGGGGAGGGTTCTCCCGGTCGGTGCGGGGGGCGGGGCGGCGGGTGCTCCCGGTGAGTGGGGGAGGCGGGGACGGGGCCTCCCCGTGAGTGGCCGCATCGGCACGTGGCTCCCCCCGGTGAGCGCGTGGGGCCGGGGTGAGTGGGTCAGGTCACATATGACCTGGTACGCACCCCCTCCCGGCCGTGACCGGCACCGGGCTACCGTTGCGTGGAGCCCTGAACCCCTTCGCACCTCGGACGGCCCGGCTGTGCTCACTGATCTGTCCCCCCTGATAGCCGCGACGGCACGCTGGCTGACGGTCGCCTACCCGCCGTGCGGCGGCGCGCTGGCCTCCGCGCTGTGCGAGGCGCAGGCCCGGCAGGCGGTGACGGTCGCCGCCTGGCTGCGGTACCCCACGGCGATCGACGCCGGCCTGGTCACCATGGCGGGCCCCGGAGGCGCGGCCCGCCTCGACTGGATCGCCGGCGCCGAGCGGGCCGGCGGGCACCCCGCCGAGGACTGGGCCTGGCGCACCTGGGTGGACGAGGTCGTGGCCAGCTGGGCCGCCGCCCTGCTGACCGACCCCGAGCTGGCCGTCCTGGCCGTCGCCGCACTCGCCGGGAGCGAGCACGCGGCGACGCCGGTCGAGTTCCGCCGGCTGCTCGCCCCCGACGACGGCGACCGCGGCGCGGCGGCCCTGCTCCGCCACCCCGATCTGCTGTGGCCGGTGGCCGAGCTGCACCACGACCAGCTCGTGGACCGCCTGGCGCCCGGGGACACCCTCGCGGCCTGAGACGGCCGGACCGGCCCCCGGGCACGGCGCCGCACCCGGCCGGGCCCCGGTGTCGTACGCCCCCACCGGGGTAGTGCGGAGCTGACGCGTCAGCCGCCCTTCGCGGGAAAGGCTCGGCCATGACGTTCAAGAACCCCGTCCACCGCGGCGGCCCGCGCCGCGGCCGGTTCGAGCAGCTCGCCGAATACGCCTCGAACTTCACCAGCTCACCGCTGTTCTTCCTGTTCTGCCTGGGCCTCGTCAGCTTCTTCGTCGCCTCCCACGTCGCCCACCTGCCGCTGGAGGTGCTGCTCCTCGCGGGCGAGTCCATGACGGCCGTCGCCCTGCTGCTCCTGGCCCTGCTGAAGAACGCCGAGATGCGCGCCGAACACGCGATCCAGCGCAAGCTCGACGCGATCGCCGCCGCGTTGCTGGAGGCGCACCAGGACGACCGCAGCCAGGCCTTCGAGGATCTGCGGAACGCGATCCGGATGGAGGAAGAGACCTGAGCCGGGCCGGTGAAACGCCGCCGCGGTACTTCCCGGCACCCGGGCGAGCGGCGACCATGCCGTGGCATGGACATTCTGCTCGTCGCCAGCGCGTTCAACAGCCTCTCCCAGCGCCTGTACGCCGAACTGTCGGACCTCGGGCACCAGCTGGACGTCGTGCTCGCCGCGCACGGCCCCGACCCGGTCCGGGCCGCCGTGCGCGAGTCGCGCCCCGACCTGATCATCGCGCCGATGCTCCGGACGGCCCTGCCCGAGGACGTGTGGCAGCAGCACACCTGCCTGATCGTGCACCCCGGCCCGCCCGGTGACCGGGGCCCGTCCTCGCTGGACTGGGCCATCGCCGACGGAGCCGGGCAGTGGGGCGTGACCGTGCTCCAGGCCGAGGCGGCGATGGACGCGGGCCCGGTCTGGGCGGCCGAGCCGTTCCCCGTGCCCCCCGTCGGCAAGAGCGACCTGTACCGCAACGAGGCCTCCGACGCCGCCGTCACCGCCGTCCTGACGGCCGTACGGCGCTACGCCGACGGCGGGTACAAGCCGCTGCCGCAGACCGACGAGTCGGTCACCGTCGTCTGGCGGGACGCCTTCCGGCAGGAGCGGCGGCGGATCGACTGGGAGCGCGACGACACCACCACGGTCCTGCGCAAGCTGCGCGGCGCCGACTCCCAGCCCGGCGTCCTGGACGAACTCCACGGCCACGAGGTGTTCCTGCACGGCGGGCACCCCGAGGACGAACTGCGCGGCCGACCCGGCACCCTGCTGGCCCAGCGCGCGGGCGCCGTCTGCCGGGCCACCCGCGACGGCGCGGTCTGGATCCCGGAACTGCGCCCCCGCAAGAGCTCCGGCGACCCGGCGCCCTTCCGCCGCCCGGCCGCCTCCGTCCTCGCCGGGTACCGGCCCGGCCTCGCCCTCCCGGAGGTCCCCGCCCCGCTGGAGCTCCCGGCCGGCCGGCGCACCTGGACCGACATCCGCTACCGGCAGCACGGCGACACCGGCTTCCTCGCCTTCTCCTTTCCGGGCGGCGCGATGAGCACCGACCAGTGCCGCAGACTGCTCGCCGCCTACACCGAGGCGCTCACCCGCCCCACCCGCGTCCTCGTCCTCGGCGGCACCCGCGACTTCTTCTCCAACGGCATCCACCTGAACGTCATCGAGGCGGCCCCCGACCCGGCCCAGGAGTCCTGGACCAACCTCAACGCCATGGACGACCTCGTGGAGGCCGTGCTGCGCACCACCGACCGGCTGGTCGTCGCCGCGCTCGGCGGCAACGCGGCGGCCGGCGGCGCCATGCTGGCCCTCGCCGCCGACGAGGTGTGGTGCCGCGCCGGCGTCGTCCTCAACCCGCACTACCGGCGCATGGGCCTGTACGGCTCCGAGTTCTGGACGTACACCCTGCCGCGCCGTGTCGGCCCGGAGCAGGCCGGGCGGCTGACGACGCAGGCCCTGCCGGTCAGCGCCGCCACCGCGGCACGGCTCGGCCTCGTGGACCGGCTGGTGCCGGCCGCGCCGGGGGACTTCGCCGCCGAGGTCGGGCGACTGGCGACGGGGCTCGCCGCCGCCGGGGACCTGGACCGGCGGATCGCCGCCAAGGCGGCGGCCCGCGCCGCCGACGAGCGGGACCGGCCCCTCGCCCGGTACCGGGAGGCGGAACTGGCCCGTATGCACGCCCTCTTCTTCGACCCCGAGGCCCCCTACCACGCCCTGCGCTCGGCCTTCGTCCGCAAGACACCGGGCGGCTCCGCCCGGCCCCTCGCCCCGGCCGCCGCGGGCGCCCGGTGACGGCGCGCCTGCTGGTGGCCGGTGTCGGCAACATCTTCCTCGGCGACGACGCCTTCGGCCCCGAGGTGATCCGCGCACTGGACCAGCGCCCGCTGCCCCCCGGGGCACGGGTCCGCGACTACGGCATCCGCGGCCTGGACCTCGCCTACGACCTGCTGTCCGGCTGCGCCACCGCCGTCCTCGTCGACGCGGCCCCGCGCGGGCACCGCCCCGGCGCCCTCTCCCTGATCGAGGCCGAACCCCCCGACGGGACCGTCGTGCCCGAGGCCCACGGCATGGACCCGGCGAAGGTGCTGGCCCTGGCCGCCCACCTGGGTGACGAGCCCCTGCCCCGGGTCCTCGTCCTCGCCTGCGAACCCGGCGTCCTGCCGGACGGCGACGACCTCCTGCCCGGACTCAGCGCGCCGGTGCGGGAAGCAGTCGGCCGGGCCGTCGACGCGCTGCACGCGCTCGTCCCCGCCCTCCTCACCGACCCCGCCGGACCCCTGCCCCCGTTGGGCTGCCCGGTGGAATCCGGGACCCCGCACGCGGCTGCGCTGCCGGGCACGGCGCCCGGCGCGGCCCAAGATCGGTGACACCCCCGGGCCGCACCGCACGCGGCCCGGGCACCACCGCACCCGAGGAGCACCGCCCATGTGCCGGTCCGACGTCAAACAGGCCGTGCTGGCGAAGAACGACGGCCTGGCCGCGAGCCTGCGCGACGACCTCGCCCGGCAGGGCGTCACCCTCGTCAACCTGCTGTCCAGCCCGGGCAGCGGCAAGACCGAACTCCTCGCCCGGGTGCTCGCCCGCGCCGGGGAGCGGGGCGTCCCGGTGGCCGCGCTCACCGCGGACCTCGCGACCGAGAACGACGCCGTCCGGCTCGCCCGGTCCGGCGCGCCCGTCCAGCAGCTGCTCACCGACGGCCTGTGCCACCTGGAGGCCCGCCAGGTCGGCGCCCGGCTCACCGGCTGGCTGCCGCCGGACACCTCCGTGCTCTTCGTGGAGAACGTCGGCAACCTGGTCTGCCCGGCCGCGTACGACCTCGGGGAGACCCTGCGGATCGTGCTGATGGCGGTCACCGAGGGCGAGGACAAGCCGCTGAAGTACCCGACCGCGTTCGGCTCCGCGCACCTCGTCGTGATCACCAAGACCGACCTCGCCGGACCGGCCGGCTTCGACGAGAGCCTCTTCCACGAGAACGTGCACCAGGTCAACCCGGGCGTGGAGATCATCCGGTCCTGCGCCCGCACCGGCACCGGCGTCGGCGCCCTCCTCGACCGCGCCCTCGCCGCCCGCGACGGCGCCCCGCCGCACCGCCCGCCGCTCGCCCCGCACCCGCACCACCACCCCGCCTCCGCCCCCGTCTCGTGACCGCGCCCGTCACCCGTCCGGTCCGCCGCCGGATCACGGTGCGCGGCACGGTCCAGGGCGTCGGCTTCCGGCCGTACGTGCACCGGCTGGCCGCCGGGCTCGCGCTGACCGGGTTCGTGAGCAACACCGCGGACGGCGTCCTCATCGAGGTCGAGGGCCCGCCGGACGACGTGGACCGGTTCGCCGTCCGGCTGACCGAGCAGCCGCCCCCGCTCGCGACCGTGACCGGCGTCGGCAGTGAGGACGTCCCCGCCACCGGCGCCACCGCCCCCTTCACCATCCGCCCCACCGAGCGCTCCCCGGGCCGCACCCAGCTCCCGCCCGACACCGCGACCTGCGCCGACTGCCTGCGCGAACTCGCCGCCCCCGGCGACCGACGGCACCGCCACCCCTTCGTCACCTGCACCCACTGCGGCCCCCGCTTCACCATCGCCACCGGGATGCCGTACGACCGGCCGGCCACCACCATGGCCGGCTTCCCGATGTGCCCCGCCTGCGCCCGCGAGTACGGCGACCCGGCCGACCGCCGCTTCCACGCCCAGCCCGTCGCCTGCCCGCACTGCGGCCCGCGCCTCTCCCTCGTCCCGGCCGCGGGCCTCGGCGTCCGCCCGGCCCGGGACGCGAAGGCCCTCGCGACGGCACGGGCACTGCTCGCCGCCGGGCACGTCGTCGCCGTCAAGGGCGTCGGCGGCTACCACCTGGCCTGCGACGCGACCGACCCCCGGGCCGTCGCCACCCTGCGCCGCCGCAAGGAGCGGGGCGAGAAGGCGTTCGCCGTGATGTGCGCCGACCTGGAGACGGCGGAACGCGTCGCGGTGCTCCGCGCCGCCGAACGGGCCGCGCTCACCAGCGCCCGCCGCCCCATCGTCCTGCTGCGCCGCCGCACACCCCCGGACGGCCTCCGCCTCGCCGACCAGGTCTGCCCCGGCAGCCCGCACGTGGGCCTGCTGCTGCCCTACACCCCCCTGCACACCCTCCTGCTCGGCCTGCCCGGCGACCCGCCCGGCCCCCGCGCCCTGGTCATGACCAGCGGCAACCGCTCCGGCGAGCCCATCGTCACCGACGACGCCGAGGCGCTGACCCGGCTCGCCGGACTCGCCGACGCCTGGCTCACCCACGACCGGCCCATCGCCTCCCCCTGCGACGACTCCCTGCTGCGCGTCCGCCCCGACGGCACCGAACAGGTCCTGCGGCGCTCGCGCGGCTACGTCCCGCGCCCGCTGCGCCTCCCGCTCCCGGTCCGCCCCACGCTCGCCACCGGCGGCGACCTGAAGAACGCGCTGTGCCTCGGAGAGGGCGACCAGGCCTGGTTCGGCCCGCACATCGGCGACCTCGGTGACCTGGCCGGCCTCGCCGCCGCGGAACGCGCCGAACGGCACCTCACCGTCCTCACCGGGGTCGCCCCCCGGCTGGCGGCCGCCGACCGCCACCCCGGCTACCACTCGACCCGCCGGGCCGCCCGCCTCGGCCTCGGCGCACCGGTGCTGGTCCAGCACCACCACGCCCACATCGCCTCGGCGATGGCCGAACACGGCCTCGACGGCCGCACACCCGTGATCGGCGTCGCCTTCGACGGCACCGGGTACGGCGACGACGGCACGGTGTGGGGCGGCGAGATCCTGCTCGCCGACTACACCGGCTACCGCCGCTTCGCCCGTCTCACCCCCGCCCCGCTGCCCGGCGGCGACACCGGCGTCGCCAACCCCTGCCGGCTGGCGCTGGCCCGGCTGTGGGCGGCCGGACTGCCGTGGGAACCCGCACTGCCGAGCGTCCAGGCGTGCACCGCGACCGAACTCAACGTACTGCGGCAGCAGTTGAGGCGCGGACTGGCCTGTGTGCCGACCTCCGGCATGGGACGGCTCTTCGACGCCGTGTCGTCCCTCGTGGGGCTGTGCCACCGCGCCGGCTACGAGGCACAGGCGGCGCTGGAACTGGAGGCGGCGGCACTGAGGGCCTGGGACGCGGACACCGGCGCCTACGCGTTCGGTCTCACCCCGCTCTCCGGCACCGGCACCGGCACCCCGTGGCGCCGGTCGCCGGGCCGGCGGACCCCGGCCCCCGCCTGGGAGATGGACCCGGCCCCCGCCCTCCGCGCCCTGCTGCACGACCGGGCCCGCCACACGCCCGTGCCCGTCCTGGCCGCCCGCTTCCACCGGGGCGTCGCCCGGGCGGTGGCACACCTCAGCCGCCGGGCCCGCGCGGAGACCGGCCTCACCACCGTCGCCCTGACCGGCGGTGTCTTCGCCAACGCCCTGCTGGAGGCGGAGACCGCCGCGCTGCTCATCGCGGCCGGCCTCACCGTCCTCCGGCACGGCGAAGTCCCCCCGAACGACGGCGGTCTGGCACTCGGCCAGCTGATGGTCGCGGGAACAGCAGTCCACCACGAGACGGAGTGACCCATGTGTCTGGCAGTGCCCGGCAAGGTCGTGTCCATCGACCACCGTGCCGACCCGCTCACCGGCCTGATCGACTTCGGCGGCGTACAGAAACAGGCCTGCCTGGAGTACCTGCCCGACATCCAGGTGGGGGAGTACGTCATCGTCCACGTCGGCTTCGCGCTCCAGCGCCTCGACGAGGAGTCGGCCCGCGCGTCCCTGGAGCTGTTCGGCCAGCTGGGACTGCTGGAGGAGGAGTTCGGTGACGCCTGGGAGCAGGCGGCACGTCAGGAGAGCGGCACGGAGGCCCGGTGAAGTACATCGACGAGTTCAACGACCCTGAGCTGGCGCGGCGGCTGCTGGACGAGATCCACGCCACCGTCACCCGGCCCTGGGCCCTGATGGAGGTCTGCGGCGGCCAGACCCACTCCATCATCCGCCACGGCATCGACCAACTCCTCCCGAAGGAAGTCGAGTTGATTCACGGACCCGGCTGCCCGGTGTGCGTGACCCCCCTCGACGTCATCGACAAGGCCCTGGAGATCGCCGCACGCCCCGACGTCGTCTTCTGCTCCTTCGGCGACATGCTGCGCGTGCCCGGAACCGGCCGGGACCTGTTCCGGGTCAAGGGCGAGGGAGGCGACGTACGGGTCGTCTACTCACCGCTGGACGCCGTGGAGCTGGCCCGCAGACACCCCGACCGGCAGGTCGTGTTCTTCGCCATCGGCTTCGAGACGACCGCCCCCGCCAACGCCATGGCCGTCCACCAGGCCCGCCGCCTGGGCCTGGCCAACTTCAGCCTGCTGGTGTCCCACGTCCGGGTCCCCCCGGCGATCGAGGCCATCATGGCCGCCCCCGCCTGCCGGGTGCGGGGCTTCCTCGCCGCCGGGCACGTGTGCAGCGTGATGGGCACCGCCGAGTACCCGGACCTCGCCGAACGGCACCGCGTCCCGATCGTCGTCACCGGCTTCGAACCACTCGACATCCTCGAAGGCGTCCGGCGCGCCGTCCACCAGCTGGAGCGCGGCGAGCACCGGGTGGAGAACGCCTACCCCCGCGCCGTACGCGACCAGGGCAACCCGGCAGCGGTCCGCATGATCGAGGAGGTCTTCGAGGTCACCGACCGCAACTGGCGGGGCATCGGCCGCATCCCGGCCAGCGGCTGGCGGCTGTCCGACGCCTTCCGCGCCTACGACGCCGAACACCGCTTCGACGTCACCGGCATCCGCACCGAGGAACCCGCCGTGTGCCGCGCCGGCGACGTCCTGCAAGGGCTCATCAAGCCCACCGAGTGCGCCGCGTTCGGCACGGCCTGCACCCCGCGCACCCCGCTCGGCGCCACCATGGTCTCCAGCGAGGGCGCCTGCGCGGCCTACTACCTGTACCGCAGGATGACCGACAGCCCGGCACCACAGGGATCCCGCATCCCGCGCGAGGAGATGAACCCCGTTGGCTGACCTCGCCACCCCGGACACCGCCCCCGTCGACCCCGCGAACTGGACCTGCCCCGCACCCCTGCGCGACCAGCCGGTCGTCGTCATGGGCCACGGGGGAGGCGGCGCCCTGTCGGCGGAACTGATCGAGCAGGTCTTCGCCCCCGCCTACGGCAACCCCACGCTCGCGGCGCTCACCGACTCGGCCGTCCTCGGCCTCGGCGGCGCCCGCCTGGCCTTCTCCACCGACTCCTACGTCGTACGCCCGCTGTTCTTCCCCGGTGGCTGCCTCGGTGACCTCGCCGTCAACGGCACGGTCAACGACCTGGCGATGAGCGGCGCCCGGCCCACCCACCTCTCCGCGGCCTTCATCCTGGAGGAGGGCGTGGAACTGGCCGTGGTCGAGCGCGTCGCCCGCGCCATGGGCGACGCGGCCCGGGCCGCAGGCGTCACCATCGCCACCGGCGACACCAAGGTGGTCGAGTCCGGGCACGGCGACGGCGTCTACGTCACCACCGCCGGCGTCGGCCTCGTCCCCGAGGGAGTCGACATCCGGCCGCAGCGCGCCCGGCCCGGCGACGCCGTCCTCGTCAGCGGACCGATCGGCCTGCACGGCGTGGCCGTCCTGAGCGTCCGCGAGGGCCTGGAGTTCGGCGTCGAGATCACCTCCGACACCGCACCGCTCGCGGACCTGGTGGCGGCCATGCTGGCGGTCACCCCGGACGTCCACGTGCTGCGCGACCCCACCCGCGGCGGCCTCGGCGCGTCCCTCAACGAGATCGCCCGCGCCTCCGGCACCGGCGTACGGCTGCGGGAGCGGGCCGTGCCGGTCCCGGACGAGGTCGCGAACGCCTGCGGCTTCCTGGGCCTCGACCCGCTGTACGTCGCCAACGAGGGACGGCTCGTCGCCTTCGTCCCCGCCGAGCACGCCGAGGCCGTCCTGGCCGCCATGCGCGCCCACCCGCAGGGCAGCGGCGCCGCCCGCGTCGGCGAGTGCGTCGCGGACCACCCCGGCATGGTCGTCGTCGCCACCGGCCTCGGCGGCACCCGCGTGCTGGACCTGCCGCTGGGCGAGCAGCTGCCCCGGATCTGCTGAGGAAGCCCCCGGCCCCGCCGTCAGGCTGGGGCCGGGGCCGCCTCCACGTCCGTGATCTCCAGCTCCCTGCCGCCGAGCAGCTCCTGCGAGGGCCGGTCGCAGCGCGGGCACCAGAAGAACGGCGGCATGCCGAGCGCGAACTCCTCGGCACACCCGCCGCACCAGGCCCGCGCCGTCACCTGCTCCACCACGAGCCGGGCCCCGGCGAGCGCCGTGCCGTCGCGGGCCACCTCGAAGGCGAAGTGCAGCGCGTCCGGCACGACACCGGCCAGCTCCCCGACCCGGACGGTCACCGAGGCCACACCGGTCACGCCGTCCGCGCGGGCGATCTCCGCCGCCTGTTCCACGATCGCGGTCGCGATCGACAGCTCGTGCACGGCCGGCTCAGCGCGGGCGCCTGGCGCCGGAGCGCAGGTTGACCATGCGCCAGATGCGCACCTCGCGGACGATGCCGGGGAGTTCGAGGACGAGCAGCCCGAGCGTGAGGGCGCCGAGCGCGGCGCCCTGTGCGATCAGCACGCGCCGCGCCGTCGTTCCCGTCCGCACCGGCCCGGCCGCCGTGTCCGCCGGCCGCCTCCTCATCGCGATGCCCTTGTGCTGTCTCATCCTGTCCTCATCCCGGGGAGATGTTCGGCATGATCTTCATGATGGCGTTGTGCCGCTTCCAGTGGACCCCGGTGGAACGGCGCGCGTCGGACGTGCCGTCCTCGTGGTGTCCCGTCTGGTCCTCGTAGGGCCCCTTGTTGCCCTGGTGCAGCCCGCGCACATGGACCGGTGTGTCGGGCCTCGCCTGGGGGCGGCCCACTCGGATGGCGCTCATCGGTTCTCTCCTCTCCTGCCGGGCCCTCACGGCCGCTCGGTGAGCTCCGCGAAGAACCGCTCCACGGCCGGCCAGACCCGGCCGCCTCCGGCGAGGCCGCGCCACTCGCGGCGGACCAGCGCGACCATCCGGAAGCAGTCGTCCACCGGCACGATCCAGTGGTGGTCCAGGCCCCGCACGGTGTTCACCAACAGAGCCTCCACCTCGGGTGCCATGGTCGCCAGCGGAGGACACGCGCCGCACATCTCGGCCCAGCGGTCCGCCTCCACCTCCCAGCGCATCGCCCCGGCCGGGCTCGGGCCCTGCGCGGTGACCGTGCCGTCGGCACGCGGGACGAAGAACACCAGCCCGACCGGCACCCCGAGCGGCTCGGTGTCCACCGGGGCCAGCCGCACCCGGCGGCTCGGCACCATCAGGTACCGGCCGCCGCCCGCGCCCTCACCGGCGAACAGCACCGCACACGCCCGGCAGGCGCACAGCAGCTCCTCGCGGTCGGCGGCGTACAGATGGCGGTGCTCCTCCGGCACGGCCTGTGCGCACAGGTCGCACCGCTCGGGGCCGTCCCGTCCGGCGGCCGAGCGGATGACCCGGGCCAGCGCGCCGTCCGCCCTCACCGCGCCTCCCGCACCATCAGCGAGTGAAGCGGTACGAAGGCGGGCGCGGCCGGCGCGGTCAGCTGCTCGACCGCCGTCAGCTCGGGGGCGGCCGCCAGCACGGCCTCCCGTACGGCGTCGGCGACCGTCGGCCCGCCGCCGCAGCCGGACCCGCAGCCACCCGCCTCCGTGACCCGCACCCGGGCCACCTGCCCGTCGACGCCGACCAGTTCGACGTCGCCGCCGCGCTCGCGCACCGCCGGCCGCAGCCGGTCCACGGCGCGCTCGGCCCGCCGCGCGGGCGGCTCGGGGTGCAGCCCGTGCAGCACCAGCAGATGCCCCAGCAGCTCGTCCTCGGCCAGCCGCCCGGCCGGCTGTCCACCGGTCGCGTCGAGCACCCGGGCCAGGGCCTCGCCGTACACCTCGGTCAGCAGGCGCACGGCCTCGACGGCGTTGCCCGCCGCGGGGCCGGGCGCGGACTCCAGCCCGGCCAGCAGCTCGTCCAGCCGGGCCAGCCGCGCCTCGACCGCCGGGTCCGCGAGCCGGCCCGCGTCGGCGTCAGCCATGGTTCGCCCCGTACGTCGGCGAGTGCACGGTGGTGAGCGTCCTGCCCTTGCCCATGTACATGTGCACTCCGCACGGCAGACAGGGGTCGAAGCTGCGCACGGTGCGCATGATGTCGACGCCCTTGAAGTCGTCGGGACCGTTCTCCTCGAAGATCGGCTGGCCCTGCACGGCGTCCTCGTACGGGCCCGGGGTGCCGTAGATGTCGCGCGGGCTGGCGTTCCACGGGGTGGGCGGGTACGGGTGGTAGTTGGCGATCTTCTGGTCCCTGATCACCAGGTGGTGCGAGAGGACACCGCGCACCGCCTCGTGGAAGCCGCAGCCGATCGCCTCGTCCGGCACCTCGTAGTTCTCGAAGATCTTCGTTTCGCCGGCCCGCAGCAGCGCCATCGACTCCTCCAGGAACTGCAGGGCCATGGCGGCGGCGTAGGCGACGAAGTAGGGCCGGGCGCGGTCCCGTTCGATGGTGTTGCTCCACTTGGGGATGCGCCACTCCAGGGTGGTCTCCGGCAGTTCCTGCCCCCGGGGCAGGGAGATGCGCACGCTGTCGCCGGTGGCCTTGACGTACGGCGTGTCGACCAGGGCGTTCAGCGCGGTCGACCACAGCCGGGCGAGCGGGCCGCCGCCGGTGTCCAGCGCCAGGTGCTGACCGGTCTCGGGGTGGTACCAGCGCGGGCTCATCACCCAGCTGTAGTTGCCGGCGAAGTCCCGTTTCTGCGGCACCGGGACGGTGGTCTGGTTCCAGGGGTGCCGCATGTCGACGGGGTTGCCGAGCGGGTCGTGGGTGACGAACGGCTGCTCGTTGACCCAGTCGTCGTAGAAGGAGCTGCCCAGCAGGACGCGCAGGCCGAGGTTGATGTCGATCAGGTTGTTGGTGACGAGCTTGCCGTCCACGATGATGCCCGGGGTGACGTACATCGCCTTGCCCCAGCGGTCCATGTTCTCGTACCGGTAGTCGACCACGTCCGGGTTCTGCCAGGCGCCCCAGCAGCCCAGCATGATGCGGCGCCTGCCGACCTCCTCGTAGCCCGGCAGGGCCTCGTAGAAGAAGTCGAAGACGTCGTCGTTCATCGCCACCGCCTTCTTCACGAAGTCGATGACGCGCATCAGCCGGGCGAGGTAGTCGGTGAAGGTGTTCGGCTGCGGCATCGTGCCGACGCCGCCCGGGTACAGCGTGGAGGGGTGGACGTGCCGCCCCTCCATCAGGCAGAACATCTCCCGGGTGACCCGGCTGACCTTCAGCGCCTCCTTGTAGACCTCGCCCTCGAAGGGGTTGAAGGCCCGCATGATGTCGGCGATCGTCCGGTAGCCGTGGATGTCCCCGCGGGGTGCGTCGGTGCGCTCGGCGCGGGCCAGCACACCGGGGTTGGTCGCCTTGACCATCGCCTCGCAGAAGTCCACGAAGACCAGGTTGTCCTGGAAGATCGTGTGGTCGAACATGTACTCGGCCGCTTCGCCCAGGTTGGTGATCTGCTCGGCCATCCGCGGCGGCTTGACGCCGTAGGCCATCTGCTGGGCGTAATTGGAGCACGTGGTGTGGTTGTCGCCGCAGATGCCGCAGATCCGGGAGGTGATGAACCCGGCGTCGCGCGGGTCCTTGCCCTTCATGAACACCGAGTAGCCCCGGAAGAGCGACGAGGTGCTGTGGCACTCCACGACTTCCTGGTTGGCGAAGTCGATCTTCGTGTAGATGCCGAGGTTGCCGATGATCCGGGTGATCGGGTCCCAGGACATGTCCACGATCTGCGCGGGCTTGCGCCCCGTGACCCGGGTCGGGTCCTCGGTGGTCGTCATGTCGCTTCCTGCCCCTCGTTCGTCGTAGGCGTGGGTGGGTGCCGGCGCTCAGGCACGCCAGTGCGGGTCGTAACCCGTGGTCAGTTCCGGTCCGTTGTGGTGCCACTTCGGTTCGCGGTTCACCGCCATGCTGGTCAGGCCGCGCAGCCGGCGGACGACGGCGCCGTACGGCTTGAGCAGCGCGGACGACAGGGCGCCACCGGTCGGCTCGTCCATGAACGGCATGAACGCGTCCGGGAAGCTCGGCATGGTGCAGCCGATGCAGATGCCGCCGACGTTCGGGCAGCCGCCGATGCCCGCCATCCAGCCGCGCTTGGGCACGTTGCAGTTCACGACCGGACCCCAGCAGCCGGTCTTCACCAGGCACTTCGGGGAGTTGTAGTCCTTCGCGAAGTCCGCCTGCTCGTAGTACGCGGCCCGGTCGCAGCCCTCGTGCACCGTCTTGCCGAACAGCCACTGCGGACGCAGCATGTGGTCCAGCGGGGGCGGCGGGGCGGCGCCGGCCGCGTGGTAGAGCACCCAGATGAGGGTCTCCATGAAGTTCTCCGGCTGGATCGGGCAGCCCGGTACGTTCACCACCGGCAGCGCGCCCTGTGACATGAAGTCCCAGCCCAGGTAGTCCGCGAGGCCCATGCAGCCGGTAGGATTGCCGGCCATGGCGTGGATGCCGCCGTACGTGGCGCAGGTGCCGGCGGCCACCACGGCCCAGGCCTTGGGCGCCAGTTGGTCGATCCACCAGTTGAGGGTCTGTGGCTCGCCCGTGTCCGGGTCGTTGCCGAACGACGTCCAGTAGCCGTCGCCCTCGATGATGTTCTGGTTCGGCACCGACCCCTCGATGACCAGGATGAACGGCGCCAACTCCCCGCGCGCCGCCGCCCGGTAGGGAGCGAGGAAGTCCTCGCCGCCCAGGCTGGGGGAGAGGACCTTGTTGACCAGGTTGACCTTCGGCAGGCCCGGGATGAGCCCGGCGACCAGGTCCTCGATGCCGGGCTGCCCGGCGGCCGTCATGGACACCGTGTCGCCGTCGCAGCTCATCCCCTCGGAGATCCAGAGGATGTAGATCTCGTCGAACCCGTTCCCGCGCGCCTCGGACCGGCTGGGTTCCCGCGTCACTTCGGTGGTGCCACTCTGCGTGGTCATGTCGTCGGCCTCCGCTGGAGTCGGTCTCGGAGTCGGTCGTAGGCCGCGGCCAGGGGGGCCGCGAGGGTCAGCGCGGGCGGCTGGTCGGGGGCGTGCGGGTGCGGACGGGTCGGCGCGCCGGCCTTGGCCTGCCCGATCAGCTCGCCCAGCCGGTCCAGGTCCTGCTGGGAGACGGCCTCCCGCAGCCGGGGCATGAGGGTGCCCTCCTCCTCCCGGATGTGCTCCGCCAGGTCACGGCGCAGCTCCGCCACCAGCTCACCGGTCCGCTGGTCGCCCTCGCCGAGCCGGTCGAGCGCGAGGAGGGTCTGCTTCACCCCCATGTGCTCGCTCAAGTGCTCGTCGATCTCCCGGTCGCCGTCCGGCAGAACCTTCCTGGCCAGCGGATACAGGAGCATCTCCTCCAGAGCCGCGTGCTTGGACAGCTCGCGCACCAACAGCTCCACGACACCGCGCCGCTGCCGGTCGGAGGCCGCGGCCTCGTAGTCGCGGAACAACTGCTCGACCATCCGGTGGTCGTGCATGAGGACGTCAAGGGCGTCCATCGAACCGTCCCTCCTCCGGCCCGCCGGCCGGACGCTCGGGTGGCCGCGGGGACTGCGGCCGGATCGGCCGGCCCGGACCCGGTGGGGCGTCGGGGCCGAGCGTTTCGACCTCGTCGGGCCGGAAGTAGTGGAAGCGGCCGTACCAGCCGTGCAGTTCGGCGGCCGGATCGTCGTCGACCGTGACCGCCAGGTGCGTACTTCCGTCCACGTCGTGGAAGACGGCGGCCACCCGCGCGGTGCGTCCGGCCAGGAACATGTCCTGGGCGTCGGCGCCCCGGCCGCGCGGACACAGCCGCACCCGGCTGCCGCTGCCCACGGGCACGCCGTCCACCAGCACGGTGTCCGTCGCCGGGGACAGCCCGTCGTCGCCGCCCTCCTGCCACCAGGCGGGCCGCTCGGCACAGGCGGCCGGGGGCCGTGCGGTGACGGGGGCCGGGGGCCGTTCGGCCGCGGGGGTGCGCGGGGTCAGGGAACGGATGGCGCCGTGCAGCCGGGAGAAGACCTCCCGGGGCATGGTGTCCACCCGGTCGAGGATGCGCGCGGCCCGCGGGTCGGTGGCCCGGGCCTCCGCCTTCTCCTCGTCGGTCAGCAGCATCGTGCGCAGCGTCAGGATCTCGTCGATCTCCGCCGCGTCGTGCAGGTCGCCCGGGCTCTCCGGCGCCACCTGGGGGTGGTCGGGGAGGATGATCGGCGCGGAGAGCAGCTGCGTGCCGGTCGCCCCGTCACCGCTGGTGGACCGGGGCGGGGCCCCGCCCAGCACCGGGAACGTGAACGCGTTGCGGCAGCCGCGGACCTGCTCGGCGTAAGCGGCCGGCGGGTCGATCAGCGACACGAACTCCACGCCGTCACCGGTGAGGAGGGTGTGCGTGGCGAGCAGCGCCTGCCCCAGCACCG
This sequence comes from Streptomyces sp. NPDC047841, assembly GCF_040704085.1. NCBI lineage: Bacteria > Bacillati > Actinomycetota > Actinomycetes > Kitasatosporales > Streptomycetaceae > Streptomyces > Streptomyces sp. NPDC047841. The sequence continues at coordinate 92,041 of NZ_JBEYRP010000019.1, forward strand.
TGTTGCGGGAGGCCCGCGGGTCCGGCGCGTCACCGGTGTTCTCGGTGCGCACCCGCAGCCGGTACAGCCCGGGCCCGAGCGGCTCCGCCGTGACCGTGGTCGCGGCCCGCACCTCGCGGCGCCGGCGCACCGTCCGCCCCGCCCCCGCCGGCAACGGCTCGTACTCCGCTCCGGCCGGGGCCCCTACGGCGACGGTCCGGCCGCCCGGCGGCGACTCCGCCAGCGGCAGCACCAGTTCCGTCTCGCGGGGCACGGCCTCCTCGAACGACAGGTGGGCGGTCCCGTCGGCCGTCCGCAACGACTCGACCGGGCGGTGCGCCCCGTCCCCGTCGGCCGCCTCCACCTGCTTGTGCTGGAGTTGCAGGTACCGCACCCGCACCCGGACGGCCGCACCGGCGCGCCGCACCCGCAGCAGACACTCGGTGTGCTGGTACCAGGAGTCGGCGGAGCCGGAGACACCGGGCGTGACCGGCCCGTCGCGCTCCACCCAGTTGCGGGGCAGCAGCACCCCGAACTGCCAGCGGACCCGGTTCTTCGCCGAGGACCTGCGATAGGGGTAGAGCAGATACCCCTCGTACAGCACGGCGTCCGCGACGGCACTCAGCTGCGCACAGGCCCCGCCGGTTCCGTTCGCCATGCCCTCTCCTCACCACTGGTGCGTCCGTGCACTCCACCCCCCACGGTCACACCGGTCACGCCCGCCCGCCCCTCCGGCGCACCGTCATTGCGCCGGACAGGGGAGAACACACGTCCGTCACGTGGCGCGGGCCAGCTCCAGGCAGCAGCGCACGAAGTCCCGCACGACCGGGTTGCTGTCGTCGGCCGGTGCCCAGGCCACGGCGACCCGGGTCGGGCCCACTCCGGTGACCGGGCGGTAGACCACGCCGGGGCGGGCGTAGAACCGGGCGGCGGACGCGGGCGCGAGGGCGATGCCGTACCCGCTGGCGATGGCGCTCAGCCAGTCGTCGGGCTGCTCGGTGACCGCGCCGATCCGGACCGGACGGCCCTCGCGCTCACCGGCGGCCAGCCAGTGGTCGCGCCAGGCGCCGGTCTCCGGCGGGGCGGCCACGAACGGCTCGTCCCACAGCTCCCGGAAGGCGATCCGCGCACGTTCCGCGAGCCGGTGCGTGCTCGGCAGCGCCACCCAGCGCTCCTCGCTGAACAGCACCTCGAAGCGCAGCGCGTCCTGTCCCGGGAACGGCAGCCGCAGCAGCGCCGCGTCCACCTCGCCGTCGGCCAGGCCCGCGCTCGGGTTCGTCCAGGGCGCCTGCCGCAGCTCGGCCCGCCATCCGGGCCACCGCCGGGCGAACTCGGCGACGATCCCCGGCGTCGCCTCGTTGGCCGCGCTGGCGACGAAGCCCACGCGCAGCACCCGGGCCGTGCGCCGGCCGGCGGCCCGGGCGGCGCGCAGGGCGTCGTCCCAGGCCGCGAGGACGTCCGGGGCGCGGCGCGCGAGTTCCCGGCCCGCGTCCGTCAGTGCCATGCCGGTGCGCGAGCGGTCGAAGAGCCGCACCCCGAGCCGGCTCTCCAGCTGCCGGATCTGCTTGGTCAGCGCCGGCTGGGACACGTACACCCGCTCGGCGGCGCGGACGAGGCTGCCCTCCTCGGCGACGGCCAGGAAGGAGCGCAGCAGACGTGAGTCGACGTCCATTCCAGAAGGTTATGGACGCCGGTATTGGACGTCGCGGCGACCCTCCGGCGAGCGTGGACGGCATGAACCTCGCCCTTCTCACCGTCACCTGTGCGACCGTCCTGGCCAACGCGGGCATCGCGGCGGCCGACCTCGCGAAGGCGCCGTTCGTCCTCGCCAACGCGGCCCGGGTCGGCGTGCCGCCGCGCCGGCTCCCCGCGCTGGCGCTGCTGAAGGCCGCCGGCGCGGCCGGGCTGCTCCTCGGGCTGCTGGGCGCGCACCCTCTGGGCATCGCCGCCGGCACCGGCCTGGTGCTGTTCTACGTCGGCGCGGTGGCCGCCCACGTACGGGCCCGGGCGTTGCGCACCCTCGCCTTCCCCGGTGTGTTCCTGGCCCTGGCGACCGGGTCCCTGGCCCTGGCGGCGGCCCGGTGACCCGGCGGCGGAACACCCGGCCGGCGCGGGCCTGCCACGGCCGCCTCCCGGGACCGGCCTCTGTCCGGTGTGCGCTCGTGCCCGTACACTGCGAACTCACAGACATGCGGGCGGAGTTGACCGGGGGGAGCCATCATGTCCGGAGATCCGTACGGTCCGGGTCAGGGTTTCGGCGGGCCGCCGCTGCCGCCCATGCCGCCTGGTCCGCCACCCGTACCGGCGACTCCGCCGCCCGCGCCGCCGGACGCCCGGCGGGCCGCCGCGGTCGCCCTGCTCAACCTGAGCGGGCTCGGCGTCGGTTACGCGCTCCTGCGCCGCTGGGCGCCGGCGGCGGCCTGCTGGGTCGCGACCGGGCTGCTCCTGGTCTTCGCGCTGCCCGTCGACGCCGGCGGGCTGCCCGCGGCCGTGCTCGCCTGCTACGCCGTGGTGCTGCTGGTGGCGGCCGTCCACGGCGCGGTCGCCGGACTGCGCACCCGGCTCGCCCGGCCCCGCGGGGCGCCGCTGGCGCTGCTGCTGGGCGTGGTGCTGCTCGCCGTTCCGGCCGGCGGCGCCCTGTGGTACGAGGACGCCCACGACGAGGCCGTGGAGCAGGCACTCCTCGGCCGCCTGGAGCGCGCCGACGACCTGGTGGCCGAGAGCGGCCGCCAGTCCTTCAGCGCCGCCCGGTCCGGCTACGGGACGGCCCTGGGGGTCTACCGCGACATCGCGCTGCACCACCCCGGTTCCCGCGCGGCGCGGGAGGTCCCCGACCGGCTGCGGACCTACTACGCGACGGTCGGCGCGGCCTACGGCCACCAGCGGTACTGCGACGCCGTGGAGCCGCTGAAGTACCTCCGCACCGTGCCGGACACGATGCCCGGGGAACAGCTCGGCCCGCTGGCGCGGTGGCCCGACGACCGGCTCGCGAACGCCCTGTACGAGTGCGGTGCGCGGCACCTGGCGAGCGGCGACACGGACTGGGTGGGCCGCTTCGGCGACCTGCTCGGCACCTTCCCGCGGTCCGGGGCGGCGGCGAAGGTGGCGCCGGCCGTGGACGCGGCGGTGGCGAGGACGGAGAAGGCCGTCGGCGGGAACGCACCCTGCGCGGCCGTCGAGACGCTGCGCGGCCTCGACACCCGGATCGCCGACCTGTCCAGGTCGGCCGGTGACGCGGACGGCCGGCTGGCGAAGGCCGCGGCCCGGGCCGGCCGCAGCGGCGACGCCGGCGCGTACGCCTGCGGTGTCGACCAGTACCGGGACGGGGACTTCGACGCGGCGCAGAAGACCATGGAGCGGTTCGCCGCCGGTCACAAGCACGACAGGAACCGCGCCCGCGCCCAGAAGATCGCGATAGCCGCCGAGGTCGCCCAGACCCTCCCGGCGGCCGGCAAGAAGCTGCCCACCCTGGCCTCCGGCGGCAGCATCTCCGTCACGGTCAAGAACGACAGCCCGGACGACATCACCGTCCTCTACACCGGCCCGGTCACCGGCAGCTTCACCCTCAAAGGGTGCGGCGGCTGCACGGCGTACTCGCTCGTCGACACGGCGTTCTCCACCTTCAAGCCCTGCAACGACAGCGGCAGGAACTACCCGCAGCGCACCATCAGCCTGCCCGTCGGCACCACGTACTTCGTGCACGAGCCGCACGGCGACAGCACCGCGACCCCGGCCTCGGACACCGCCAGGCTCCGGTCGGGCTACGTCTACACGGAGTGCGCGTACTCCACCCGGCGGCTGGGCTCCGGCTACTGACCGGCGGGCCGCTCGGGGGCGGGCCGTGCCCGCAGTCCCTCGCCGAGGGCGGCGATCGCGGCCGGTCCGTGGCCGGCGGCCGTCAGCGGGGCCCGGATGTCACCGTCGAGGTCGGGGACGTAGCCGAACAGGACGTCGGCGGGTCCGCTCACCCGCACCTGCCCGAGCGCGGCGGGCAGCAGCAGGGTCCTGGCCCGGCCGAGCCGGCCGGTCCAGCCGCCGCAGGTGACGGTCACCGGGGCGCCGGCGTTGCTGAGGACCTGCGCGGTCGCGAACGCGCGGACGAGGGGTGCGGTGCCGCCGGCCGTCCAGCGTTCCAGCGCGAAGTACGGCCCCGCGCACAGCACCGTGCGCTCCACCGAGTCCTCCAGCGGCACGCTGAGCCCCGGCTGGAACCGCGGCCGGGGCTCCGGACGCCACTCGTCCAGCAGCCGCCCGATGTTCGCCTCCCGCTCCTCCTCGGCGAGCGGTGCGCCGTCCTCCATCCGCCAGGGCATGGCGTGCTGCTGGATGTCGGAGGTCTGCTCGATCTCGTACACCAGGGTGCCCGGCCCGAAACTATGCAGGGTCCCGCCCGGTACATACACGGTCTGCCCGGCGCGCACCGGCAGACGGCGCATCACCGCGTCGAAGTCCTGCGCGAGCAGCGCCCGGCGCAGCCGCTCCCGGTCCACCCCGGGCCGCACGCCGACCAGGGCGGTCGCGCCGGGTACGGCGTCCAGCACGTGCCACGCCTCGGTCTTGCCGTTCGGCTCGCCCTCCAGGCGGCGGGCGGTGGCGTCGTCGGCGTGCAGGTGCACGGGCAGCGCGCCGGTGCCGTCGATGAACTTGGTGAGCAGGGGGAAGCGCGGACCGTGCGGGCGGTCGCCCAGCAGCCCGCCGGGATCCCGCGCCATCAGCTCCCGCAGCGACCGCCCGGCCAGCGGCCCGTCGGTCACCGTGGCGCCCTCCCCGTCGACGTCGCTGACCTCCCAGGTCTCGGCGACCGGGCCGTGCGGCAGGTCCGTCCGGCCCAGCCGGTCGGCGAGGGCCCGGCCGCCGAAGACATGCTGCTTGACGGGCGTGCTGAGGCGCAGCGGGTACCAGCTCACCGGGTGCGCCATGTCAGCCGGCCGCGTTGTCCACCCGCATCCGCACCTGTTCCTCCAGCCGGCGCAGGCTGCCGTCGAGTGCGTCGCCGACCGCGCGCTCGCCCGGGTCGTGCCCCTCGTCGAAGAAGGACAGGTGCACGGTCACCTCGCTGGCCCCGCTGCCGATGCCGGCCACCTGGAGCCAGCCGGCGTAGCCGCCCTGCTCGCGGGTGCCCCACTCCAGGCGCATCTGGTCCGGTTCGGAGCGCAGCAGGGCGGGCGTGTCCTCGCCGGAGCGGTCCTCGTGGACGGTCACGGCGGGCGGTTCCTGTACGTCCACGTGCAGCTCGCCCGGGAGCCAGGCGTCGAGCTGGGCGGTATTGGCCGCCTGGTCGAAGACCTGCTCGGGCTGTGCGGGCATCGTGCGGGAACGTTCGTACTCGGCCATCGTGGTCTCGCCCTTCCGGTCGGAAAGCCGTACCCCGACCGCGTGCCCCTTCCACGGCGGCCGAAAAGCCCCGGCGGCACCTCGCTCCCCGGACGCCCGGCCGATCCCGGGGTGAGGGCGGTGGCCGCGCGGGGACCGCTCACCCCACGGCCGCGCGCGCCGTCCGCTCCACCAGGGACACGCCGTCGTCCATGGAGGCGCTGCCGTCCGACAGGACCGCGACGAGGTACCGGTGACCCTTCACGGTGATCTGGCCGACGCTGTTGACGTCCCACAGGCCCGTCGTGTCGCGCTGGAGCCAGCCGTTCTTCAGGGCCTTGCGGGAGCCGTCGGCGCCGGCCGCCGGGACGCCCCAGGTCTGCCCGGGCACGACCTGGCCCATCAGGGTGCGGAGGTAGGCGCGGGAGTCCGCGTCGAGTCCGCCGGAGCCCGCGCGGACCGTTGCGCCCGTGTCGAACACGGCCCGCAGCAGCCGGATCTGGTCGCGCACGGTCGTCCGGGTCAGGCCCCACTTGGCGCCGGGCCCGCCCGTCGTCGAGGTCAGGCCGAGGCGCTTGTTGGCCGCCGCCAGTCCGGGGGCCCGGCCGATCTGCCGCCACAGGGCGTTGGCCGCCGCGTTGTCGCTGCGCCGGATCATCGGCTCGGCGCGCTCCCGCTCGCTCGCGGTGAGGTGCCGTCCCGCGTCCTGCGCCTGGAGCAGCAGGGCCGCGAGGATGTCGACCTTGACGATGCTGGCGGTGTCGTACGCCCGGTCCTCGCCGTGGACCACGGGCGTGCGGCCGGCGCCGTCCAGGTCGAGCACGGCAGCCGTGGCCTGTGCGGACGCGGAGGCGGAGGCGGCGGCGGCCGGGGTGGGGTGCAGGAGCCCGGTGGCGAGGAGGGCGGTCGCCGAGGCCACGAGGGCGCAGGCCTTGGCGCGTGCTGTGCGGGAGAGGCGGGACGACATGGGTCACGAACGTAGACAACTACGACGTCCGGCGACGTGGCGCCCGTCACCTCGAGGCCCGTTCGGCCCGGATTGTGACAAGAACCACCGATGGGGCGCATTGTTCCGGCCGGTTCGCCGGGGCGGCGGCGTGTGCGCGCGGCCCGGCCGTGCTCCTCGCTTATCGTCGGCCCGACACCGACATCCGGAGTGAAAATGGATAAATCGGATGAGCTGGTTGGTGTGACGGAGGGCGTGGCGGCCGTACCCCACCCCGGCCCGCCCGCGCGCCGCGTCCGGCCGTGGCCACCGGGCGCCGGCTCCAGGCCCCGGCCGCCCGGCGCCGTCCCCCGGCGCCGGCCCCGCGGTGCCGCTCTCACGCTCGCGGGCTTGCTCCTCCTGGCCGGCACGCCGTGGCTGAACCACCCCGCCGTCCAGGCCTGGCGCACCGTCTGCCTGGCCATCACCGTCCAGGCGCTCCCCTTCCTGCTCCTCGGCACCGCCCTGTCCGGCGCCATCAACGCCTTCGTGCCGGCCGACCTGTTCACCCGGGTGATGCCGAAGCGGCCGGCCCTCGCCGTCCCGGTCGCCGGCGTGGCCGGCGCGGTCCTGCCGGGCTGCGAGTGCGCCTCCGTGCCCGTCGCGAGCAGCCTGATCCGCCGGGGCGTCACCCCGGCCGCCGCCTTCGCCTTCCTGCTCTCCGCGCCCGCGATCAACCCCGTCGTCCTCACGGCCACCGCCGTCGCCTTCCCGGGCGACCCCGCGATGGTCGTCGCCCGGCTGCTCGCCTCCCTCGCCACGGCGGCCGTCATGGGCTGGCTGTGGCTGTGGCTCGGCAAGGAGGAGTGGCTGCGTCCGCTCCTGCGCCACCGGCACACCGGCCACCGGCCCGGCCACAGCCGCCGGACCGAGTTCCGGCTCGGCTTCCAGCACGACTTCCTGCACGCCGGCGGCTTCCTCGTCCTCGGCGCCATGGCCGCCGCCACCTTCGACGTCACCGTGCCGGGCTCCGTCCTCGACGCCTTCTCCGGCACGCCCTGGCTCTCGGTGCTCTTCCTGGCCCTCCTCGCCGTACTGCTGGCCGTCTGCTCGGAGGCCGACGCGTTCGTCGCGGCCTCGCTCACCGGCTTCCCGCCGACCGCCCGGCTCGCGTTCCTGGTGGTCGGGCCCATGGTCGACCTCAAGCTGATCGCCCTCCAGGCGGGCACCTTCGGCCGCGCCTTCGCCTGGCGGTTCTCCACGGCGACCACCGTCGTGGCCGTCACCGCGAGCGTCCTGACCGGAGGCGCGCTGCTGTGAAACGCCCCCTCCAGGCCCTGCTCCTGGCCCTGACCGGCACCGGCCTGCTGCACACCGCCCTCCTCACCGACACCTACCTGCGCTACGTCAAGGCCGGACTGCGCCCGGTGCTGATCGCCTCCGGCGCCGTCCTGCTGCTGCTCGGCCTGGCCGGAGCGCTCACCCGGGACCGGCAGCACACGGCCGGCACCGGGCACGGCCACGACCACACCGGCATGCCGCGCGTCGCCTGGCTGCTGTTCCTGCCCGCGCTCAGCCTGCTCCTCGTGCCTCCGCCCGCGCTCGGCGCGTACACCGCGGCGCGCGCCGACACCAAGCCCGTCGCCGTGCAGAAGGGGTTCGGGCCACTGCCCGCGACCTCGCCGCTGCCGCTGACCCTCACCGACTTCACCAAGCGGGTGCAGCAGGACCGCGGCCGGGCCATCGAGCACCGCACCGTCCGGCTGACCGGCTTCGCCACCCCCGCCGGCGCGGGCGCGGGCTGGTACCTGACCCGGATCGTCTTCTCCTGCTGCGCGGCGGACTCGCAGACGGTCAAGGTGCGCGTCTACGGCGGCGAGGCACCGCCCGCCGACACCTGGCTGGAGGTGACCGGCACCTGGCACCCCCGCGGCACCCTCGGCACGAAGACGGCGGAGGCGGCGCTCGACGTCCGGGAGGTCCGCCCCGTCGCCCAGCCCGTGAACGCCTACACCGACGACCTGCCGCTCACGCCCTCCTAGGTCCGGTCGTCGAACTCCCGTCGTCCGCCCGGAGGGTGGGCCGCGCGCCACCAGGTGCGTGCTCTGGGGGTCCCGGGCCGAAGGCCGCGGGAGTGCCGGGCCCGGCCCTCGTACCGGGGGCCCGGTGCGGCGCGGGCCGCCGGGCGGCAGCGGTCCGCCACGGCCCGTTCGCGGCGCGGCCGCCCGCCGCTCCCCAGGGCCCCGCGGACCGGTTCCCCCGGCCGCTCGACGAGACAGGCCCGGCCCCCGGCGGACGACCGGCCGGGACAGGTGCAGGATGGTGTCATGACCCTCGCCCGGGCGACCGGGTCCGGGAGACCGCGGGGGCCACCACGGTCCCGGCCGCCGGTGGGCGGGAGGAGGCGGTGACGATGACACGGACACCTCCCACGACGGTCACCCGGGTACGCCTGTGGCGGTGGCGGCGCAACCCGCTGCGGCGGCACAGCGATGTCGTCGAGGCATGGATCGTCCTCGCCGGCTGGGTGCTGGCCCTGGTCGTCGGGGCCTGCGCGGGCCTGTGGGCGGCCCACGCCTCCGAGTCCGCGTTCGCGGCACGGCTGGCCCACGTGCACCCCGTGTCCGCGGTGCTCACCGGCGACGCGGCGCGGACCCCCGCCGCGGGCAGCGGCTACGACGACGGACGGGTCTGGGGCGCCGTGCGCTGGACGGACCCGGACGGCTCGGCGCACACCGACCGGGCGAAGGTCGTCCCGGGTACCCCCGCCGGCACGCGGATGACGGTGTGGACGAACCAGGCGGACCGGATCGTGCCCGCCCCCCTCGCCGGAACGACGGCCGACCTGCAGTCGGCGCTCACCGGCGTCCTCGTCGCCCCGGCGGCCGGGGCGCTGGTCTGGGGCGCGGGCCGGCTGGTCCGCGGCCGGCTCATCCAGCGGCGGCTGGCCGAGTGGGACGAGGAGTGGAGGCAGATCGGACCCCGGTGGGGGAACCTCAGCGGAGGGCGGGGCTGACGGGCGCCCGCGACCGGCGCGCGCCCCCCGTGTGCCTACCGCACAGGTTGTACACCGGTCCGGCCCTACCGCGGCCGTTGGAGCCGGGCGTCAACTCCCGGGTTGGCGACGTGCGCACCCCCGGCACGTAGCTTGTGTGCCGTGCCGAGAGGCACTCGTCAACCAGGGGGAAACACATGCGGACGAACATCCTCACCAGGACCCTCCTCGCCACCGCGACCACGGTGGCGCTGGCCGCGGGCAGCCTCGCCGCCGCGGGCACCGGCTTCGCGGCGCCCGCGGCGCACCCGGCGGCGGCCACCGAGGCCGTCACCCCGCAGGCGGTGAACAACCTCGGCCTGAGCGCCACCCAGGCGAAGAAGGTCCAGCGCTGGCTGAAGACGTACTGGAACTACCGGAACTCCGTCGACGGCAAGCTCGGCACCAACAGCTGGAAGGCCTTCCAGCGCTGCCTGAAGAAGTACTGGGGCTACACCGGCCCGATCGACGGAGTCGTCGGCAAGGGCACGGTCAAGGCGCTCCAGCGGCTCCTGAAGGACAGCTACGGCTACCGCGGTCCCATCGACGGCATCGCCGGCTCCGGCACCAAGGCCGCCTTCAAGCGGTTCGCCGACGCGCACTGAGCCCCGGCACGGCGGCCCGGCCGCACGCCCTCCGTCCCGCCGCCGGGGCGGAGGGCGCCGGGCGAGGCGGCCCGCGCGACGAGACCGGCGGATGGACCGGACGCGTGATCACGCCCCGCGGGGTTACCCGACGGACATGGCGAAGCTGCACGTACCACGGCCGCACCACAAGCGGGCCGCAGACGAGACCCCGGCGCCGCGCATCCCCGCGCCGGACGAGGCGGGACCCGGTGAGGACGTCGAGCGACGGGCACCGGACACCCCCGTGAAGCTGCCCCGGCGCGCATGGCCCGCGGTGTTCAAGGGCTCCCTGCGCGAGTTCCGCGACGACGAACTCGGCGACCGGGCCGCAGCGCTCACGTACTACGCCGTGCTGTCCCTGTTCCCGGCCCTGCTGGTACTGGTCTCCCTGCTGGCCGTCGCCGGCCGGTCGGTCACGGACAAGGTCCTGGCCAACCTGCGGAACCTCGCCCCCGGCCCCGCCCGCGACATCATCACCCGGGCGGTGGAACAGCTCCAGCACGGCTCCGGAACCGGCTCCCTCGTGGCCATCCTCGGCCTCGTGCTCGCCGTGTGGTCGGCCTCCGGCTACGTGGCCGCGTTCATCCGCGCCGCCAACGCCGTCTACGACATGCCCGAGGGCCGCCCGGTCTGGAAGCTGCTGCCGGTGCGCGTCGGCGTCACCGTCGTCCTGGTGGTCCTCGCCGTGGCCAGCGCGCTCATCGTGGTCTTCACCGGCGGCCTGGCCCGCCGGGCCGGGGACGCGCTCGGGCTCGGCGACACGGCGCTGACCGCGTGGTCCATCGCCAAGTGGCCCGTGCTGGTCCTGCTCGTCACGGTGATGATCGCCATCCTGTACTGGGCGACCCCGAACGCCAAGGTCAAGGGGTTCAGGTGGATCACCCCCGGCAGTGTCCTCGCCCTGCTGATCTGGATGGCCGCCTCCGCCGGATTCGCGTTCTACGTCGCCAACTTCGCCTCCTACAACAAGACCTACGGCACCATGGCCGGCGTCATCGTCTTCCTGGTGTGGCTGTGGATCACCAACCTGGCCATCCTGCTGGGGCTGGAGTTCGACGCGGAGACCGTGCGGCAGCGGGCCATCGCCGGCGGACACCCGCCGCGGGCCGAGCCGTACACCCAGCCCCGCGACACCAGGAAGTGGGACGAGGAGGACGTACGCCGCCTGGACGAGACCTGACGCGGCCGCCCTCCCCGCTCCGTCAGGCCGCGTACCCGCCGTCCACCGAGAACTCCGCGCCCGTCACGTACGCCGCCCCCGGCCCCGCCAGGAACGCCACCATGGACGCGACCTCCTCCGCCGTACCGAACCGGCCGAGGGCGGTCGCGGCGGCCTGACCGGAGGCGTACGGGCCGTCCGCGGGGTTCATGTCCGTGTCCGTCGGCCCCGGGTGCACGACGTTCGCCGTGATCCCGCGCCCCGCCAGCTCCCGCGCCAGAGCCTTCGTCAGCCCCACCACGGCCGCCTTGCTCATCGCGTACAGCGTGGCCCCCGGCCCCGGCACCCGCGTGGTGACACAACTGCCGACCGTGATGATCCGCCCGCCGTCGCCCATGACCGCGGCGGCGGACCGGGCGGCCAGGAACACCCCGCGCACGTTCACCGCGAGGAGCCGGTCGACGTCGGCGGGGGACAGGCTCTCCAACGGTCCCATCAGTCCGACGGCCGCGTTACCCACCAGCACGTCCAGCCCGCCCAGTTCCTCCGCCGCGCGCCGTACCGCGTCCGCCGCCTCCGCCGCGTCCCCGGAGTCCGCGCGCAGGGCCACCGCCCGCCGCCCCAGCGCCTCGATGTCCCGCACGACCTCCCCGGCCGCCTCCTCGCCCCGCACATAGGTCAGGGCCACGTCCGCGCCCTCCCGCGCCAGTCGCCGTGCCGTCGCCGCGCCGATGCCCCGGCTGCCGCCGGTCACCAGCGCCGTCCTGCCCCGCAGATCCGTTCTCGAAGTCATGCGTCCATCCCAGCCGACGGCCCCCGGGAGCACCGGCGGCGAACGGACATCGACCTCGGCGTGCGGCAGGACCGGCCGGGCACACCAGCCGGGCCTGCCGTAAGCGGATGGCGCGTCCGGGTGTCTTTCGGCAGGCTGACGGCATGACACAGCCACAGCCACTGCTGCTGCCCCCTGCCCCGGCGCGGTTCACCGGGCAGCTCCCGTACCACCGACTGGCCCGCCTCTCACCGCGCCACCGGTGGTGGCGCCCCCTCCTCGGGACCCTGGTCGCGGCCGTGGCGTACATGATCACCACGGTCGTCCTCATGGTCGTCCTCGCGGCCCTGGGCTCGAACCTGGGCTACCCCCAGGACGACGACGGCTGGCCGGAGTTCGGCCCCGTCAGCGGCACCGCCGTGGACCTGCTCTGCATCGCGGTCGGCATACCCGTCCTGCTGCTGGTCGTGCGCTGGATCGGACGGCGCCCGGCCGGCACGGTGTCCTCCGTGACGGGCCGGCTGAGATGGCGCTGGATGCTGCTGTGCGCGCTGACCGCCGTGCCCATCCTGGGCCTCGCGATGGTCTGCGCGTCCCTGTTCCCGGCGGACGGGGAGCCGGAGGGCCAGTGGGTGGGCTGGCCGGCCTTCGGACGGGCCCTGGTCATGCTGGTGCTGCTGGTGCCGGTGCAGGCCGCCGCCGAGGAGTACGTGTTCCGCGGCTGGCTGACGCAGACCGCCGGGGCGTTCCTGCGCTCGCCGTGGGCCGCGCTGCTGCCCCAGGCGGTCCTGTTCGCCGCCGCCCATGGCTGGGGCACGCCCTGGGGCTTCGCCGACCTCGTGGTGTTCGGCGTGGCCGCGGGCTGGCTCACCTGGCGCACCGGCGGACTGGAGGCGTCCATCGCGCTGCACACCGTCAACAACCTGCTGGCCTTCGGCGTCTCGGCCGCCGTCGTCGACGGACTCAACAGCGACGACACCGCGGCGGACGCCGGTTGGCAGCTCGTCGTGTTCGACGTGCTGAGCATCGCGCTGTACACGGCGGCCGTGGCGTGGTGGCTGCGCCGCCGCCGACTGGACCGCACGGCTCCGGCCCCACAGCCACCGGCTCCCCTGCCGTGGCCCCCGTACGGCAACGGCGTTCCGCTGCCGCGGCAGTGGGCGGGGCAGCCGGGATGGGGTCCGGGCGTGGTGGGTGCTGCGCCGTGGGCGGGGCAGCCGGGGCCGGGCACGGGCGCGGGCGGCGTCGGGCCGTGGGCCGGGCAGCCGGGATGGGGTCCGGGTGTGGTGGGTGCTGCGCCGTGGGCGGGGCAGCCGGGGCCCGGTGCGGCCGGTGACGGGCCGTGGGCGGGGCAGGCCGGGCCGGGGGCGGGTGTTCCGTTGACGGCACCTGAGGGGGCCGCCCCGCCAGCGTCCTCGGGCGGTCGGCCGGAGGCCGGTCCGGGGCTTCCGTCGACCTCTCCGGGCACCGGGGGAGGCGACGGTACGGACCGTCCGTAGGCCGCGGCCGGCTCGAGCGCGCCGCGCACTTGTCGGCGTACGCCTCGCCCTGGTCCCGCAGGCTGCGGACTCGGCCAGGGTGCGGTCGGGCTGGGGTGTCTCCGGTTCCGCTCCTCTCACGGCCCCGCGTCTTCGGCGAGGTCGGCGGCCAGGGCGGCCAGCGGGAACTCCCTGCGGGTCGCCGCACGCGCGGCGACCACGGCCAGGGCGGAGGGCAGCCGGCCGCACCGGCGGAGGATCTCCGTCACGGCCTCCGGCTCAGCGGCCAGCCGCGCTGCGCCGATCCGCCGGGCGAGCAGCTCACGGGCGTCTTCCGCGGAGGGCAGCCCCAGGCACAGCGTACGAAGGCCCGTGACGGCCCGCTCCCGGGGCTCGGTCAGCCCGAGGGGCCCGGCTGGCCCGGCGGGGGCGCCCACGGCGGGTGTGGCCGGTCCGGTGGCTCCGGTCGCCCCGGTGGCTTCCGCCTGCCCGCCGGGTCCGGTCGCCGCGGGGCCGGCACACGCGGCCGACCCGGTCTCCCGAGCGGCCCCGGCCGTTCCGGCCGCCGCGCTCGGTCCGGTCGACCCGCCCCGGCTCGTGACCACCGTCAGGCAGCCCGGCACCTCCGGCAGCAGCGGACGGATCTGTCCGAGACAGGCGGCGTCGTCCAGCAGGACCAGCAGCCGGCGCCCCGCCAGCGCACCGCGGTACTCCGCGGCGAGGGCGGTCACGCCCGCGTGCGTGCTCCGCGCGGGCACCCCGAGGGCCGCCAGCAGCCGGCACAGTGCCTCGGCCGGCTCCAACGCGGCCTGACCGAGCGCCGATCCACCCAGCTCCAGGTGGAGCCGGCCGTCCGGGAAACGGTCGGCGACCCGGTGCGCCCAGTGGACCGCCAGCGCGCTCTTGCCGACACCGGCCGGACCACTGATCAGCACGGCCGGCGCGGGGTGGGCACCGGTCAGCGGGGCCGGCGCGGCCAGGATGCCCCGCGCACCGGGCACCGCGTCGGCGTCGCACAGGGCATCCGGCGCTGCCCGTGCGGACCCCCTGTCGCCCCAGGGGCCCGGCCGTGCGCTCACCGGTTTCCCGTCCAACAGCGTGTCCAGCGCGGCCAGTTCCCGCTCGCGTCCCGTGAAGACAGGCAGGTCCGGGGGGAGTTGTGCCGGGGCGACGAAGGGCCGGACGGGGGACGGTGGGCCGGCGGGGAGCCGGTGACGGGCGGGGCGTATCTGCTGGCGCAGGACCCGGGCGTGGGCCGCGGCCAGTTCGGCGCCGGGCGCGACCCCCAGCTGTGCGGCGAGGTCGCGGCGCGCGCCCTCGTAGGCGGCCAGCGCGTCCGCCTGATGGCCGCACGCCGCCAGCGACAGGATCAGGCGGGCCAGCAGCGGCTCGTCGAGCGGGTTCAGGGCGGCGGCCCGGCGCAGGCCCGGCAGCACCTGGTCCGCGCGCCCGCACAGCAGCGCGGCGTCCGCCGCCATCCGCGCCGTGCGGAGGACCTCGCGGTCCACGGCCGCGAAGTGCGGATGCGCGCGCACCGGTCCCGGCAGGTCGGCCGCCACCGGGCCGCGCCACAGCCGCAGGGCCGCGGCGAAGTGCCGTACCGCCTGCTCGGGGCGCCCGGTGGCGGCGGCCCGCATGCCCCGCCGGCCGAAGGCGCGGAAGCGCAGCAGGTCGGCCTCGTCGGCCGCCGCCTCCAGCAGGTAGCCGCCCGTGCGGCCCAGCAGGCGCCGCCCGGGCGCCCGCGGCGGCAATCCGGGCTCCAGCAGCCTGCGCAGCGTGCCGACGTGGCGCCGTACCGCGTTCGGCGCGCTGACGGGCGGCCGGCCGGGCCAGAGCACGTCGACGATCGTGCTGGTCCGCACGGGCCGCCCCGGCCACACCATGAGCACGCCGAGCAGGGCCCGTGCCTGCGGATAGCCGAGATCCAGCTCGCTGCCCGCGCTCAGCACCCGCAGCGGGCCGAGCACCTCGAACCGCAGCGTCCCGGACCGCGTCCCGTCACCGGGCCCGTCGGGCACGCGCACCACCCGGTCGCCGGTCGCCGGTCAGCGGACGCGGGCCGCGATGGTCCGCGCGCACATCAGGGACTCGGTGTGGGTGGTGTCCACCTCCAGGTCGTACGACACTCCGTCGTGCACCACGCCGGCCTGGGCCGCCGCCATGCCCCGGGGCCGGTCCCCCCGGGCGATCTCGCGGGCCGCGGCGACCTCGGCGTCGCACCGCACCCCCACCCACAGGACGTCCAGTCCGGCGAGGGCCGTGCGCCACCGCTGCTGGGAGGCCGCTCCGCCGAGGAAGACGTCGTCCACGACGACCCTGGCGCCGGCGCGGGCCGTCGCCGCGATGCCCTCCATCCAGGCCGCCTCCAGCGCCCGGAAACCCGCGCCGACCCGCACCCCGCCGTCCTCGGCGAACTCGATGCCCCCGTCGTCCCCTTGGAGCCGCGGGGGCAGCGCGTCGACCAGCGAGTCGATGCCGAACACCAGCCAGGGGTCGGGCAGTACGGCCTGCAGACACCGCCCGATCCCCGACTTGCCCGCGCTGGAACCACCGTTGAGAAGGATCACCCGAGTCGTCACCGTGCCAGCCTACGGAGCCGTCCGGCCGATCGGCCAACCCGTTCCGCGCCCCGGGCGCCGTCATCCCGCACCGGACCGCTCCTCCCGCCCGGCGAGCCGGTCCCGGACCCGTTCCGCGTCCGGATGGCCGAGCCGGGTGAGCAGGGCGAGGGCCTGCTCCCAGGCGGCCCGCGCACCCTCCCGGTCACCGGTGGCCAGGTGTGTGTCG
The DNA here is from genome assembly GCF_040704085.1 of Streptomyces sp. NPDC047841. Classification (NCBI taxonomy): domain Bacteria; kingdom Bacillati; phylum Actinomycetota; class Actinomycetes; order Kitasatosporales; family Streptomycetaceae; genus Streptomyces; species Streptomyces sp. NPDC047841. Next base: position 108,114 of record NZ_JBEYRP010000019.1, read on the forward strand.
CCCATGCGGGTCAGCGTGTCGGCCTCCGGGTACGGCGCCCCGAGCGCCCGGTACAGCGTGAGCGCGTTGCGGTAGCCGAGCAGGGCGTGCGGGTGCCGGCCGAGGCAGTGGTAGGCGTAGGCGATGCTGTCCCAGGTCGCCGCCTGGCCGTACCGGTCGCCCAGGTCCTGGAGCAGGGCCAGCGCCTCGAAGCAGCGCGCGAGGGCCGGCCGGTACTCACCGCGCAGCGCGTGGTACCAGCCCACGGAGTTGAGGACGCTGGCCTGCGCCGGCCGGGATCCGGCGGTGCGGTACAGCTCCAGCGCGAGCTGGTTGTGCCGCAGGGCCCCCGCCAGGTCGCCCTCCTGCTCGCACGCCCAGCCCAGACTGCGGTGCGTGCCCGCCCGGCCGACGGTGTCCGCGGCGAGGGTGAACAGCGTGAGCGCCCGCCCGAGATGGGCCCGGCTCTCGCCGGACAGGCCCAGCCTGCCCTCCGCCCGGCCGAGCCCGCGCAGGGCGCGCGCCTCCAGGACGGGGTCGGCGAGCCGCAGCGCGGCGCCGAGCGCGGTGCGCTGGGCGGCCAGTCCGTCGTGCCAGTGGCCGCGCCGCTCGAAGTACGGCTCCAGGGCCCAGGCCAGCAGGCACGCGTACCGGTCGTGGCCGGTCGCGGCCGCCGCCCGGACGACGGCCGGCAGCGCCGGGTGCTCGGCGGTGAGCCAGGCGAGGGCGGCGCTGTCGTCGGCGAACGGAGCGTCCCCCGGGTCCAGAGGCGCGGCCGGCGGTGCCGGGGCGTCCCCGCCGGGGTCGAGCAGCGCGCCGGCGGCGTGGGCGTGCTCCGCGTAGTGCCGGAACAGCCGGTCGCGGGCCTCCTCCCGCTCGGCCTCGGTGTGGTGCTCGGCGAGGAGGTCACCGGCGTGGGCGCGGAGCAGGTCGTGCAAGCCGTAGCGCCCGGGCGCCGGTTCGGTGACGAGGTGGACGGCGGCGAGTTCGCCGAGCAGTGAGCGCGCCCGGCGCCGCGGCAGCCCGGCGAGCGCGGCGGCGGTGGGCGCCGACACGTCCGGGCCGGGGTGCAGGGCGAGCAGCCGGAACAGCCGGGCGGCGGCGGACGACACGGCCCGGACGGACCAGGAGAAGACGGTGGCGACGTCCACCGGGGTGCCGGGCCGGGTGAACCCCTCCAGGGTGCCGCGGGTCGCGCGCAGTTCGGCGGCCACGGCCGCCAGCGGGAAGTCCGGGCGCAGGGCGGCGCGGGCGGCCACGCAGGCCAGGGCGAGGGGCAGCCCGGCGCACCGGGCGACGATCTCGTCCACCGCCCGCGGCTCGGCGGCGATCCGGCCGGCGCCCAGCCGTGCGGTGAGGAAGTCCCGCGCCTGGCCGGCGTCGAACGGCCGCAGGGTCAGCGAGCGGGCGCCGTGCGCGGCCACCAGCCCCGTCAGGTCGTCCCGGCTGGTGACGATGGCGAGGCAGCCGGGCGTGCCGGGCAGCAGCGGCCGTACCTGCTCGGCGTCCCGGGCGTTGTCCAGCAGCACGAGCACCCGGCGTCCCGCGAGCACACTGCGGTACAGCGCGGCCTGCGCGGACAGGCCCTGCGGGACGTGCTCGGGCGGCACCCCGAGCGCGTGCAGGAAACCGCGGACGGCCTCACCGGGGTCGGTGACCGTGCCCGAGGGGGCGAAGCCGCGCAGGTCGACGTAGAGCTGCCCGTCCGGGTACCGGTCCGCGACGCGGTGGGCCCAGTGGACCGCCAGCGTGGTCTTGCCCACCCCGGCCATCCCGCCGAGCGCCGAGATCAGCACCGTCCCGACGGGCTCCCCGGCGGCGAACGGGTCCAGCAGTTCGGCCAGTTCGGTGTCCCGGCCGGTGAACGCGGGCAGGTCGTGCGGCAGTTGGGCGGGTACGACGGGACGCGCGGCGACGGCATGAGCGGGCGGCGGCTCCGCCGGGTCCCCGTCCCCTGCCCCGCCCAGCGCCGTCCGGTGGACCTCCTGGAGTTCGGGACCGGGGTCGATGCCCAGCTCCTCGGCGAGACGGCGGCGGGCGTCCCGGGACACGGCGAGCGCCTCGGCCCGCCTGCCGGTGGCCGCGAGGGCCAGGACCAGCCGGGCCAGCAGGGGCTCGTCCAGCGGGTGCGCGGCGGTGGCCTCCCGCAGCCGGGCCAGTACCGCGCCGGGGACGCCCGCCTGCGAGGCCGCGTCGGCCGCCTCCCGCAGTACGGCGAGCCGCTCGCGCTCCAGCCTGTCCGCCCCGAGCCGTTCGCGCACATCCGGGGCGACGCCGGAGGCGACGGGACCGGCCCACCGTGACAGCGCCCGTTCGAACAGGTCCACGGCCCGTGCGGGCGCACCCTCGGCGACGGCCCGCCGGGCCTCCTGCCGCAGCTGCCGGAACCGTACGAGATCCACGTCGTCCCCGTCGGTGAGCAGCCGGTAGCCGCCCGCGCCGCGCACCAGCCGGCTCCCCGGCGTCCGCGCGGGCAGCCCCGGCTCCAGCAGCCGCCGCAGCGAGCCGACGTGCCGGCGCACCACGTTGACGGCGGTGGGCGGCGGGCCCGGTCCCCACAGCACGTCGACGATCTCGGGCACGGGGACCGGCTGACCGGCCCGGAGCAGCAGCAGGGCCAGCAGCGCCCGCGCCTGCGGCCCGCCGGCGTCCAGCTCCTCGGCCCCCCGCCAGACCCGCACCGGCCCCAGCACCGCGAACCGCACCGGCACCCCCTGTGGCATCCCGCCCCCTCCGCTCACTCCTTCGGCCCCCGACTGTACGTGTCCGGAGAAAGCCGGCAGGAACGGCGGACCCCGGGACAGCGGCGCGCTACCGGTCCCGGACTCCGCGCCGGGGCGCCGGACGAGCGACAGGCAGGTCGGCGGGGGCACTTCCGGTTCGTGGAGCGGGGCGAGCCGGCGGTCCCGGGTCCGGCTGCGGGCCGCGCGGGGACTGCCCGAGCCGTTGCCGGGGGAGACGCGGACCGGCAGGCGGCAGGCGGCAGGCGGCAGGCGGCACCGGCTCCGGGGACCGGCCCCGTATGCGCCCGGTGGCGGCGACCAGGGCGTACGCACGCACGGCAGCTCCGCCGGGCCGGCCGGCCGGACGCACGGCACGGCCCGCCCGGCCGGCGGACCGGTGCCCTTCAGGGCCGCGGGCTCGTGGGCGAGCGGGGTGGGTTCCCCACCGCGCGGCAGCCGCGGGCACCGGCCGGGCACCGGCCGGGGACGTGCCGGGCCGGCCGAGTCCGTCGGTGCGCACGCCGTGGGCGGTGAGGGCCGTCCGGACGCTCGTTCCCGGACGGCCCGGCAGGGCGGCACGCCGGAGGAGCGCCTCGGCGTGCCGCACGCCGGGCGGGTGGAAGATCTTCCTGGCGGGCGGGTCCGTATCCTCACCCGGAGACGCGGATCGGCCGGCCCGCCGCCGAACCGGCCCGGAAGACGCCGTACCCGATGCCGCATGCCGACAGACCGCCGGGCGGGGCCGGACGGCCCGGTCCGCGCCGCCAAAGCCGCACAGCCACCTGGGAGTTGACGTCATGACCGACAAGCTCACCGTGAGTGTCCTGGGCACCGGCATCATGGGTGCCGCGATGGCCCGCAACCTCGCGCGGGCCGGACACACCGTCCGCGCCTGGAACCGTACCCGCGCCAAGGCCGAACCGCTCGCCGCCGACGGCGCGCACGTCGCCGGCACGCCCGCCGAGGCCGTCGAGGGCGCCGATGTCGTCCTGACCATGCTCTACGACGGCCCGGCCACCCTCGACGTCATGCGCGAGGCGGCCCCCGCGCTGCGCTCCGGTACCGCGTGGGTGCAGTCCACCACCGCCGGTGTCGCGGCCGTCCGCGACCTGGCCGCCTTCGCCCGCGAACACGACCTCGTCTTCTTCGACGCCCCGGTGCTGGGCACCCGCCAGCCCGCGGAGGCCGGCCAGCTCCTCGTCCTCGCCGCGGGGCCGAGCGAGCACCGCGCGACGGTGGCCCCGGTGTTCGACGCGGTCGGGTCCCGCACCGTGTGGACCGGCGAGGACGGCGCGGCCGGTACGGCGAGCCGCCTGAAGCTCGTCGCCAACAGCTGGGTCCTCGCGATCACCGCCGCGGCCGGTGAGGTGCTGGCCCTGGCCCGGGGGCTCGACGTGGACCCGCAGAACTTCTTCGACGCGATCGAGGGCGGCCCGCTGGACATGGGGTACCTGCGCGCGAAGTCGCAGCTCATCCTCGAGGACCGGCTGACGCCGGCCCAGTTCGCGGTGGCGACCGCGGCCAAGGACGCCCGGCTCATCGTCCAGGCGGGTGAGGAGAGCGGTGTGCGCCTCGACGTGGCCGCCGCGAGCGCCGAGCGCATGGAGCGTGCCGCCGGACAAGGCCACGCCGACGAGGACATGGTCGCGGCCTACTTCGCCAGTTTCGGCTCCGCCGAGCGGTGACGGCCTCCCCGCGTGCCGGTGGCACACCGGTGTCCCCGGCGAGGCCGGGCGCCGGCGCGGCGGGGGCCCGCTGAGGGGCGGCGACGGGGTTTCCGTCCGGCAGCCGGCGCCCGGCCGTGGAGGCCGGCCGAGGCGCGGATCTCCGCGTGGCCTCCCTCGGCCGCCACCGGCCACCCGCAGTGGCGGGCGGTCACGCGCCCGCCCCGGCGCCCTCCGTCGTCTCCTGTGCCGCTTCGCCCGGCACGACGTAGAAGACGGACGTGCCCTGCTTGGTGCGCTGGGCGCCGTTCCTCGCCACGAGGCTCTCCAGCGTCGTGCGCACGACCTTCGCCTGGATCCCCCGGTCGGGGTACGCCTTGCCCAGGGCCTCGCTGATCTCCGCGGCCGAACGGGGCTCCGTCTGCTCCGACAGGTGCCGGCGGACGAGTTCGACCAGGGTGGGCTGAGCGGGCTCGGACGGCGCGGCCGTCGTGGCCGCGGACTTCCCGGCGGCCGCCTTCTTCGCCGTCGCCTTCTTGGCTGTTGCCTTCTTCGGTGCCGCCTTCTTGGCCACCGTCTTCGTGGCCACCGTCTTCGTGGCCGCCGTCTTCGTCGCGGCCGGCTCCTTCGCCGCGGGCTTCTTGTCGTCGGCGGGGCGCGTGCCACCGCTCCGCTCGCGCGGGGCGGGTACGACCGCCCGCCCGGCCGGCGCGGCGAGGCCGAGTGCCTGCCGCATGTTCAGCAGGACGGCGTGGTCCTGCTGCAATGTGCTCAACTGCTCCTGCAGCACGGCGATCTCAGCCGTGATGCGTTCCTGCTCCTTGAGGTTGTGTTCGAGATCGTTGGTCACCTGGCTGACGTACTGAGAGGTCAATTCGGTGACGGGCCCGGCGCTTTCCGGCATCAGTTCCTCCGCTCCTGACGGTGCGACACGTGGATGATACGGGTGGGTCAACCCGTTTTCACCGCTGGTGAGGCGGCAGCGGCTGACCGGCAACCCGCTCCGGGCCGCTGCCGGGCGCGCCAGCATACTCGCCCGCGTGCTCGTCCAGGGTCGGCTCCGAGGCCCCGCACCACTGACTCCGGCTCCCGTGCCACCGACCCCTCTCTCCGTTCACGTTGATGAACTCCGCACACATGGGTGTACACCGTCAAGCCCGGTGTGCAAGGCTCGGTCAACTTCTGTCGTTCACAGCGGAGTTGGAGGGCGAGCATGAGCGTTTCCCGGCGTGCGTTGCTGGCCACGGCGGCCGGCGCGGCGGCCGCAGGGGCCTCTGCGGTACCGGCCGCGGCGGCGCCGGACCGGCAGCCATCAGGAGCGACCCCGCGGACACTCCGCGCGGCGGCGGACTACGCCGTGGAGAAGCTCCGTACCGTCGCGCCCGGTGTGACGGGCTACCCGGTCGGAACCAAGTTCGAGAAGTGGACGTACTCGCGCACCGGGGACTGGGTCGGCGGCTTCTGGCCCGGGACACTGTGGATGGCCTGGCTGTACAGCGAGGACGACGCCTTCCGCGCATGGGCGGTCGAGTCGGCCCGGAACCTCGCCCCCCGCCAGTACGACACGAGCACGCACGACCTGGGGTTCCTCTTCTACCCGTCCTGGGTCACCGCCTGGCGCCTGACCGGCGACGACGAGTGGCGCACGGGCGCGGTCCGGGCGGCCGACTCCTTGATCCGGCGGTACAACCCGCACGGGAGGTTCATCCGGGCCTGGGGCGCGCTGACGGACCCCGCCAACGCGGGCCGCGTCATCATGGACACGATGATGAACCTCGATCTGCTGGCGTTCGCGAGCCGGCAGACCGGTGACGACACCTACCTGGACATCGCCGTCGAGCACGCGAGGACCGCGCAGCGCGTCTTCCCGCGGCCCGACGGATCCACCCCGCACGTGTTCGACTTCGACCCGGACACCGGCGCGCCCATCGGCCCGAACACGGTCCAGGGCTACAGCCCCGCCTCCTGCTGGTCGCGCGGGCAGGCCTGGGGCATCTACGGCTTCACCACGATGTACCGGCGGACCGGGCACACGGAGTTCCGGGACACCGCGCGCCGGCTCGCCGACTTCGCCATCGGAGCGCTGACCCCGGACCACGTGCCGGTGTGGGACTACCGCGCCCCGCAGCAACCGCACGACATCAAGGACGCCTCCGCCGGCGCCATCATGGCGTGCGGCCTGCTCGACCTGCACGCGGCCACCGGCAGGCACACCTACCGGGAGGTGGCGCTGCGGCTGCTCACCGCGCTCGCGGACACCTGCCTGACGAGGAACTCGGCGCGCGCCGACGCGATCGTGGCCCGCTGCACCCGCAACCGGCCGGCCGAGGACGGCATCGAGGTCTCCCTGCCCTACGCGGACTACTACCTCCTCGAAGGCATCCTGCGCGTGCTGCGGCCCGACGCCGTCGACCGGGCGATCGACCTGTCGCAGCCGGCCTGAGCCGGCGACGCGGCGACCGCCGAACCGCCCCGTCCCCGTGGACGTGGTGCCGCCCGGCCCCGCCGGACGGCACTGAGGCCACGGCGTCCTGGGCGCGAACGACTGGCAAACACCAGGTGCAAAGACGGCCGACGAGTCCGCGGCCGGCGCAGTCACCGTGCCCGACACCAAGCTCGCCGTGTCCTCGACGCCTTCACCGCGGGCATCCGGGACAAGCCCGAGACCACGTTCGGCAACGTCGAGGCCGGTGTCCTGGAGCACTACGTGCCGGGGTTCGAGCGAGGGGGCTTCGTGCGGACGATCCTCGGATCGCCGTGGCCGGAGTGAGCCCCACGCACCCGCGGCACGTCGGGGCCGTGCCGCCCTTCCCCGGTGTCCTGCTGCCGGACGTGGCAGGACCCGCAGAGGACTTCACGACCGCGAACATCTACGGGCCCGGTACGACGTGCGGGTCGTGTCCGCCGCCGTGGGGCCCGTGGCCACCCCCGCCCAGGTACGGCTGGACGCCGCCAACGGTTGGGAGGAGCTGCCGGCTCGGCTGGGCACGCTCGCGGTGCCGGGCCGGCGGGCCCGACGCGTGGCCTCGGTGTGCGCCGGCGCCTTCATGTTCGCCGAGGCCGGGCTGCTGGAGGGGCGGCGGGCCGCCACGCACTGGCGACCGTCCCCGGAACCGGCGCTCGCCCATCCCGGAGTCACCGTGGAGACGGACGCCCTGTTCGTCCGGCACGGCGACGTCGTCACCTCGGCCGGGGTGAACCGCGAGCGTCGATCTCGCCCTCACCTGACCACCCCGGGACGACGGGCGGGCGCTACGCCGAACCGGTCCGGCTCGAAGCGCGGCCCAGGCGCTCCTGGAAGCGGGCGATGTGCCCGTCGACACCGTGGTGGCCCGTGCCGGCTTCGGCTCGGCGGAGGCCATGCGGCGGGCCTTCCAGAACGTGCTGGGCATCTCACCGACGGTCTGCCGGGCCCGCGGAGAGCCGTGCCCGGACGACCGTCCCCCGGTGAGCCGTGAACCCCTGACGTGAACCCCTGGCCAGGCACCGGTGCCGGTGAGCGTCCCGCCGGCGGCCGGCCGCCCGGGCGGTGCCTCCCGGCTCCGAACGCCCGCCCATGCGGGGCACGTTGTCATCATCACCGGGGCACGGGATCGCGGGTACGGCCGTCGGTATGGTCCTGTGCACCGACGTCCCGCCGCCCCGGAAAGCCGCGCCGCCATCGCCGGGGGGCGCCCGTGGGTGAGGCGCTCGCGCCGGCCTCCGCGCTCTGCTCCGGTGTGACCCACTTCGTGAACGGCCTGGTCGCGCGCAGGAGCGACGGCGTCACCGCGGCCCTCCACGCACAGCTCGCCGGGACCGCGGTCGCGGTGGTGGCGGCGCTCGCGTCCCCCTCCGGCGGCGCGACGGCGGGCGACTACTGGTCCGGGGCCCTGTCGGGCACCGGTACGGGCGTCGGGGTCGCGTTCCTGTACCGCGCCATGGCGCAGGGGCAGATGAGCGTGGTCGTCCCCGTCAGCGATGTGGGGGCCGTCGCCCTTCCCGTCCTGGTGGGCGTGGCCCTCCTCGGGGAACGACCGGCCGCCGTCGCCTGGGCCGGGATCGCCGTCGCCGTACCGGCGCTGTGGCTCGTCGCCCAGGCCGCGGGGCCGGGTACGGACCGTCACAGCGCCGGGCCGGTGACCGCCGGGGTGCCCGCCGCGCTGGCCGCGAGCGTCGGCTTCGGGGTGCAGTTCCTGGCGATGGCCCGGGTGGGGGCGGACGGCGGCCTGTGGCCCGTCGTCGTCAGCCGGGTCGTGTCCGTGGTGGTGATCGCCGTGGTGCTCGCCCTGTACCGGTCCCCGGTGACGCTGCCCGGCAGGCTCGCGGCCGTGGCCGGCGCGGGCGGTGCGGTCGGGACCGTGGCCGTCCTCCTCTACCTCGCCGCGACGCGGCACCAGCTGATGGCCGTGGCCACCGTGCTGTCCGCGCTCTACCCGGCCATCCCGGTGCTGCTGGCTCTGGCCTTCCTGCACGAGCGGCTCACCCGCCGGCAGACCGCCGGACTGGTGTGCGCGGCCGCCGCCATCGCGCTCCTCGCCCTGCGCTGACACCGTGGCCGACACCCCCCCACGGCGGACCGGCCCGGGAGACTCACCGATCGCCGGGCCGTGCGTCCCGCGGGACCCCTTAGTCGCCGCGGGGGGCCCTGGGGGCTGTAGGGGTGTCCCGCGTCATCGGCGCCTGCCTAGCCTCCGACAGCGGAGGGGAAGCGGACCGGAAACCGTCCGGAGGCGATCCGCACGGCCGAGGCCCTCACTTCGATCTCGATCGGATGGCGCGCTGGTGAACAACGAAGAGCAACTGCTCGACTATCTCAGGCGGACGACCGCGGATCTGCGGGAGGCGCGGCGACGGCTGCGCGAGAACGAGCAACGCGCACACGGCCCCGTCGCCGTCGTCGGCATCGGCTGCCGCTACCCGGGCGGCGTCACCACCCCCGAGGAGCTGTGGGAGCTGGTCGCCACGGGCACCGACGCGGTGTCGGACTTCCCCGCCGACCGCGGCTGGGACGTGGACGCCCTGTACGACCCCGACCCGGCGCGGCCCGGCAGGACCTACGCCCGCACCGGCGGATTCCTGTACGACGCCGCCGACTTCGACCCCGACTTCTTCGGCATCAGCCCCCGCGAGGCCCTCGCCATGGACCCGCAGCAGCGGCTGCTGCTGGAGACCTCCTACGAGGCCTTCGAACGGGCCGGCATCGTCCCGGCCTCCCTGCGCGGCAGCCGTACCGGCGTGTTCGCCGGCGTGATGTACAACGACTACGCCACCCGCCTCACCTCCGTACCCGACGACCTCGACGGCTACCTCGCCAACGGAAGCGCCGCCAGCATCGCCTCCGGGCGCGTCGCCTACACCTTCGGCCTCGAGGGCCCGGTGGTCACCGTCGACACCGCCTGCTCCTCCTCCCTGGTCGCCCTGCACTGGGCGGTGCGGGCGCTGCAGTCGGGGGAGTGCTCGCTCGCCCTGGCCGGCGGTGTCACCGTGATGTCCACGCCGGAGACGTTCATCGACTTCAGCCGGCAGCGCGGACTCGCGCCGGACGGACGCTGCAAGGCGTTCTCGGCGGCGGCCGACGGCACCGGCTGGGGCGAGGGCGCCGGCATGCTGCTGCTGGAACGGCTCGCCGACGCCCAGCGCAACGGGCACCCCGTGCTCGCCGTGATCCGGGGCAGCGCGGTCAACTCCGACGGCGCCAGCAGCCGGCTGACCGCGCCCAACGGCCCGTCCCAGCAGCGGGTCATCCGGCAGGCGCTGGCCGGTGCGGGGCTCACCGCCGCCGACGTCGACGTGGTCGAGGCACACGGCACCGGCACCTCCCTCGGCGATCCCATCGAGGCGCAGGCGCTGCTCGCGACGTACGGCCGCGAACACCCCGCCGACCGGCCGCTGCTGCTCGGCTCGGTCAAGTCCAACCTCGGGCACACCCAGGCCGCGGCCGGTGTCGCGGGCGTCATCAAGATGGTGCTGGCCATGCGGCACGGCGAGGTGCCGCCCACCCTCCACGTCGACGCCCCCACGGACCAGGTCGACTGGGACGCGGGCGCCGTCGAACTGGCCCTTGAGCGGCGCCCGTGGCCCGCCACCGGACGGCCCCGCCGCGCCGCCGTCTCCTCCTTCGGCATCAGCGGCACCAACGCGCACGTGGTGCTGGAGGAGGCATCCGCCGACACGGCTACCGGCGACCCGGCGTCCGCCGACCCGGTCTCCGGCGACCCGGCCGCGACCGAGGGTGAGCTCGACTCGTCCGCGGGCAAGGCCGGTCACGTCCCCTGGATCGTCACCGGCCGCACCCGGCAGGCCCTCGCCGCGCAGCTCGCGCGCCTGCGCGACCACGTCGACGCGCGCCCCGGCCTGCGCCCGGCCGACCTCGGCCTGTCGCTGGCCACCACCCGTGCCCACTTCGAGCACCGCGCCGTCGCCGTCGGCCGGGACACCGGCGAACTGCTCACCGCGCTCGCCGCCGCTGCCCCGCTCACCCCCGTCGGCGGCAAGACGGCGTTCCTGTTCACCGGCCAGGGAGCGCAACGCCCCGGCATGGGCCGGGCCCTGTACCGGGCCTTCCCGGTGTACGCCGAGGCCTTCGACGCGGTGTGCGCGCTCGCCGACCAGGGCCTTGCCCGGCCGCTCGCCGAAGTGATCGACGCCGACGCCGAGTCGCTGACCCGGACCGACTACGCGCAGACCGCCCTGTTCGCCACCGAAGTGGCCCTGTACCGCCTCCTGGAGTCCTGGGGCGTGACCCCGGACTTCGTCGCCGGGCACTCCGTCGGCGAACTCGCCGCCGCCCATGTCGCCGGGGTGCTGTCCCTGCCGGACGCCGTCCGGCTCGTGCTCGCGCGCGGCACCCTGATGGCCGCCCTGCCCCCGGGCGGCGCCATGGCCGTGCTGCGCGCCGGTGAGGACGAGGTCGCCCCCCACCTGGACGACCGGGTCGGCCTCGCCGCCGTCAACGGCCCCCGGTCGGTGGTCGTCTCGGGCACCGAGGAGGCCGTCGACGCCCTCGCCGCCCGCTTCGGCAAGGGCAAGCGGCTGACGGTGTCGCACGCGTTCCACTCGCCGCTGATGGAGCCGATGCTCGCCGACTTCGCCGAGGCCGCCGCCGCGTGCTCCTACTCGGAGCCGCGCATCCCGGTCGTCTCCACGCTCACCGGCGCCCTCGCCGGACCCGGCCTGCTGACCAGCCCGGACCACTGGGTGGACCACGTCCGCGGGACCGTCCGCTTCGCCCCCGCCCTGACCGCCCTGCACGAGCTGGGCGTCCGGACGTTCCTCGAAGTCGGCCCCGACGCGGCCCTCACCGCCCTGGCCGCGGACTGCCTGCCCGAGGACAGCGTGACCGTCGCCGGGCTGCGCCGCGACGGCGACGAGGAACGCGACCTGGTCACGGCCGTGGCCCGGCTGCACGCGGCCGGCACCGCCGTCGACTGGGCGGCGTTCTTCGCCCCGCACGGCGCCCGCCGCACCGAGCTGCCCACCTACGCCTTCCAGCGCGAACGTCTCTGGCTGGAGGCCGCCCCGAGCGGCAGCGGCGACGCCGACGGCCTCGGCCAGAGCGCCACCGGGCACCCGCTGCTGAGCGCCGCGAGCGACCTGCCCGACACCGGGGGAGCGGTCCTCACCGGCCGGCTCTCCCTCGCCTCCCACCCCTGGCTGGCCGACCACGCCGTCCACGGGACCGTACTGCTGCCCGGCACCGGCTTCGTGGAGATGGCCCTCCAGGCCGCGGAGCGCATCGGCTGCACCACCGTCGAGGAACTCACCCTGCACGCCCCGCTGATCCTGCCCGAGCAGGGCGCGCTCGCCGTACAGGCCGCCGTCGGGCCCGAGCGGGACGGACGGCGGGAGCTGACCGTGTGGTCCCGCCGCGCCGACGGCCCCGACACGCCGTGGACCCGCAACGCCGCCGGCGTCCTCACCACCGCCCCCGCCGACGCCGCGACCCCGGCCGGCCTGCCCGACTGGCCGCCCCGGGACGCCGAACCCGTCGACCTGGACGGCCTCTACCCGGGCCTGGCGCGCACCGGTTACGGCTACGGCGAGGTCTTCCAGGGCCTGCGCGCCATGTGGCGCCGCGGTGACGAACTGTTCGCCGAGGCGGCACTGCCGGAGGGCGCCCGCGCCACCGCCGCCGCGTTCGCCGTCCACCCGGCGCTGCTGGACGCCGTCCTGCATGTCAACCTGCTGGACCTGCCCGGCGGCCAGGCGGTGCTGCCGTTCGCCTGGGGCGGTGTCACCCTGCACGCGGCGGGCACCGACACCCTGCGCCTGCACCTGGCCCCGTCGGGCCCCGAGGCCGTCACCCTCACCCTCGCCGACGCCGCCGGGGCGCCCGTCGCCACCGTGCGCAGCCTCGTGGCCCGCCCCGTCTCCGCCGAACAGCTCGCCGGGGACGGCGACGAGCCGCTGTACCGGATCGACCTCGTCCCGGCACCGGTCCCGGCGGCCACCGAGGTCCCGGCCCTCGCGGTGTGCGGCTTCGGCGGCACCGCCTCGGGCGAGGGCGAGGCGGCCGGCGCCCACGACGCCGTCCTCGACGCTCCCCGCCACCCCGGCCTGGCCGCCCTCACCGCCGCCGGCCCTGTCCCCGGCCTGGTCGTCCTGCCGGTACCGGGCGCCCCGGACCCCGTGCCGGACCTCCCCGCTCTCGTCCGCGACCGCGTGCACGCCACCCTGGACATCCTCCGCGCCTGGCTCGCCGACGACCGCTGCGCCGGCAGCCGGCTCGCCGTGCTGCTGCGGACCGGCGACCTCGCCCACGCCCCGCTCTACGGACTCGTACGCGCCGCGCAGGCCGAGAACCCCGGCCGGTTCCTGCTGGTCGACAGCGACGGCAGCGCGGCCCCGGGCCCCGCCCTCGCCGCCGCGCTCGCCGCCGGTGAACCGGAGGTCGCGGTGCGGGACGGCGAGGTGCGGGTGCCCCGGCTGGCCCGCGCCAAGGCCGGCGAACCGCCCGTGTGGGATCCGGACGGCACCGTCCTGATCACCGGCGGCACCGGTGGCCTCGGCGCGCTGATCGCCCGCCACCTGGTCACCGAGCACGGCGTACGGCACCTGCTGCTGGCCGGCCGGCGCGGCGCGGACGCCCCTGGCGCCGCCGAACTCGGCGACGAGCTGGCGCAGTTGGGCGCCGAGGTGACCCTCGCCCGGTGCGACGCCGCCGACCGGGACGACCTGGCCGCGCTGCTCGCCGCGCACGAGGTGCGGGCGGTGGTGCACGCCGCCGGTGTCGTCGACAACGGCGTGCTGGCCGCCCTGGACGCGGACAAGGTCGACCGGGTGCTGCGGCCCAAGGTGGACGCCGCCTGGAACCTGCACGAACTGACCCGCGACAGCGGCCTGTCGGCCTTCGTCCTGCTGTCCTCCACCGCCGGTCTGCTGGTCGGCGGCGGCCAGGCCAACTACGCCGCCGCCAACACCTTCCTCGACGGCCTCGCCGCCCACCGCCGTTCGCTCGGCCTGCCCGCCGTCTCCCTCGCCTACGGACTGTGGTCCGGCTCCGGCGGCATGAGCGCCGGCATCGACGCCGCCGACCTGGAACGGCTGCGCCGGCTCGGCCTGCCGCCGCTCACCCCGGCCCAGGGACTGCGCACCTTCGACGCCGGCCTCGGCGCCGAGGACGCGGTCCAGGTGCCCGTACGCCTGGACGCCGCCGCGGTGCGCGCCCGGCCGGACGGCGTACCCGCCCTGCTGCGCGGCCTGGTCCGGCCGGCCCGGCGGCGCGGCACCGAACCCGCCGCGGGCGCCCCCGCCGGCTCCTGGCGCGAGCGGCTCGCACCGCTGCCCGACGCCGACCGGGACCGCGCCCTGCTGGAGCTGGTCCGCACGCACGTCGCCGGCGTCCTCGGGCACCCCTCGCCGGAGTCGGTCGACCCGGGGCGCGCCTTCCAGGAGATGGGCTTCGACTCGCTCGCCGCCGTCGAACTGCGCAACCTCCTCGCCGGCGCCACCGGCCTCACCCTCCCGGCGACGCTGGTGTTCGACCAGCCCACCCCCCACGCCCTCGCCGCCCACCTCAAGACCGCGCTCGTGCCCGGACCGGCCGACCAGGCGCGCTCCGCACTGGCCGAGCTGGACCGGCTCGAAGCCGCCCTGCACGCCCTGCCCGACCAGGACGGCAGCCACGCCCGCGTCACCGCGCGCCTCGAAGCGCTGCTGCGCGGCTGGCAGGACAGCCACGCGCGCCCCACCGACCCCGGGTCGCCGGCCGACGTCCCCGACGTCCGCGACGCCAGCGACGAAGAACTCTTCGCCAGGATCGACAACGAACTGGGAGCCCTGTGATGGAAGACTCGGCCACGGCCGGCAAGCTCCGTGACTACCTCAAGCGGGCCACGACCGAGCTGGAGCGCAGCCGCCGCCGCGTACGGGAGCTGGAGGAGCAGGACCACGAGCCCGTCGCCATCATCGGCATGGGCTGCCGCTACCCCGGCGGCGTGCGCACCCCCGAGGACCTGTGGCGCGTCGTCGACGAGGGCGTCGACGTCGTCACCGAGTTCCCGGCCGACCGCGGCTGGGACGTCGAGGCGATCTACGACCCCGAGCCCGGCGCCCCCGGCAAGACCTACGTCCGCCACGGCGGCTTCCTGCACGACGCAGCCGAGTGCGACCCGGCCTTCTTCGGCATCAGCCCCAAGGACGCCCCCGGCACCGACCCGCAGCAGCGGCTGCTGCTGGAGGTCACCTGGGAGGCCTTCGAGCGGGCCGGTATCGACCCCACCACGGTGAAGGGCACCCCGACCGGCGTCTTCGTCGGCCTGATGCACCACGACTACATCGGCGGCACCATCTCGGGCAGCATCGTCTCCGGCCGCATCGCCTACACCCTCGGCCTGGAGGGGCCCGCGGTCACCATGGACACCGCCTGCTCCTCCTCCCTGGTCGCGCTGCACTCGGCGATCCAGTCGCTGCGCAAGGGGGAGTGCTCCCTGGCGCTGGCCGGCGGCGCCGCCGTCATGGCCAGCCCCGAGATGTTCATCGAGTTCAGCGAGCGCCGCGCGCTGTCCCCCGACGGCCGCTGCCACTCCTTCTCCGAGGACGCGGCCGGTGCCGCCTGGGCCGAGGGCGCCGGCATGCTGCTCGTGGAGCGCCTGTCGGACGCCCTGCGCAACGGCCACCAGGTGCTGGCCGTCGTCCGCGGCTCCGCCGTCAACCAGGACGGCGCCTCCAACGGACTGACCGCGCCCAGCGGCCCGGCCCAGATCCGCGTCATCCGGCAGGCCCTCGCCGACGCCCAGCTCGCCCCGCACCACATCGACGCGGTCGAGGCGCACGGCACCGGCACCACGCTCGGCGACCCCATCGAGGCGCAGGCCGTCATCGCCGCCTACGGGCAGGACCGGCCGGAGGGCCGGCCGCTCTGGCTCGGCTCCATCAAGTCCAACATGGGCCACCCGCAGGCCGCCGCCGGCGTCGGCGCCGTCATCAAGATGGTCATGGCGATGCGCCACGGCACCCTGCCCCGCACCCTGCACGTGGAGAAGCCGTCCACCGCCGTCGACTGGAGCGCGGGCGACGTCCGCCTGCTCACCGAGCCCCGCCCCTGGGAGACCCCCGACGGCCGCCCGCGCCGCGCCGGTGTCTCCTCCTTCGGCATCTCCGGCACCAACGCCCACACCATCCTGGAGGAGGCGCCGCCCGCCGCGACGGACGGGACGCCGGAGGAACGGGCCACGCTGCCCGTCGTGCCGTGGGTGCTGTCCGGCAAGGGCGCCGACGCCGTGCAGCGGCAGGCGGAACGGCTGCTCGCCGTCGCCGGTGACCTCGAACCGTACGACGTCGGGTACTCGCTGGCCACCACGCGCACCGTGTTCACCCACCGGGCCGCCGTCACCGGCCGCGACCGGGACGAGCTGCTGGCCGGTCTGCGCGCCGTCGCCGACGGCAGCCAGGCCCCCGTCGTGGCCCCCGAACCCGGCCGGCTCGGCGTGCTGTTCTCCGGGCAGGGCTCCCAGCGGCCCGGCATGGGCCGCACCCTGCACGCCGCGTTCCCGGTGTTCGCCGCCGCGTTCGACGAGATCTGCGCCGCCTTCGACGCCCACCTGGACCGGCCGCTGCGCGAGGTGATGTCCGACGAGGACACCGACCCCGCCCCGCTGCACCAGACCGTCTACACACAGGCCGCGCTGTTCGCCTTCGAGACCGCCCTGTACCGGCTGCTGGAGCACTGGGGCGTCCGCCCAGACCTGCTCGCCGGGCACTCCATCGGCGAGGTCGTCGCCGCGCACGTCGCCGGCGTCCTGGACCTGCCCGACGCGGTCGCCCTGGTCGCCGCCCGGGGCCGGCTGATGCAGGAACTCCCGGCCGGCGGCGCGATGGTGTCCCTGCTGGCCGCCGAGGCCGAGGTCACGCCGCTGCTCACCGACGGCGTCGACATCGCGGCCGTCAACGGCCCGCGCGCGGTGGTCGTCTCGGGTGACGAGGAGGCCGTGGCCGCCGTGGCCGCCCGCTTCGACAAGACCAAGCGGCTGACGGTGTCGCACGCCTTCCACTCCCAGCGCATGGACCCCATGCTCGACGCGTTCCGCGAGGTGCTGGCGGGCCTCACCTTCCACGAGCCCCGCCTGCCGGTCGTCTCCAACGTCACCGGCCGCCTGGCCGACGAGCTGACCTCGCCCGACTACTGGGTGCGGCACGTCCGCGAGGCCGTCCGCTTCCACGACGGCGTCACCGCGCTGGCCGCCGAGGGCGCCACCCGCTTCCTGGAGGTCGGCCCCGACGCCGTGCTCTCCACCATGGCGCAGGACGTCGTACCGCACGTCATCGCCACGCAGCGCCGCGACCGCGCCGAGGACGCCGCCCTCGTCGACGCCCTGTGCCGGCTGCACCTGACCGGCACCGGCCCCGACTGGCGGACCGTGTTCGCCGGGGGGCGCAAGGTCGACCTGCCCACCTATCCGTTCCGCCGTGACCGGCACTGGGAGGACGCCCCCATCCTCCAGGCCGAGCGCGCCGCGGCGGGCCGCGCGGCCACGGACGCCGCCGACCCGTTCTGGGAGCTGGTCCGGGACCAGGACGTCAGCGCCGTCGCCGCCACGCTCGGCGTCACCGACGAACCCTCCGTCGCCGCCGTCGTACCGGCCCTCGCCGCCTGGCACGAGCAGCGGCAGGCCAACGCCGCCGCCGACGGCTGGCGTTACCGGGTCGGCTGGGAGCCGCTGGCCCCCTCCGCGACCCCCGCGCTCGGCGGCCACTGGCTGGCCGTCGTGCCGGAGGCCGACGACCCGTGGACCACGGCCGTCCTGACCGGGCTCGCCGACCAGGGGCTGCGCGTCGACACCCTCACCGCACCCCGGGCGGCCGGCCGGGCGGAGCTGGCCGCGCTGCTCGCCGGCCGGGGCGGCGTCGACGGCGTGCTGTCCCTGCTGGCACCGGCCGGCCCGCTCACCGCGACCGCCACCCTGGTGCAGGCCCTCGGCGACGCCGGGATCACCGCCCCGCTGTGGTGCGCCACCCGCGACGCCGTCGCCCACGGCACGGCCGCCACCGTCAGCGGCTTCGCCCAGGCCCCGGTGTGGGGCCTCGGCCGGGTCGCCGCCCTGGAACACCCCGACCGCTGGGGCGGACTCGTCGACCTGCCCGCCGAGACGGGCCCGCGGACCGCTGCCCGGCTGGCCGCGCTGCTCGCCGACGCCGGCGGCGAGGACCAGGTCGTCGTCCGCGAGTCCGGCGCCTACGGCCGCCGGCTGGAGCACGCCCCGGCCCGCGCGGGCGCCCCCTGGAAGCCGTCCGGCACGGTGCTGGTCACCGGGGCCACCGGCGCCGTCGGCGCGGCCGTCGCCCGGTGGCTCGCCGCCGAGGGCGCCGACCACCTGCTGCTGACCTCCCGCCGCGGCCCCGACGCACCCGGCGCCGCCGACCTCGTCCGCGAACTCACCGACGCCGGCACCCGGGTGACCCTCACCGCCTGCGACGTCGCCGACCGCACGGCACTGGCCGCACTGCTGGACTCCGTACCGGAACAGCACCCCCTCACCGCCGTCGTGCACCTGGCCGGCGTCCTCGACGACGGCGTCCTGGACGCGCTCACCCCGGACCGGTTCGCCGGCGTCCTCGCCCCCAAGGCCGACGCCGCCCGCCACCTGCACGAACTCACTGCGGACCGGGACCTGTCGGCGTTCGTGCTGTTCTCCTCGCTGACCGCCACCGTCGGCGGCGCCGGACAGGCCAACTACGCCGCCGCCAACGCCTTCCTCGACGCCCTCGCCGAGCACCGGCGCGCCGCCGGGCTGCCCGCCACCTCGATCGCCTGGGGACCCTGGGGCGGCGACGGCATGGCCGCCCACGGCACCGTCCGCTCCGCCGCCCGCGCCATGGGCATGTCCCTCCTCGACCCCGGCCGCGCGCTGACCGCGCTGCGCCGCGCCCTGGACGGCGGCGACACCACCGTCACCGTCGCCGACGTCGACTGGTCCGCGTTCGCGCCCGCGTTCACCGCGACCCGGCCCAGCGCCCTGCTGTCCGCGCTGCCCGAGGCGCGGCGCGGCACGGCCGGGCCCGCAGAGCCGGGCGCGGCCGACGGCTTCGCCGAGAAGCTCGCCGGCCTCACCGGCGGCGAACGCGAACGCGCGCTCCAGGAGCTGGTGTGCGGCCAGGCCGCCGCGGTCCTCGGCTACGGCGGCGCCGACGCCGTCGAGCCCACCACCGCCTTCCGCGACCTCGGCTTCGACTCGCTCACCTCCGTCGACCTGCGCAACCGGATCAGCGGTGCCGCCGGGGTGCCGCTGCCGGCCACGCTCATCTTCGACTACGCCACCCCCGCCGCCCTCGCCAAGTACCTGGGCACCGAACTCGCGGGCGCCGACACCTCCGTGGACTCCGTCCTCGCCGACCTCGAACGGGTCGCGGCCCGGCTCGGCGACCTCACCGCCGAGGACATCGAGCAGGGACGGATCACCGCCCGCCTCCAGACGCTGCTGGGCGACCTGAACAAGACCCTCGGCCAGGACGCCGCCGCCCTCGCCGGACGGCTGGAGGAGGCCTCCGCCGACGACGTCTTCGCCTTCATCGACAACGAACTCGGCTCGGCGTGACCCCACCCTCCCACGACACCCCGGCCCCACCGCAGTCCACCTCTTCGCACAGGAGTGGCGACACCCGATGACCAACGACGAAAAGCTGCTCTCCTACCTCAAGCGGGTCTCCGCCGACCTGGCCCAGACCCGGCAGCGGCTGCGCGAGGTGGAGACCCAGGACCGGGAACCCATCGCGATCGTCGGGATGAGCTGCCGCTTCCCCGGCGGCGTGACCACCCCGGAGGAGTTCTGGCGGCTCGTCCACGACGGCACCGACGCCATCGGCGACTTCCCCGACGACCGGGGCTGGGACATCGACGCGCTGTACGACCCCGACCCGGACGCCACCGGCAAGAGCTACGTCACCCGCGGTGGGTTCCTGTCCGACGCGGCCGGGTTCGAGCCGGACTTCTTCGGCATCAGCCCCCGTGAGGCGGTCGCGATGGACCCCCAGCAGCGGCTGCTGCTGGAGGTGTCGTGGGAGGCCCTGGAACGTGCCCGCATCGCTCCCGACTCGGCGCACGGCGCCCGGATCGGGGTGTTCGCCGGCACCAACGGCCAGGACTACAAGGACCTGCTGGCGCGGATGCCGGAGGACAGCGAGGCCGCGCTCGGCACCGGCGTGCTGGCCGCCGTGATCTCCGGCCGCATCTCCTACACCCTGGGCCTGGAGGGCCCGGCCGTCACCATCGACACCGCCTGCTCCTCGGCGCTCGTCGCCGTGCACCTGGCCGTGCAGGCGCTGCGCAACAAGGAGTGCACCCTCGCCCTCGCGGGCGGCGCCACCGTGATGGCCACACCGGGCAACTTCATCGCCTTCAGCCGGCAGCGCGGCCTCGCCCCCGACGGCCGCTGCAAGTCCTTCGCGGACGCGGCGGACGGCACCGGCTGGAGCGAGGGCGCCGGCATGCTGGTGCTGGAACGGCTCAGCGACGCCCGCCGCAACGGCCACGAGGTGCTGGCCGTCGTCCGCGGCTCCGCCGTCAACCAGGACGGCGCCTCCAACGGCCTGACCGCCCCCAACGGGCCGTCCCAGCAGCGCGTCATCCGCGCCGCGCTCGCCGGGGCACAGCTCACCGCCGCCGACGTGGACCTGCTGGAGGCACACGGCACCGGCACCACCCTCGGCGACCCGATCGAGGCCCAGGCACTGCTCGCCACCTACGGCCAGGACCGGCCCGCCGACAGCCCGCTGTGGCTCGGGTCGGTGAAGTCCAACATCGGGCACACCCAGGCCGCGGCCGGTGTCGCCGGCATCATCAAGGCCGTCATGGCGATGCGGCACCGCGTCCTGCCGAAGACGCTGCACGCCGACGAGCCCTCCACCAAGGTCGACTGGGACCAGGGCCGGGTACGGCTGCTGACGGAGAACCGGCCCTGGCCCGACCCCGGCCGCCCGCGCCGCGCCGCCGTCTCCTCCTTCGGCGCCAGCGGCACCAACGCGCACACCATCCTGGAGGAAGCCCCCGCCGGGGAACCGGCCGGGACCGGGCCGCGCACGGCACCGCCGCTGGTGCCGTGGGTGGTCTCCGGCCGCACCGAGCAGGCCCTGCGCGAGCAGGCCGCCCGCCTGGCGGCCGCAACCGGCGAGCTGGACCCGGTGGACGTGGCGCACTCCCTGGCCGCCACCCGCACCGCCCACCCCTACCGGACCGTCGTCCTCGGCGCCGGCCGGGACGCGCTCCTGGCCGGCCTGACCCAGGTCGCCGACGGCGGCCGGGGCGCCGCCTCGGGCCGGGTCCGCAAGGGACAGACCGCCTTCCTGTTCACCGGACAGGGCGCCCAGCGCGCCGGCATGGGCCGGCAACTGCACGCGCACTTCCCCGTCTTCGCCCGCGCCTTCGACGAGATCTGCGCGCTCTTCGGCGACGACGACCTGCGCGACCTCGTCCTCGGCGACGACCCCGAACCGCTCCACCGCACCGCCCGCACCCAGACGGCGCTGTTCGCCTTCGAGGTCGCGCTGTACCGGCTGGTGGAGTCCTGGGGGCTCACGCCCGACTACCTGGCCGGGCACTCCATCGGCGAGATCGCCGCCGCGCACGTCGCCGGCGTGCTGGACCTGAAGGACGCGGCCACACTGGTGGCCGCGCGCGGCCGGCTCATGCAGGCGCTGCCCGAGGGCGGCGCGATGATCGCCGTACGCGCCACCGAGGAGGAGGTCCGCCCGCTGCTCACCGAGCGGGTCGGCATCGCCGCCGTCAACGGCCCCGAGTCCGTCGTGATCTCCGGGGACGCCCCCGAGGCGGAGGCGGTGGCCGCCCACTTCGCCAAGAGCCGCCGCCTGACGGTCTCGCACGCCTTCCACTCGCCGCTCATGGAACCGATGCTGGACGGGTTCCGGGCGGTCGCCGAGTCCCTGACCTACCACCGCGCCACCGTCCCGGTCGTCTCCAACGTCACCGGCGCCCTCGCCACCCAGGACATCGCCGGCCCCGACTACTGGGTGCGGCACGTGCGCGAGGCGGTGCGCTTCCACGACGGGATACGCGCCCTCGCCGCCGAGGGCGTCACCCGCTTCCTCGAACTCGGCCCCGACGCCGTGCTGACGGCCATGGCCCGCGAGTGCCTGGCCAACGACGACACCGGCCCGGGCACCGGCACCGACGCCGTGCTCGCCGCCGCCACCCGCCGCGAACGCGACGAGACCGAGACCCTGCTCACCGCCGTGGCCCAGCTGTACACCGGCGGCGCCGCCGTGGACTGGACCGCGCTGTTCACCGGCGCCCGCACCGTCGACCTGCCCACCACCGCCTTCCAGCGCGAGCGGTTCTGGCCCGAGACCGCCGCACCGGTCGGCGACGTCGGCTCCGCCGGCCTGGACCCCGCCGACCACCCGCTGCTCGGCGCGGCCACCGTGCTCGCCGGCTCCGACGGCGCCGTGCTCACCGGCCGGCTGTCGGTGCGCACCCACGCCTGGCTCGCCGACCACGTCGTCGGCGGCTCCGTCGTCGTCCCCGGCACCGCCATGGTCGAACTCGCCGTCCGCGCCGGCGACCAGGTCGGCTGCGGACGCCTGGAGGAACTCGCCCTCGAAGTACCGCTGGTGCTGCCCCCGGACGACGGCGTGCGCGTCCAGGTCGCCGTCGGGGCGCCCGACCCGTCCGGCGCCCGCACGGTCCAGGTCTACGCCCGCGCCGAGAGCCTGCCCGCCGACGAGCCGTGGACCCTGCACGCCTCCGGCCTCCTCACCGCGGACACCGGCACCCCCGGCAGCCGCCTGGACGTGTGGCCCCCCGAGGACGCCGAACCCCTCGACACCGACGGGCTGTACGAGCGGCACGCCGCCGCCGGACTGGCGTACGGGCCCGCCTTCCAGGCGCTGACCGCCGCCTGGCGGCGCGGCGAGGAACTGTACGCCGAGGTACGGCTGCCCGAGCGGCCCGCCGCCGACGCGCCCCGCTTCGGCCTGCACCCGGCCGCCTTCGACGCCGCCCTGCACGCCCTGGCCCTGCTCGGCGACGGATCCGCCGACGACACCGCCCGGCTGCCGTTCCTGTTCGCCGGCGTCACCCTGCACGCCGTCGGCGCCTCCGTGCTGCGGGCCCGGCTGGTACCCACCGGGAACCACGCCTTCGCCGTCGACCTGGCCGACGCCACCGGCGCCCCCGTCGCCACGGTCACCTCGCTCGCCTCACGCCCGCTCACGAACCTGCGCGCCGCCCGCGACACGACCGCCGACGCCCTGTTCACCCTCGACTGGCAGCCGCTGCCCCTGGACGCCGACGCCCCCGACACCGCCCACCGGGTGCTGCACAGCACACCCGGCACCGACGCCGCCGCCGTCCGCCAGGCGCTGCACACCGCGCTCGCCGCCCTCCAGGACGACGACCCCCGCCCGCTGGCCGTCGTCACCCGCGGCGCGGTCGGCGTCGCGCAGGAGGACGTGCCCGACCTGGCCGGCGCGGCCGTCTGGGGCCTGGTGCGGTCCGCGCAGTCGGAGAACCCCGACCGGTTCGTCCTGCTCGACCTCGAAGCCGGCGCGGACGCCGACGCCGTCCTGCCCGCCGTCCTCGCCTCCGGCGAACCGCAGGTCGCCGTGCGGGCCGGCACCGCCCACGCCGCCCGGCTGGTGCGCGCCGAAGCACCCCCGGAGGCGGCCGGGCCGGACCTCGGCCCCGAGGGCACCGTCCTGCTCACCGGCGCCACCGGCGGCCTCGGCCCGGTGATCGCCCGCCACCTGGTCACCGCCCACGGCGTCCGGCACCTCGCCCTGCTCAGCCGGTCGGGCCGCGCCGACGACCTGATCGCCGAACTCGCCGCCCTCGGCGCCACCGCGACCGCCCACGCCTGCGACGTCGCCGACCGCGACGCCCTCGCCGCCGTCCTCGCCGGCATCCCGGCCGAGCACCCGCTCACCGCGGTCGTCCACGCCGCCGGCGTCCTGGACGACGGTGTCGTCTCCTCGCTCACCCCCGAGCGGATCGACACCGTCCTCGCACCCAAGGCGCTCGGCGCCCTCCACCTCCACGAACTCACCGGCGGCCTCGCGGCGTTCGTGCTGTTCTCGTCCGTCGCCGGCACCGTCGGCGCACCCGGCCAGGGCAACTACGCCGCCGCCAACGCCCTCCTGGACGCCCTCGCCGCGCACCGCCACGCCCAGGGCCTGCCCGCGCTGTCCCTGGCGTGGGGGCCGTGGGCCCCGACGGGCGGCATGACCAGCTCCCTGGACGAGGCGGACCGCGCCCGGATGGCGCGCGGCGGCATGACCGCCCTGTCGGCCGAGGAGGGCACCGCCCTGTTCGACCGGTCGCTGCGCGCCGGCCGTGCCGCCCTGGCACCGGTGCGGCTCAGCCTGCCGGCGCTGCGTGCCCAGGGCAGCGGCCTCGCCCCCGTCCTGCGCGCGCTGGCGGGCCGCCCGGTGCGCCGGGAGGCCGTCGCCGAAGGCGCCGGCGCCGGCTTCGCCGAGCGCCTGGCCGGCCTCGGGGACGAGGAGCGCGCCGAGGCGCTGCTGCACACGGTCCGCACCCATGTCGCCGCCGTGCTCGGCCACGCGAACCCGCAGAGCGTGGAGACCGACCGGGCCTTCAAGGACCTCGGCTTCGACTCGCTCGCCGCGATCGAACTGCGCAACTCCCTCTCCGCCGAGCTGGGCCGGCGGCTCGCCGCCACCCTCGTCTTCGACCACCCCTCGCCCGAAGCGCTCGCCGCCCACCTCGGCACCCTGGTCGACGGCGGCGCCCGGACCGGGGCCCGCCGCGGCCGCCGTACCGGCAAGGCGCGCGCGGACGAGCCGCTGGCGATCGTCGGAATGGCGTGCCGCTACCCGGGCGACGTGCGCACCCCGGAGGAGCTGTGGCGGCTGGTCGCCGACGGCACCGACGCCATCAGCGCGTTCCCCGCCAACCGGGGCTGGGACGTGGACCGCGTCGTCGACCCCACCCGGCGGCGCCCGGACACCTCCTACGTCGGCGAGGGCGGCTTCCTGCACGACGCGGGCGCGTTCGACGCCGCGTTCTTCGGCATCAGCCCCAAGGAAGCCCTCGTCATGGACCCGCAGCAGCGGCTGCTGCTGGAGGCGTCCTGGGAGGCGCTGGAGAGCGCGGGCATCGACCCGCACAGTCTCAAGGGCAGCCGCACCGGCGTGTTCGCCGGTGTCCAGTACCACGACTACTTCGGCAGCTTCGGCTCCGGCAGCATCATCTCCGGCCGTGTCGCCTACACCCTCGGCCTGGAGGGCCCGTCGCTGTCCGTCGACACCGCCTGCTCCTCCTCGCTGGTGGCACTGCACCTGGCCGCCCAGTCGCTCCGGCAGGGCGAGTCCGGCCTCGCCCTGGTCGGCGGCGTCGCCGTCATGGCCACCCCCGAAACCTTCATCGAGTTCAGCCGGCAGGGCGCGCTCGCCCCCGACGCCCGCACCCGCGCCTTCGCCGACGCGGCGGCCGGGACCGTGTGGGGCGAGGGCGTCGGCGTCCTCGTCGTGGAACGCCTCTCCGACGCCCGCCGCAACGGCCACGAGGTGCTCGCCGTCGTCCGCGGCACCGCCGTCAACCAGGACGGCGCCTCCAACGGCCTGACCGCCCCCAACGGCCCCTCCCAGGAACGCGTCATCCTCGAGGCCCTGGAGAACGCCCGCCTCACCACCGCCGACGTCGACGTGGTGGAGGCGCACGGCACGGGGACGACGCTGGGCGACCCGATCGAGGCGCAGGCGCTGCTGGCCACCTACGGCCAGGACCGGCCCGCCGGCAGCCCGCTGTGGCTGGGCTCGGTCAAGTCCAACATCGGGCACACCCAGGCCGCCGCCGGTGTCGCGGGTGTCATCAAGATGGTCATGGCGATGCGCAACGGCGTCCTGCCCAGGACCCTGCACGTGGACCAGCCGTCCACGAAGGTCGACTGGGACGCCGGACAGGTGCGGCTGCTGACCGAGCAGCGGGACTGGCCGCGGCACGAGCGGCCGCGCCGGGCCGGCGTGTCCTCCTTCGGGATCAGCGGCACCAACGCCCACGTCATCCTCGAACAGGCGCCGCCCGGCCCCGCCGAGCCGGAGCGCACCGCACCGCGGGGCCTCGCCGTGCCGTGGCTGCTCACCGCCAAGACGCCCGCCGCGCTCGCCGGCCAGGCCGCCGCGCTCCTCGGCCACCTCGACACCCACCCCGGGCTCGACCCGTCCGACATCGGCTGGACCCTCGCCACCACCCGCGCCCGCTTCCCCTACCGGGCCTCGATCACCGGGACCGACACGGCCGAACTGCGCGGCGCCCTCGCCGCGCTGGCCGACGGCGGCACCGCCCGCACCCTCGCCGAGGGCACCGCGCCCGGCCGCGCCCGGCCCGTGTTCGTCTTCCCCGGCCAGGGCTCCCAGTGGTCCGGCATGGCCACCGAACTCCTCGAGGAATCACCGGTGTTCGCCGCCCGCATGGCCGAGTGCGCCGCCGCGCTCGCGCCGTACACCGACTGGGACTTCGCCACCGAACTGCGCGGCGGCCTGGACCGCGTGGACGTCGTCCAGCCGCTGCTGTGGGCCGTGATGGTGTCCCTCGCCCACACCTGGAGCGCGTACGGCGTCACGCCCGCCGCCGTCATCGGCCACTCCCAGGGCGAGATCGCCGCCGCCTGCGCGGTCGGCGCGCTGTCCCTGGAGGACGGCGCCCGCGTCGTCGCCCTGCGGTCCCGGGCCATCGCCGAACTGCTGTCCGGCTCGGGCGGCATGATGTCCGTCGGCGAGGGCGCCGACGCCGTCCGCGCCCGGCTCGCCGCCTGGGACGGCCGGCTGTCCGTCGCCGCCGTCAACGGCACCGCCTCCACGGTGGTGTCCGGCGACGCCGACGCCCTCGACGAACTGCTCGCGCGGCTCAGGCAGGAGAAGGTCCGCGCCAAGCGCCTTCCCGTGGACTACGCCTCCCACAGCGCCCACGTGGAGACCCTGCGCGAGCGCCTCGCCGAGGTCCTCGACGGCATCGAGCCGCGCGCCGCCCAGGTGCCGTTCTACTCGACGGTCACCGGCGGCCCGCTCGACACCACCGAACTCGGCGCCGGGTACTGGTACACCAACCTGCGCGGCACCGTGCTGTTCGAACAGGCCGTGCGCGCCGCCGTCGCCGACGGGCACCACCTGTTCATCGAGTCCAGCCCGCACCCGGTGCTCACCGTCGGCATCCAGGAGACCGACGACGCCGTGGCCGCCGTGGGCTCCCTGCGCCGCGACGAAGGCGGCCGGGCCCGGCTGCTGACCGCCCTGGGCGAGGCGTTCACCCACGGCGCCGGCGTCGACTGGACCGCCGTCGCCGAGGGCCGCCGGCCGCGCCGCGTCCCGCTGCCCGGCTACGCCTTCCAGCGCGAGTGGTACTGGCTGGACTCCACCGCGAGCGGCGCCGACGTCACCTCCGCCGGCCTCGCCCCCACCGACCACGCCCTGCTCGGCGCCGCGATGGTGCGCGCCGACAGCGAGGGCGTCGTCCTCACCGGGCGGCTCTCCCCGGGCACCCAGCCCTGGCTGGAGGACCACCGGGTCGGCGGCCGGCTGCTCTTCCCGGGCACCGGTCACCTGGAGCTCGCGCTGCGCGCCGGCGACCAGGTCGGCTGCGGCGACATCGCCGAACTCACCCTGCACGCACCGCTGGTCCTGCCCGACCACGGCGCCGTCCAGCTCCAGGTCACCGTCGGAGCGCCCGAGGGGGAGACCCGCCCGGTCACCATCTGGTCGCGGCCGGAGGACCCCGACGAGGACCTGCCCTGGACCCGGCACGCCGACGGCCTGCTCGCCCCCACCGGCACCCTGCCCGCCGGCCCCGCCCCGCTCGCCGCCTGGCCCCCGCGGGGCGCCGAACCGGTCCCGCTCGACGGCCTGTACGACGAACTCGCCGCCCTCGGCCTCGGCTACGGCCCCCTCTTCCAGGGCCTGCGCGCCGCCTGGCGCACCGCGGACGGCCTGTACGCCGAGGTCGCCACCGACGCGGCCCCCGACGGCTTCGCCCTGCACCCCGCCCTGTCGGACGCCACCCTGCACACCGTCGGCCTCACCGACGCCGCCGGCGACGAGGCCCTGCTGCCGTTCGCCTGGTCCGGGGTACGGCTGTACGCCACCGGCGCGACCGCGCTGCGCGTCCACGTCCGGCCCGCCGGCGAGGGCACCGTCTCCCTCACGCTCGCCGACCCCACCGGCGCCCCGGTCGCCACGGTCGACGCGCTCACCCTGCGGCCCCTGCGGACCGAGGCCCTGCACGCCGCGGCGCGTTCGGCCCGCGCGGGCGCGCTGTACCGGGTCACCTGGGTGCCGGCCCCGCCGGCCGCGCCCGCCGGCACGGCACCGGAAGTGGTGCGCGCCCCGGCCGGCACCAGCGCCGCCGAGGCACGGGCGGCCGTCGACACGGTCCTCGACCATCTGCGCACCGCGCTCGCCGCCGCCGACACCACCCTCGTCGTGATCACCGGCACCGACCCGGCGGGAGCCGCGGCCGGCGGCCTGGTGCGCTCCGCCCAGTCGGAGAACCCCGGCCGGATCGTGCTCGTCGAGGCGGAGGCGGGTCAGGAGCCGGACGCCGGACTCCTCGCCGAGGCCGTCGCCACCGGCGAACCGCACCTGGCCTACCGCGACGGCACCTGGCAGGTTCCCCGGCTGGCCCGCGTCACCGACGCCGACACCGACGCCGACACCGGCGGGCAGGCCACGGCCGACGGAGCCGACCCGGTCCCCGGCGCGGGGGAGATCCCCGGCCTCGGCGGCGGCACCGTGCTGCTCACCGGGGCCACCGGTGCCCTCGGGCGTATCCTCGCCCGGCACCTGGTCGCCGAACGGGGCGTGCGGCACCTGCTGCTGGTGAGCCGTGGCGGTGCCCCGGACGACCTGGTCGCCGAACTCACCGCGCTGGGCGCCGAGGTGACCAGTGCCGCGTGCGACGTCGCCGACCGGGCCGCGCTCGCCGCCGTGCTGGACGCCGTACCGGCCGCCCGGCCGCTGACCGCCGTGGTCCACGCGGCCGGCGTCCTCGCCGACGGCGTGCTCACCTCCCTCACGCCGGAGCGGATCGAGAAGGTGTTCCGGCCCAAGGCCGACGCCGCCTGGAACCTGCACGAACTCACCGCCGGCCTGGACCTCGCGGCGTTCGTGCTGTTCTCCTCGTCCGCCGCCACGCTGGGCTCGCCCGGCCAGGCGAACTACGCCGCCGCCAACGCCTACCTCGACGCCCTCGCCGTGCACCGCCGTACCCTCGGACTGCCCGCGCACTCCCTCGCCTGGGGCCTGTGGGCGCAGGCCGGCGGCATGACCGGCACCCTCGACGAGACGGACCTCACCCGCATCGCCCGGGGCGGCGTCGCCCCGCTGGAGACCGAGGAGGGCGTCGCCCTCTTCGACGCGGCCCTGCGCGGCGCCGACCCCGCCGTGCTGCCGGTGAGGCTGGACATGGCCTCCCTGCGCGCCCAGGGGGAGGGCCTGGCCCCGCTGTTCCGCGCCCTGGTGCCCGTACGGCGGGCCGGCGCGGCCACCGGGCCGGGCGCCGCCGGCGGCGCCGACGGCCTGCGGGAGCGGCTCGCCGGGCTGCTGGAGGCGGAGCGCGAACCGTTCCTCACCGAACTCGTGCAGAGCCACGTCGCGACCATCCTCGGCTACCGCTCCGCCCAGGACGTCGGCCGCACCCTGGCCTTCCGCGAACTCGGCTTCGACTCGCTGGCCGCCGTCGAACTGCGCAACCGGCTCTCCGCGGCCACCGGCCTGCGGCTGCCCGCCACCCTCGTGTTTGACCACCCCACCCCCGCCGAACTCGCCCGCCACCTGCTCGGCGAACTCACCGGCACCCTCACCGCGACCACCGCCCCCGCCACCGCCCGGGACGTCGCCGCCGACGAACCGATCGCCGTCGTCGGCATGGCCTGCCGCTTCCCCGGCGGCATCGCCTCCCCGGAGGACCTGTGGCGGCTGGTGGCCGAAGGCCGCGACGCCGTCGGCGAGTTCCCGGCCGACCGCGGCTGGGACGTCGAGAACCTCTACGACCCGACCCTGGACCGGCCCGGCACCAGCTACACCCGGCACGGCGCCTTCCTGTACGACGCCGCCGGCTTCGACCCGGCGTTCTTCGCCATGGACGACGAGGAGGCCCTGGTCACCGACCCCCAGCAGCGGCTGCTGCTGGAGACCTCCTGGGAGGCCCTGGAGCGGGCCTCCATCGACCCCGCCACCCTGCGCGGCTCCGACACCGGCGTGTTCGCGGGCGTCATGTACCACGACTACTTCGGCAGCTTCGGCTCCGGCAGCGTGGTCTCCGGCCGCGTCGCCTACACCCTCGGCCTGGAGGGCCCGACCCTGTCCGTCGACACGGCCTGCTCCTCCTCGCTGGTGGCACTGCACCTGGCCGCGCAGGCACTGCGGCAGGGCGACTGCTCCCTGGCGCTGGCCGGGGGCGTGACCGTGATGGCCACCCCGGGCACCTTCGTGGAGTTCAGCCGGCACCGCGGCCTGTCCCGGGACGGCCGCTGCAAGCCCTTCGCGGACGCCGCCGACGGCACCGGCTTCGGCGAGGGCGCCGGCGTCCTGCTGCTGGAACGGCTCTCCGACGCCCGCCGCAACGGCCGGAAGATCCTCGCCGTGCTGCGCGGCACCGCCGTCAACCAGGACGGCGCCTCCAACGGCATCAGCGCCCCCAACGGCCCCGCCCAGCAGCGCGTCATCCGCCGCGCCCTCCAGGCGGCCGGCGTCCCGGCGGCCGAGGTGGACGTGGTCGAGGCGCACGGCACCGGCACCACCCTCGGCGACCCCATCGAGGCCCAGGCGCTGATCGCCACCTACGGCGCCGAGCACACCGAGGACCGCCCGCTGTGGCTCGGCTCGGTCAAGTCCAACCTGGGGCACACCCAGGCCGCCGCCGGTGTCGCCGGTGTCATCAAGATGATCGAGGCCCTGCGCGCCGAGACCCTGCCGGCCAGCCTCGGCGTCGACCGGCCCTCCCGGCACGTGGAGTGGGAGGGCAGCAACGTCCGCCTGCTGACCGAGAACCGCCCCTGGCCCGACCCGGGCCGCCCGCGCCGCGCCGGCGTCTCCTCCTTCGGCATCTCCGGCACCAACGCCCACGTGATCATCGAGGCCGCGCCGCCCGCCGCGGAACCGGCCGAAGAGGCCCCGGCGCCGCCGGCCGGCATCGTGCCGTGGCTGCTGTCCGGCCACACCCCCGAGGCCCTGCGCGCCCAGGCCGCACGGCTGCTGGAGCACCTGGCCGCCACCCCGGACGCCGACCCGCACCGCCTCGCCGGCGCGCTCGCCCACGCCCGCACCCGCCTCGGCCACCGGGCCGCCGTCCTCGGCCGCACCCGCGACGAACTCACGGCGGGCGTCCGGGCCCTGGCCGAGGGCCGCACCCCGCCCGCCGGCGTCCTCGACACCGCCACCGACGGCCGGCTCGCCTTCCTCTTCTCCGGTCAGGGCTCCCAGCTGCCGGGCATGGGCACCCGCCTCGCGGCGGCCTTCCCCGCCTTCGCCGCCGCCTTCGAGGAGGTCCGGGCACACCTCGACCCGCTGCTGGACCGGCCGCTCGCCGACGTCCTCGGCTCCGCCGAGCTGCTGGAGCGCACCGAGTACACCCAGCCCGCGCTGTTCGCCGTGGAAGTCGCCCTGTACCGGCTGCTGGAGTCGTTCGGCGTCCGGCCCGACCTGCTCGCCGGGCACTCCGTCGGCGAGTTCGCCGCCGCCCACGTCGCCGGCGTGCTCACCCTGGAGGACGCCTGCACCCTCGTCGCCGCCCGGGGACGCCTCATGCAGGCCCTGCCCGAGGGCGGCGCGATGATCGCCGTACGCGCCACCGAGGACGAGATCACGCCGCTGCTCGGCGACGGCGTGGGGATCGCGGCCGTCAACGGGCCCACGTCCGTCGTCGTCTCCGGACCCGCCGGACCCGCCCGCGCCCTGGCCGCCCGCTTCGAGCGCACCCGGGAACTGGCCGTCAGCCACGCCTTCCACTCCGAGCTGATGGAGCCGATGCTCGCCGAGTTCCGCGAGGTCGCCGCGTCCCTGTCGTACGGCACGCCGCGCATCCCGCTGGTGTCCACCCTCACCGGCGCCCCGGCCGCACCCGAGGAGCTGTCCACACCCGAGTACTGGGTACGGCACGCCCGTGAGGCCGTCCGCTTCGCCGACGCCGTCACCGCCCTGCACGCGGCCGGCGCACGGCACTTCGCGGAGGTCGGCCCGGGCAGCGCCCTGACCGCCGCGGCCGGCGAGTGCCTGCCCGACGGGACGGCCGTCGTACCGCTGCTGCGCAAGGACCGCGAGGAGACCGAAGCCCTGCTCACCGGGCTCGCCGCCCTGCACGTGCACGGCAGCGCCGTCGACTGGGCGCCGCTGCTGCCCCACCGGGACGGCTCGGACCTGCCCACCTACGCCTTCCAGCGCGGCCGCTACTGGATGACCGGCGACACCGGCCTGCCCCGCCCGGCGGCCGACCACCCGCTGCTCGGCACCGCCGTCGAACTCGCCGGCGCCGACGGCACCCTGCACACCGGCCGGCTCTCCCTCGCCGACCACCCGTGGCTCGCCGACCACAGCGTCGGCGGGGTGCCGCTGCTGCCGGGCACCGCCTTCGTCGAGATGGCCCTGGCCGCCGGCGCCCGCGTCGGCTGCGGCACGGTGGAGGAGCTGACCGTCACCGAACCGCTGCCGCTGCCCGAGGACGGCGCCGTCCGCCTCCAGTGCACGGTCGGCGAACCCGACGCGACGGGCGCCCGCGCCTTCCGCGTGTACGCCACCGCGGCCGACGGCGACCCGTGGACCACCCACGCCACCGGCACGCTCCGCCCCGCCGGGGACAGGCCCGGCCACGACCTGGCCGCCTGGCCGCCGCCCGGCGCCGAACCGGTCGACCTGGACGGCGTCTACGACCGGCTGGCCGGACTGGGCGCCGAGTACGGGCCCCGCTTCCAGGGCCTGCGCGCGGCCTGGCGGCACGGCGACGAGGCGTACGCCGAGGTCGCCGTCCCCACCGACGGCGCCGCGTTCGGCCTGCACCCGGCGCTGTTCGACGCCGCCCTGCACACCATCGGGCTGCGCGCCGGGGCCGAGGAGCGCATGACGCTGCCCTTCGCCTGGACCGGCGTGGAGCTGTACGCGCCGGGCGCGACCGCCCTGCGGGTGCGGATCGCCCCGGCCGGCACCGGCGCGGTGCGCATCGAGGCCGCCGACGACACCGGCCGGCCGGTGGTACGCGTGGCCTCCCTGTCACTGCGGGAGGTGGACCCGGAGCGGATCGCCGCGGCCGCGAGCGGGGGACACGACGACCTGTTCGCCCTCGACTGGGTGCCCGTCTCCGTACCGGCGGCCCCGCAGGCCGGGCGGTGGACCGTCCTCGGCCCCGGCCGCCGCGAACTGGCCGGCGCCCTGGCGGGCGAGGTCGCCGAGGTCGCCGTCGCCGACGACCTGGCCGAGGCCGCCGGACAGGACCCCGAGACCCTGGTCGTCGTCCACACCGGCGGCGACGGGCCGGACGCGGCCCGGGCCGGTGTCCGGCGGCTGCTCACCCTGGTGCAGGACTGGCTGGCCGACGCACGGTTCGCCGACACCACCCTGGTGGTGGCGACGCGCGGCGCGGCCGGCCCCGGGGACGTGACCGATCCCGGCGCCGCCACCGCGTGGGGCCTGATCCGCTCCGCCCAGACCGAGCACCCCGACCGGATGGTCCTCGCCGACCTGGACGACACGGACGCCTCCCGCGGCCTGCTGCCCTCCGCCGTCGCCTCCGGCGAACCCCAACTGGCCCTGCGGGAAGGGGCGCTGAGCGTCCCCCGGCTGGTGCGCGCGCCCCGCCTGGCCGAGCCCGCCCCGGCCGTCTTCTCCGGCGGTGTCCTCGTCACCGGCGGCACCGGCGCCCTGGGCCGGCTGGTCGCCCGGCACCTGGTCACCGCGCACGGCGCCGAGCGGCTGGTGCTGCTCAGCCGCGGCGGAGGCGACGCACCCGGCGCGGCCGGCCTGCGCGAGGAACTCACCGCGCTCGGCGCCGAGGTGACCGTGGTCGCCTGCGACGCCGCCGACCGCGCCGCCCTCGCCCGCGTCCTGGACGAGCACCCGGTCTCCGCCGTCGTGCACACCGCGGGCGTCCTCGCCGACGCCGTCCTGACCTCGCTCACCCCCGAGCGGCTGGACGCGGTCCTGCGGCCGAAGCTGGACGCCGCCTGGCACCTGCACGACCTGACCCGCGAGCGGCCCCTGACCGCGTTCGTGCTGTTCTCCTCCGCGGCGGGCCTGCTCGGCAGCCCCGGCCAGGCCGGTTACGCCGCCGGCAACACCTTCCTCGACGCCCTCGCCGCCCACCGCCGGTCGCTCGGCCTGCCCGCGGTCTCGCTGGCCTGGGGCGCCTGGGCGGGCAGCGGCGGCATGGCCGACCGGCTCGGCGACACCGACGCCCGCCGCATGGCCTCCGGCGGGGTGCTCGCCCTCGACGCGGAGAGCGGGCTCGCCCTGTTCGACACGGGCGTGGGCCGCGCCGAACCGGTGCTGCTGCCGGCCCGTCTGGACCTCGCCCCGCGCGAGGCCGCCCGGGTCGCCCCGCTGCTGCGCTCCCTGGTGCGGGCGCCGCGCCGGACCGGGCCCGGGGCGTCGGCCGCCGCATCGGCGCTGCGCCGCGAACTGGCCGCGCTCGCGCCCGAGGAGCGCACCGAACGGCTGCTGCGGCTGGTGCGGGACGAGGCCCGCGCGGTGCTCGGCGTCGAGGAGTTCGAGGCCGGCCTGCCCTTCAAGGACCTCGGCTTCGACTCGCTGACCGCCGTCGAGTTCCGCAACCGGCTCAACGAGGCCACCGGCCTCAGGCTGACCGCCACGCTGGTCTTCGACCACCCCACGCCGGCCGCGCTCACCGACCACCTGGCCGGCGAGCTGGCCCCGCGCACCGGCGACGGCCCGCGCGCCGAGGAGGACACCGTGCGGGCCGCGCTCGCCACCATCCCGGTGGGACGCCTGCGCGAGGCCGGCCTGCTGGACAGCCTGCTCGAACTCGCCGGGGTGCGGCCCGCGCCGGAGCAGACGGAGGACGGGGGGACCGGGCGCGCGCCGATCGACGCGATGGACGCCGAGAGCCTGATCAGCATGGCGCTCGACGACCTCGTCGGCGACGACGACGCGCTGTGACGACGAACGGTGGGACCGCGCCGAGACGGCGTGCTGTTTCGACGCCCGTGACAAGGAAGAGGACCATGGCCGAGTCCGAGAAGCCGGACACCAGGATGGTCGAGGCGCTGCGCGCCTCGCTGAAGGAGATCGAGCGGCTGCGGGAACGCAACCGCGCGCTGACCGCGGCGGCCCGGGAACCGATCGCGATCGTCGGCATGGCCTGCCGCTACCCGGGCGGAGTGCGGTCCCCGGAGGACCTGTGGCGGCTGGTCGCCGACGGCGCGGAGGGCATCACGCCGTTCCCCGGCGACCGCGGCTGGGACCCGGACCTGTACGACCCGACGCCGGGCGTGCCGGGCCGCTCCTACACCCGGGAGGGCGGCTTCCTGCACGACGCGGGGGACTTCGACGCCGCGTTCTTCGGCATCAGCCCCAACGAGGCCCTGGTCATGGACCCGCAGCAGCGACTGCTGCTCGAAGGCTCCTGGGAGGCCCTGGAGAACGCCGGCATCGACCCCGTCGCGCTGCGCGGCAGCCGCACCGGCGTGTTCGCGGGCGTCATGTACCACGACTACTTCGGCAGCTTCGGCTCGGGCAGCATCGTCTCCGGCCGCGTCGCCTACACCCTCGGCCTGGAGGGCCCGACGCTCAGCGTGGACACCGCCTGCTCCTCGTCGCTCGTCACGCTGCACCTGGCCGCGCAGGCGCTGCGGCAGGGCGAGTGCACCCTGGCGCTGGCCGGGGGAGTGACGGTGATGGCCTCGCCGGGCACGTACGTGGAGTTCAGCCGGCAGGGCGCCCTGTCCCCGGACGGGCGCTGCCGCTCCTTCGCCGAGGACGCGGCCGGCACCGGCTTCTCCGAGGGACTGGGCATGCTCGTCCTGGAACGGCTGTCGGACGCGCGGCGCAACGGGCATCCGGTGCTGGCCGTCGTCCGGGGTTCGGCCGTGAACCAGGACGGGGCGTCCAACGGTCTGACCGCGCCGAACGGTCCGTCGCAGCAGCGGGTGATCCGGCAGGCGCTGGCGTCGGCCCGGTTGTCGGCGGCGGACGTGGACGTGGTGGAGGCGCACGGCACGGGTACCACGCTGGGTGATCCGATCGAGGCGCAGGCGCTGCTGGCCACCTACGGCCAGGAACGCTCCGCCGGCGCCCCGCTGTGGCTGGGGTCGGTGAAGTCGAACATCGGGCACACGCAGGCCGCCGCCGGTGTCGCGGGTGTCATCAAGATGGTCCTGGCGATGCGCAACGGGGTGCTGCCCAAGACCCTGCACGTGGACCGGCCGTCGGCCAAGGTCGACTGGGACGCCGGACAGGTGCGGCTGCTGACGGAGGAACAGCCCTGGCCCCGCACCGGCCGGCCGCGCCGGGCCGCTGTGTCCTCCTTCGGCATCAGCGGCACCAACGCCCACGCCATCATCGAGGAGGCCCCCGAGGAGGAGCCGGCGGACGCCGAACCGGACGCCCCGGCGGTCGTATGGCCGCTGTCCGCCCGCTCGGCAGCGGCCCTGCCCGCGCAGGCCGAGCGCCTGCACGCCTTCCTGGCGGACCGGCCCGAGCTGCACCCGGCGGCCGTCGCCAGGGCCCTCGGCACCCGGCGCACCGCCTTCGACCACCGCGCGGCCGTCACCGGCACCGACCGGGACCAGCTGCTCGCCGGACTGCGTGCCCTCGCCGAGGGCGCCCCCGCCCCGACGGCCGTCACCGGCAGGGCGCGGACCGGCACCCGTACGGCGTTCCTGTTCACCGGCCAGGGCGCCCAGCGCCTCGGCATGGGCCTCGAACTGCGCGCCCGCTACCCGGTGTTCGCCGAGGCCTTCGACGCGGTCGACGCCCGGACCGGCCTGGACCTCGCCGGGGTGCTGGCCGGCGACGACGCCGACGCCGTCCACCGCACGTGGTACGCGCAGACGGCGCTGTTCGCCTACGAGGTGGCCCTGTTCCGGCTGCTGGAGTCCTTCGGTGTGCGGCCCGACGTGCTGGCCGGGCACTCGGTCGGGGAGATCGCCGCCGCCCATGTGGCCGGCGTCCTCGACCTGGACGACGCCTGTGCCCTGGTGGCCGCCCGGGGCCGGCTCATGCAGGCGCTGCCGGAGGGCGGCGCGATGGTCGCCGTACAGTCCGGCGAGGAGCGGGTACGGCCGCTGCTGGACGGCCGCGTCGGGCTCGCCGCGGTCAACGGGCCGTCCTCCGTGGTGCTTTCGGGGGAGGAGACGGCGGTGCTCGCCGCCGCCGAGGGCTTCGCGAAGACCAAGCGGCTCGCCGTCTCGCACGCCTTCCACTCGCCGCTGATGGACGGCATGCTCGACGAGTTCCGTGCGGTGGCCGAAAAGCTGACGTTCCATCAGCCGCGCATCCCGCTGGTCTCCACGCTCACCGGGCGTCCCGCCGACGGGCAGCAGCTGTGCGACCCCGGCCACTGGGTGCGGCACGTGCGGGAGACGGTCCGGTTCGCCGACGCCGTCGCGGCCCTCACCGCCTCGGGCGTCGGCCGCTTCGTGGAAGTCGGCCCGGACGCCGTGCTGACCGGCCTCGTCCGCGAGTGCCCGGACACCGACGGCGCCGTCCTCGTCGCCCTCGGCCGGCGCCACGGCAGCGAGCCCGCGGCCCTCCTGTCGGGCCTCGCCCGTCTGTACGCCGACGGCCTCGCCCCCGACTGGGCGGCGCTCTTCCCCGGCACGGCCCGCGCCGATCTGCCCACCTACGCGTTCCGGCACGAGCGGTACTGGCTGAACGCGGACGCCGCCCTCACCGCCCTCCCGGCGGCCGCGCCGGCGCCCGCCGCCGGGACCGCGGACGCCGAGCCGCTCGGGCAGCGGCTCGCCGGCGCCCCGCCGGCCGAGCAGGAGGCACTGCTGACCGAGCTGATCCGGGCCCAGACCGCCGCCGTCCTCGGGCACCCGGGACCGGAGGCCGTCGAACCCGACGCCGTCTTCCTGGAGATCGGCATGGACTCCGTCTCCGCGGCCGAACTCCGCGCAGCCCTCGGCGCCGCCCTCGGCAGCACCCTGCCGGCCGGTGCCGTCTTCGACCACCGCACCCCGGCCGCCCTCGCCACCGCCCTGCGCGGGCACCTGGCGGGCGGCGCCCCCGGCCCGGCGGGCGCCGGCGACCTGGAATCGGTCAGCGGTCTGGTGCGGCGCGCGGCGGCCGACGGGCGGATGGACCGGGCCATCGACCTGCTGCGCACCGTGGCCGACATCCTCCCCGGCTTCTCCAGCCTGGACGAACCCGGCGCCGTCCCGGACCCGGTGCGGCTGGCCACCGGTGACGCCTCCCCACGGCTCGTCTGCCTGCCGTCGCCGATGGCGCTCGGCGGCGCCCACCAGTACGCCCGCTTCGCCCGGCACTTCGACGGCCGCCGTGACGTCGTGGTGCCCGCGGTGCCCGGCTTCGGGCCCGGCGAGGCGCTGCCGCGTTCCGTGGACGCGGTGGTGGAGGTGGTCGTCGAGGGCATCCGCCGGGCCTGCGCGGACGAGCGGCCGTACGTGCTCGTCGGCTACTCCTCCGGCGGCCAGTTCGCCCATGCGGCGGCCGAGATCATGGAGAAGGCCGGACAGCCGGCCGCCGGCGTGGTGCTGCTGGACACCTATCTGCCCGGGGACGACGGCAAGGACGACCTGTGGCGGCAGATGTTCGACGGCATGCTGGACCGGGAGTCCTCGCTCGGGGGCTTCGGGACCGCCCGCCTCGCCGCCATGAGCCGCTACAGCGACCTGATCCAGCACTGCCTGCCCGGCGCCCTCGCGGCACCCGTGCTGTTCGTACGGCCGACGGAGTCCTTCGCCGCCGGCACCGACGACTGGCGGGCGAGCTGGCCCGCGGAGCACGAGCCGGCCGATGTGCCCGGCACGCACTTCACGATGCTGGAGGACCGCGCGGAGGCCACCGCCGAGGCGGTCGAGACATGGCTCACGGCGGCACGGTCCGCCGCCGCGTCCTGAAATCGGGGGCGGTCGAAAGGGAGGGGGCGTGGGTGGCCGAAAGGCTGCCCGCGCCCCCATTTTCCTTCACTCACCGGCCTCGCGGAAATGCGCCAACCATGCGTGGATATCGCATTGGACACTGGCCGGATCGATACCTAATTGCACGGCGATTTCATCGGCGGCCGATTCCGGCTGCCAGCCGCTCCGCTGGAGCGCCAGCCACATCGTCGTGCCGCGTGGGCCGCATCGGTGCCGCTTGCCGGTGCGCCGGGAGAAGAGCTCTAAATATCCGTCGGGCCGGACCTGTGCGGTCAGTTCGTGGTCAGGCCTCGTGGCCATGGGACTTCCCATCTTCCGTGGATTTCTGCGGACGGTTTCGACGTTACCCGTGCGCAAGCCCCGGGACACGGGTGGCAACCGGCCCTTTCGAAGGGAAGTCAAATATGCGGACAAGGGTGACGGCATCGCTGCACAAAGCTGGTGGACACCCGACGGAACCTGCCGCTTCGAGGTAGAGAAACCTCTACCTCGAACTGGCCGGACAATGCCAATGTGCTGCGGGGCCGGCGTTCCTAATCTGGTCCCCAGACACCGCGTGAGAAGCGAAATCTCGTAGGGGAGCCCCCGTGCACACTTCACACGACCTCCGCCGGACGGAGGCGGTACGGCTGGATGCCGTGTCGAAGACCTATGGCCGAGGAGACAGCCAGGTGGCGGCGCTCCGCGGGCTCACCGTGAGCTTCGCCGACGGCACCTTCACCGCCGTCATGGGACCGTCCGGGTCGGGCAAGAGCACCTTCCTGCACTGCGCCGCGGGACTGGTCCAGCCCACCTCCGGCACGGTCACCGTCGGCGGCACCGACCTCGCCGGCCTGGACGACACCCGGCTGACCAAGCTCCGCCGCGACCGGATCGGCTTCATCTTCCAGTCCTTCAACCTGCTGCCCGCGCTCACCGTCATGCAGAACATCACCCTGCCGCTGCAACTGGCCGGACAGCGGCCCGACAGGAACCTGATCCGCACCGTCGTGCAGCGCGTGGGCCTGGCCGAGCGGCTCGGTCACCTGCCCTCCCAGCTCTCCGGCGGGCAGCAGCAGCGCGTCGCCATCGCCCGCGCCCTGGTGACCCGCCCCGCCGTGGTCTTCGCCGACGAGCCCACCGGCGCCCTCGACACCCGCACCGCCGCCTCCGTGCTCGGCCTGCTGCGCGAGTCCGTCGACACCGCCCGCCAGACGCTGGTCATGGTCACCCACGACCCGGTGGCCGCCTCCTACGCCGACCGCGTGGTCTTCCTCGCCGACGGCACCTTCGCCGGCGAACTGCTCCGGCCGACGGCCGACGCCGTCGCCGCCCGGATGACCCGGCTCGGCGCCTGGGAGGACGACACCCACCGGCAGAGCGCCGCGCAGCCCTCGGGAGGTCGGTACTGATGTGGCGCCTGGCACTGCGCACCCTGAAGTTCCGCCGGACGAGCTTCGTCGCGACCTTCCTCGCCATGTTCCTCGGCGCCGCGATCGTCATCGGCTGCGGCGGCCTGATGGAGACGGGCGTCCGCATGGCGGCCGAGCCCCAGCGCCTGAACGGCGCACCGGTCGTCGTCACCGGTGAACAGACCTACGACTCCACCGCCCTGACCGAACGTCACCGCATCGACCCCCGCCTCGTCGGCGAGGTCGCCCGGGTCCAGGGCGTCCGCACGGCCGTCGGCGACGTGTCCGTCCCGGCCACCGTCCTGAAGGACGGCAAGCCGGTGACCGGCAAGTCCGCCTCGTACGGCCACGGCTGGGCCTCCGCCCGGCTCACCCCCTATACCCTCGCCGCCGGTAAAACCCCCGTCGCCGGCGGCGAGGTCGTCCTCGACGCGGACCTCGCCCGGCGCGCCGGCGCGCGCCCGGGGTCCGCCGTCGACATCGTCGTCCAGGGCACGCCCCGCCGGTTCCTGGTCAGCGGCGTCGCCGAGCAGCACGGCGACCGCAACCCCGACGCCGCCGTGTTCTTCACGGACGACGAGGCCCGCGCCCTCGCCGGCGGCCGGATCGACTCCATCGGCGTGCTGCCCGACCCCGGCACACCGGTCACCGCGGTCGCGGACGCGGTGCGCGCCGAGGTCGGCGACCGCGCCGAGGTGCTGACCGGCGAACGCCGGGGACTGGCCGAACTGCCCGGCACCCTCGCCAGCCAGCGCACCGTCGTCATCCTCGCGGCCGTCTTCGGCTCCTCCGTCGTCCTGATCGTCATGTTCGGCGTCGCCTCCACCCTCGGCCTCTCCCTCCAGCAGCGCGCCCGCGAGATGGCCCTGCTGCGCGCCGTCGGCTCCACCCCGCACCAGCTGCGCCGCATGATCCTCAGCGAGACGGCCGTGCTGTCGGTGGGCTCCGTACTGCTCGCCCTGCTGCCCGGCTACGCCATCGGACGGCTGCTGTTCGGGGTGCTGACCTCCAGCGGCGTGGTGTCGTCGGCGATCGTCTACCACGCCGGATGGATGCCGATGGCCGTCGGAGCCGTCGTCACCGTGCTCGCCGCGGCCGGCGCCACCCGGTTCGCCGGACGGCGCGCCGCCCGCACCGAACCGGTCGCCGCGCTGGCCGAATCCGCCGCCGGCACCCGCTGGTTCAGCGTGCCGCGGCTGCTGCTCGCGCTGTTCTTCCTCGCCAACGGCATCGGCCTGGCCGTCGCCACCGCCACCGTCATGGACGACGGCCCCACCCTCGCCAGCACCGCCGGGCCCGCCTCCGTGCTGTTCTGCATCGGCCTGGCCCTGCTCGCCCCCGGCATCACCAAGGCCATGGTCGCGGTGCTCCGCCTGCCGGTACGGGCGCTGTCCGGGCTCTCCGGTCAGCTGGCGCTGCGCAACGCCGCCACCGCCAACGTCCGCATGGCGGGCGCGGTCGCGCCGATCGTCCTGCTCATCGGCATCGCCACCGGCACCCTGTACATGCAGTCCACCGAGGACCACGTCTCGCGGACCTCCTACGACCGCAACATCCTCGCCGACTACGTCCTCGACTCCACGACCGGCGGATTCGCGCCCGGTGTCGTCGACCGGGTGCGTGCCACGCCCGGGGTGGCCGCGGCCTCCGAGTTCGTCACCAGCCGCGGCTTCGTGGACCGCGCCGGCGGCCCGGACCAGGTCGACCTGCGCGGCGTCTCCGCCGACGGCGTGCGGCAGAGCCTGGACCTGCCCGTCGTCGCCGGGTCCCTCACCGGCCTGCGCGGCGACACCGTGGCCCTGTCCGACAAGAAGGCCCGGGAGTACGGGGTGAAGGTCGGCGAGCGGCTGCCGATGCACCTCGGGGACGGCACCGTCGTACGCCCCACCGTCGTGGCCCTCTACCGCGACAACCCCAAGCAGGAGTACCTGACGCTGCCCGCGGCCACCCTCGCGCCGCACACCGGTGACGGGCTGCCGCACCAGATCCTCGTGCGCACCGCGCGCGGCGCCGGCGCCGCCGTCCACGAACGCCTCGCCGCGCTGGCCGCCGGGGTGCCCGGCACCGAACTGGACGACAGCTCCTCGCTGGCCGGCCGCAACAACCAGATCCAGCAGATCCTGGTCTCCGCCAACTACACCATCGTCGCCATGATCGTCGGGTACGCCGCGATCACCGTCGTCAACACCCTGGTGTCCGTCACCCGGAAACGGAGCGCGGAGTTCGGTCTCCAGCGGCTCACCGGCGCCACCCGCGCCCAGGTGCTCGGCATGCTGACCGTCGAGGGCCTGCTGACCGGCGTCGTCGCCACCGTCCTCGGCACCGTCGCCTCCGCGACCACCATCGTCCCCTACAGCCTCGTCAAGAGCGACTCCTACCTGCCCTCCGGATCCATCGGCATCTACCTCGCCATCGTCGGCGGATCGCTGCTGCTGGTGTTCGGCGCCACGCTGCTGCCGTCCTGGCGCGGCATGCGCAGCCCCGCCGTGGAGACGGTGAAGGCCGCGTGAGCCACCCCCTGGCCGGGCCGTCCCCGCTTCCCCCGGGCGGGGGCGGCCCCTGCGTGACGGGCGGCCGGGAATGGGAGCATGAGGACATGAAGACTGTGCCGGTCACGTGGCGCGGCCGACTCGGCCGCGCCACCGTGGACACCCTGGTCGGCGTGGCCATCGCCTCCGGAGCGCTGCTGTCGGTCGTCCTGTTCGTCACCACCACCTACTTCATCGTCCTGTGCCTCATCGGCATCGGCTTCCTCGCGCTGCCCTACCTGACCCGGGCCGTGCGATGGCTGTGCGACCTCAACCGGCGGGCCGCCGCGCGCTCCGGCGTCCCGGTGGAGCGGCCCTACCGGCCCGAGCCGGAGGAGATCGAGAAGGACATCGTCGGCTGGACGCGGCGCTGCAAGTGGATCCTCGCCGACCCCGCGACCTGGCGGGACCTGCTGTGGCTGCTCCTCAACTGCGTCGTCGGCCTCGTCGGGTTCGTCCCGGCCGCGCTGCTCTACTACGCGGGGGAGGGACTGTTCCTCGCCGCCGGCCTGTGGCGGCCCCTCGCGGAGGACGGCCACGGCCGCTGGTACTGCTTCGTCACCGTCGACAGCTGGCCGGCGGCGCTCGCCGCGGCCCTGCTCGCACTCGTCGTGCTCACCGGCTGGGTGTTCCTCGGCCCGCTCGTCCTCAAGGGCTTCGCCTACTTCGTCCGCCTGCTGCTGGGCCCCACCCGCCAGTCCCAACTCGCCTCCCGCGTCCAGCACCTGTCCGAGACCCGCTCCGGTGCCCTGGACATCCAGGCCGCCGAACTGCGCCGCATCGAACGGGACCTGCACGACGGAGCACAGGCCCGGCTCGTCAGCCTCGGCCTCCAACTCGGCGCCGTGGACCGGAAGAT
The DNA here is from genome assembly GCF_040704085.1 of Streptomyces sp. NPDC047841. Lineage (NCBI taxonomy): Bacteria > Bacillati > Actinomycetota > Actinomycetes > Kitasatosporales > Streptomycetaceae > Streptomyces > Streptomyces sp. NPDC047841. The sequence goes on from NZ_JBEYRP010000019.1 coordinate 151,748, forward strand.
GAACCAGGACCCGGAGGAGGCCCGGCGGCTGCTGCGGCAGGCCCGCACCTCGTCGGTGCAGGCGCTGCGCGAACTGCGCGACCTGGTCCACGGCATCCACCCGCCGGTCCTCGCCGAACGGGGCCTGCCCGACGCCCTGCGCGCCCTGGGCCTGGCCAGCCCACTGCACGTCACCGTGGTGGTGGACCTGCCCGGCAGACTGCCCGACCCGGTCGAGTCCGCCGTGTACTTCGCGGTGTCCGAGCTGCTCGCCAACGCACTCAAGCACGCCGACGCGCGGCGCGTGGAGGTCGTCGCCTGGCGCGAGGAGGACACGCTGCACGCCCGGGTCACCGACGACGGCCGCGGCGGCGCCGACGCGTCGGCGGGGAGCGGCCTCGCGGGCATCCGACGGCGGCTGGCATCCTTTGACGGGGTCCTGGAGATCGACAGTCCACCGGGCGGTCCGACCGTGATGAAGATGGAGTTGCCGTGCGCGTTGTCCTCGCCGAAGACCTCTTCCTCCTGAGGCAGGGGATCATCCAACTGCTGGAGGCGTACGACTTCGAGGTGGCCGCCGCCGTCGACAACGGCACGGACCTCGCCGCCGCGATCACCGAGCACCGGCCCGACATCGCCATCGTCGACGTACGGCTCCCGCCCACCTTCACCACCGAGGGCCTCCAGGCCGCCCTGCGCGCCCGCCGGGAGCGGCCCGGCCTGCCGATCCTCGTCCTCTCCCAGCACGTCGAGCAGATGTACGCCCGGGAACTGCTGGCCGACGGCACCGGCGGCATCGGCTACCTGCTCAAGGACAGCGTGCTGGACGACGAGCAGTTCATCGACGCCGTGCGCCGCGTCGCGGCCGGCGGTACGGCCATGGACACCGCCGTGGTCGCCCAGCTGATGACCAGTCACTCCCGGGACGAGCCGCTGGCCGCGCTCACCGCCCGCGAGCGCGAGGTGCTGGAGCTGATGGCGGAGGGCTGCTCGAACACGGCGATCGCCCAGCGGCTCACCATCACCGAGGGCGCGGCGGCGAAGCACATCTCCAACATCTTCACCAAGCTGATGCTGCCGCCGTCGAGCGACAGCAACCGCCGGGTGCTCGCCGTGCTGGCCTACCTCAACGCCTGAGCGGGCCGGTTGGGGCGGGTAGGGGTGGTCCGCCCCCGCCCCGGGCGTGAGACTGCTGGGGCACCGCCCCCGCGCCGAGCGCCGCAGCCCAGGAAGGGAACGCCCGCCCCCATGACCACGCTCACCGAGCAGGACAGCCTCTGGATCCGCCGCTACCATCCCCGCCCGGACGCGGCGGCCAGGCTGGTGTGCCTGCCCCACGCGGGCGGCTCGGCGACCTTCTACCACCCGGTGTCGGCGGGCATGCCCGCCTCCGTGGACGTGCTCGCCGTGCAGTACCCGGGGCGCCAGGACCGCCGCGGCGAGCCGTGCGCCACGAGCATCGGCGAACTCGCCGACCAGGTCACCGCCGTCCTGCTGCCCTGGGCGGACCGCCCCCTGGTCCTGTTCGGCCACAGCATGGGCGCCACCCTCGGCTTCGAGGTCGCCCGCCGGCTGGAACGCGACCACGGCATCGTCCCGCGCGCCCTGTTCGCCTCCGCCCGGCGGGCCCCCTCCTGCCCGCGCCACGAGACGGTCCACCTGCGCGACGACGACGGACTCATCGAGGAGATGCGCCGGCTGAGCGGCACGGACGCGTCGATCCTCGACGACGAGGAACTGATCCGCATGGCCCTGCCCGCGATCCGCGCCGACTACCGCGCGGCCGAGACCTACACCTACGAGCCGGGCCCGAACCTCACCTGCCCCATCGTCAGCCTGGTCGGCGACGACGACCCCAAGGTCACCGTGGACGAGGCCCGCGCCTGGTCCGGCCACACGGACGCGGCATCCGAGTTCCACGTGTTCCCGGGCGGGCACTTCTACCTGACGGCGCATGCCCAGGACGTCCTGGGCATGCTGGCGAAGTGGACGGTACGCGCGTGACGTCGGTGCTGGTCACCGGGTGCAGCAGCGGCATCGGCCTGGAGACGGCCCTGGCGTTCGCACGGCGCGGGGACCGCGTCCACGCCTGCGTCCGGAACCCGGCCGGCGCGGAGGAACTGCTGCGGCGCGCCCGCGCCGAGGACCTCACCCTCGACGTCCCCCGGCTGGACGTCACCGACGACGCGTCCGTCACCGCCGCCGTCACCGCGGTGCAGGACCGGCACGGGCCCGTCGACGTGCTGGTCAACAACGCGGGCATCGACCGGACCGGTCCCGTCGAGACCATGCCGCTCGACCGGGCGCGGGAGCTGATGGAGACCAACCTCTGGGGCCCGCTGCGCGTGTCCCGCGCCGTGCTGCCCGGCATGCGGGCCCGGGGCAGCGGGGTCATCGTCAACGTCTCGTCCCTCGCCGGGCGGACGTTCGCCGTGCCGCACGGCGGGTTCTACGCGGCGAGCAAGGCCGCCCTGGGCGCGCTCAGCGAGGCCCTGTACGCGGAGGTCCGGCCCTTCGGTATCCGGGTGGTGTGCCTGGAACCCGGCAGCTTCGCCTCCCGCATCCGGGGCAGGTCCGTCGCGGGCGCCACCGGCGCGGAGCCGTCCGGGGACGACCCGTACCGCGCGGACCACGCCTGGCTGGCCCGGTTCCTCACCCGTGTCGCGGAAGGCGCCGCTGACTGCGCGGAGGCGGCCGAGGCCGTCGTCGCCGCCGCCGACGACCCCGGCACCGCGCTGCACACGGTGGTCGGCAAGGACGCGGAGGCGGCCCTGGGCTTCCTGGCGGGCGTCTCCTACGAGGAGTGGCTGCCCCGCTTCCTCGGCCAGGCCGAGTCCCTGGCGGGGCCCCGGCCCACCCCGTGAACGAGCGGCCGCCGGTACGACGCGGGCCACTGACCCGCCCAAGCGCCACGCCCCGCAGCGAGGTGGCCGTGGCCCGGTGCGCGGCGGTCGGCATCGG
>NZ_JBEYRP010000020.1:0-153935 GCF_040704085.1 Streptomyces sp. NPDC047841
GTACACGTCCGTCCGGTTGTCGCGGCCGATACCGGTGTGGACACGGACGGTGGCGCGGCCGTCCAGCCGGTAGTGGTCGAAGGTGTAGGTATGGCCGTCCCCGTCGGAGAGGGTCCAGCCATCCAGGTTCACCGCCCGCCGGGCGTCGTTGGTGATCTCGACCCACTCGGCGTTCAGGCTGCGGTTGGAGCGGTCGTCGCGGCCCGGGGCGTCGTACTGCACGTCACTGATGTACACCACCGGGCGGTACTGGCGGCCGTGGTGGTCGTCGGCCGACGCCGGCAGCGCCACCGCCCCCACCACCGCAGCGGCCACGCCGGCGACGGCGGTCAGACGACGGACGGAAGAAGACACGGACACTTCCGCCGGCCTGGTCACCGTCCGCGGAGGGCGGCGCCCCGGGAGACCAGACCCCGTGCCCGCTGCGGGAGACTGGCGGCCTCCAGGGCGCTGTATCTGCCGCTCGCCATGATTTGGAACTTGACACCCTCTCGGCCTTCGGGGTGGTCGTAGCCGTCGGGGAGGTAGCGCCGGTAGTGCTCGCTGGCGCGTTCGAAGAACCGCGGGCGCTCGGAGCGGGAGAGACATCCCTCGAGGTTGAGCAGGAAGAGATAGTGGCGAATCATGCGGGTGAAGAGAGCGGGAGCCACCACGTCCAGGGCGCCGCGCTCGCCGAGCAGGCCGAAGCTCTCTTCGTACCGGCCGAAGACGTCGAAGTGGGTGCCGTCGGGTGAGCCTGCGGGGTGCTGGGTGTGCCGGCGGCGGATCTGCACGCAGTTCCATTTCAGGACGGCGATCCGGTCGGCGGCGAGCATGGCCCGGTGGACGACTGTGACCTCCTCGTGGAGACCGTCGGGGAAGGCGAGTTGCTGCCCGGTCCACAGCTCGCGGCGGACGAGACGGTCCCATGAGTAGGCGGGAGCACCGAAGAACTCGGGCCGGTCGAGCGGGGCGAAGGATTCACTTCCCTGCTGGGCCAGCAGGCCGGCCGCGGCACCGGGCCACGAGCGGCGGCGGTGGAGGCGGGTGTGCCCGAAGAGAAGAACATCCGGCTCGCCCGCCGCTCGCAGCCGGTCGGCCATCGCCTGCAGCGTTTCGCCCCGGACGATGTGATCGCTGTCCAGAAACAGCAGGTAGTCACCGGCGGCGCGCTCGGCCCCCGCGTTGCGTATCCGGCCGATGCCGGCGACACCCGTCAGCCGTACGACCGAGAGCCGCCCATCGCGCCGGGCATAGTCGTCCACCAAGTCCGCGGGGCAGTAGGCAGACTGGTCCAGGACCGCGACGACCTCCACGTCCTGGAAGGACTGGTCCAGGATCGATTTCAGGCAGACCCCAAGTTGTCCCTGGAGGTCGTGCGCGGCGACTATGACGCTGATCAGCGGGGATGCGAGCACGGTGACCGAACATAATTGGACAGCTGACGGTGTGACAAGTCTCCTGAGCACCCAGTCCACAGCACCATGAAAAGTCCCGCGTATGCTCACACCGCCTTCGCATAGCGGGCGTCCGGTCATCGCTCCGCCGCACACACCTCGCCACTGCGGCTCGCGCCGCGTGTACGGACATCGCGGGGCCGGCGACACCCGACGACTGTGGGGCACCACCGGCTACCGGAGGGGGCAGGGGCCGTCAGCCGTTGGGATCGAAGCCGCCGCACAGCAAGCGCCCGGGCACTGTCACTGCGCTGCGCGCCCTTCTCTGCGTGCTGTGCGTCATCGTCGTCATAGCCGTGACGGGCCTCGCGGTCGGCCACTACCCAGGCCCCCGTCTGGTACCGGATCCTGACACTCCTGCCCGCCCTCGCCAGCGCCGCGCACGTCTTCCTCCTCCAGCCCGGGCGCGGCGTCCTGCGCCTCACCTTGACGGTCACCACCGGGCTCTACTTCCTCGTGCAGGCGGTCAACGTCACGCAAGGAGCGCCGGGAGCCGTGATCAGCGTGCTCCTGTCCGCGGCCGTGCTGGCCCTTCTCGGCGTGCGCAGCACCCGAGCCTGGTTCACGGGAACCGCCTCGTAGGTGCACCTGGTGCATGCACCGCCGGGAGAAAGCGACCGACGACGGGCGGTGCGCCGCCGGGCCGGGGATGATCGAAGCATGACTGATGACTCCCCCGCCGGCCCGGCCTCACCCGCTCCGCGCCGGAGACCTGGGTGTGCCAACCGGGAGACCTGAGCACCTACGAACCCACAAGGCCCGGTCCATAGCCGACCGATCCGGCAGATGATCTACTCCACAGGCTGCCGCCGACGACCAGCGCGACTACGCCGCCAGGTGCACACACCAGCCCTTGGGTAGCAACTTCCAGTTAGCAGAGGCTCATTCTCTACGCGATGGAAACTGATGACCTGTCGCGTTCGCGTGCGGTGACCGACGAATCCCCGCGGTCAGTCGATGCGGATTACCGCGCAGTGATGCGGAGCGCGGACGATGGGGCCGCGGAAGCTGAGATCGTGCTCGATCTGCGGGCGGAGCAGATATGGCGAGGCCAAAACACAGCCCCTTCAGCCCCTTGCTGCCTGGGAGGACCGGGCCTGAGCTGTGCTGTCGTTCAGCGACTGGAAGGGCCGGAACGGCAATCAGGCTCAGCCCTGTACCCCGGCGGCAACAGAAAAGCAGGCCCGTCGACCAGGACCGTCCTCCAGGAGGTGACCTTGGGCCTGCGGCGCAGCAGGGCCCGGTGCTCGCGCTCGGTCATGCCGCCCCCACGCCCCACTCGACACGGTTGTCGAGGGCGTCGGCCAGGCACTCGGTACGCACCGGGCACCCGGTGCAGACCGCCTTGGCCGGGTTCTGGCCGGTGCAGTCCGCGACAAGCTCGTCCGGGTCGGCGCTCCGGCAGGCCGCGTCCTCGCTCCAGTGGGACCTCCGACTCGTCATGTCTTCCCTCCCCGTCGCTGGTTGCGACGTGGACGTTTATCCAGGTGTCCATCACCAGGTGCCGGCCGGCGAACAGGGCACCGGGCGCACTGTCGCTGGTGGCGAAGGTGTAGCGGGGGCCGGTGCGGTCGGGGCCGCCCGTCAGGCCATGCTCAGCGCCAGCCGAGTTCCGGTGCCACGTGGGTGAGGACGCTCTCCAGCACATGGATGTTGTAGTCGACGCCGAGCTGGTTCGGGACGGTCAGCAGCAGGGTGTCCGCAGCCTGGATCGCCTCGTCGTCCCGCAGCAGCTTCACCAGTCTGTCGGGCTCCGCGGCGTAGGACCGCCCGAAGACGGACTGGGTGACGTTGTCGTGCGTGCCGACGTGGTCGCGGGAGTTGCGGTCGTGGCCGAAGTAGGCGCGGTCGAGGTCGCTGGTCAGGGCGAAGATGCTGCGGGCGACCGAGACCCGCGGTGTTCGGGTGTGGCCCGCCTTGCGGTACGCCTCGCGATACGCCTCGATCTGCTTGCGCTGCTGCACGTGCAGTGGTTCGCCCGTCTCGTCCTCCTTCAGCGTCGAACTCTGCAGGTTCAGCCCCAGCTCGGCGGCCCAGACGGCGGTCGCGTTCGACGCGGAGCCCCACCAGATCCGGTCGCGCAGTCCCTCGGAGTGCGGTTCTAGGCGCAGCAGCCCGGGCGGGTTGGGGAACATCGGCCGCGGATTGGGCCGGGCGAAACCCTCGCCGTCGAGAACCTTGAGGAAAGTCTCGGTGTGGTGGCGAGCCATGTCGGCGTCGGTCTCGCCCGGCGCGGGGTTGTAGCCGAAATAGCGCCAACCGTCGATCACCTGCTCCGGTGACCCGCGACTGACACCCAGCTGCAACCGGCCACCCGATATGAGGTCGGCGGCGCCCGCGTCCTCGGCCATGTAAAGCGGGTTCTCGTAGCGCATGTCGATCACGCCGGTGCCGATCTCGATCTTCGACGTCCGCGCACCGATCGCCGCGAGCAACGGGAACGGGCTGGCTGCCTGCCGGGCGAAGTGGTGCACTCGGAAGTACGCGCCGTCCACGCCGATCTCCTCGGCGGCGACGGCCAGGTCGATGGACTGGAGCAGGACGTCCGAGGCCGACCTGGTAAGGGAATGCTCGTTGGGCGACCAGTGGCCGAAGGAGAGGAATCCGATCTTCTTCATGTTGTTTCCAGTGGTAGGTGGCCGTGTCGACCCCAGAGGTTCGGCTCTCGAGTGGGGGTGCGGCGTGCGCCGTACCCCCCTGCGTGCCGGGGTCAGGGCTTGATCATGACCTTCAGGCTCTTGCGGTCGGCCATGTCCTGGTAGGCGGCCGGGACACCGTCGAGGTCGGTGGTGGCGTCGAGGACCTTGCCGGGCTCGATCGTGCCGTTGAGGATGTCGGGCATCAGTTCCTCGATGTAGGCGCGGACCGGTGCGGGGCCGCCTGCCAGGCGGATGTTGTGGCGGAAGAGGCTGCCGAAGCCGATGGGTGCTTCCTCGTACTGGGGGGCACCGACCCGGCTGATGACTCCGCCCGGTCGGATGATGCCGAGGGCCTGGTTGTAGGCGGGCCTGGTGCCGACAGCTTCCAGGACCACGTGCGTGCCGTGGCCGCCGGTGACTTCACGGACCGCTTCGACGCCCTCTTCGCCGCGGGCGGAGACGACATCGGTCGCGCCGAACTCGCGGCCGAGGTCGGTGCGAGCCTGGTGGCGGCCCATGAGGATGATCTGTTCGGCACCCAGCCGCTTGGCAGACAGGACCGCCAGCAGGCCGACAGCCCCGTCGCCGATCACGGTGACGCGGGTGCGCTCGTTCACCCCGCCCGCGACGGCGGCGTGGTAGCCGGTGCCGAGGACGTCGGCGAGTGTCAGCAGGGAGGGGATGAGGGCCGAGTCCTGTGCGACGGGGAGCTTGACGAGGGTGCCGTCGGCCAGGGGGACGCGGATGGCTTCGGCCTGGCCGCCCTCATCCGGCACAAGGTCCCAGAAGTTCGCCTCCGGGTGGGAGCAGGAGGTGTGCAGGCCCTCGCGGCAGAACTCGCAGGTGTTGTCGGAGACGGCCCACGCGGAGACGACCAGGTCGCCGCGCTTGACGGTGGTCACTTCCGAGCCGGTGTCTTCGACGATGCCGAGGAATTCGTGGCCCATCCGGGCCGGACCGTCCTCGGGCTTCATTGAGGCGTAGGGCCACAGGTCCGTGCCGCAGACGCACGATGCGGTGATCCGGACCAGGGCGTCGGTCGGGTGCTTGATGACGGGGTCGGGGACGTTCTCGACGCGGACGTCGCCGGCACCGTACATGAGGGTTGCTCGCATCAGTGAAACTCCATTTCAAGTGGTGCACTGGCGGGTGGTGTGGATCAACCACCCGTCGAAGGCGCGGCTGTTGCGCTTTCCTGTTCTGTACGGCGTCACCCTGGCCGGACCGAGGTCAGCTGGGCTGGGCGGTGGGCATGATGAAGACCTGCGGGAGGTTGACCCGCAGCGGCAGGGAGGCAATGAAACCCACGGTCTGCGCGATGTCGATCGACTGGAGCCAGTCGATGGTCTCCTTGGACCCCTCCAGCCACTCGCGGGCGCCGGTGTCGGTGACGTGGTCCTGCAGCTCCGTGCCCACGATCCCGGGCTCTATCGCGGAGACCCTGACCTTCTTCGGGCCCAGCTCGACCCGGAGGTGCTTCGACAGGTGCGAGACGAACGCCTTGGTGCCGGCGTAGACGGCGAAGGTCGGGTAGAGGTTCTGCGCGGCGCTGGACGAGGTGTTGATCAGGTCGGCGACACCGCGCTCCTCGGCGGCGCGCACCAGCTGCGGGGTGAACGCGCCGATGACGTTCATCAGCCCGGAGACGTTCAGGTCGATCTGCCGCTGCCACTGATCGGCGCGCAGCTCCTCGACGGGTCCGGGCAGCATGACGCCGGCGTTGTTGAACAGCAGGTCCGCGCCGCCCAGCTCGGCCTGGACACGCTCGGCGGCGGCCCGCACGGCGGCGGCATCGGTCACGTCGACGGCGATGGCCACGGCGGTGCCGCCGTTCTTGCCGATGCGCGCGACCAGGTCGTCCAGCCGTTCGGCGCGCCGGGCCAGCACGGCGACCTTCGCGCCCAGCGACGCCAGGTGCTCGGCCGACGCCTCGCCGATGCCGCTGGACGCGCCGGTGACGACGGCCACCCGGCCGTCCAGGGGCCTGGCAGAGGCCGTGGCAGAGGTCTCGGTAGTCATAAGGTGACACCTTCCAAAAGATCAGTGGGTAGCGGCGAGGCCTCGAACGTCCGCCGTCGCGGCCCCGCCTTCCAAGCACACCACCGCGTAACCGGCCCGCACGGCCCGCAGGTGGCCCTGGCAAGACAGGTACTGACAGGACCACCCAGCGCCGGGACGAGCCAAGGTGGACGGTCCAGACTGGGAGGCATGGACCGCAGCAGCGAGATCGCCGCCTTTCTGCGCACCCGTCGCGCGCGGGTGAGTCCCGAGTCGGCGGGACTGCCCGCCGACGGGCGCGTCCGGCGCGTGCCCGGCCTGCGCCGCGAGGAAGCCGCCCGCCTCGCGGGCGTGAGCACCGAGTACTACACCCGGCTGGAACAGGGCCGGGCCGCGCACCCCTCGCCCGAGGTGGTGGACGCCCTGGCCCGGGCCCTGCGTCTGGACGCTGCCGAGCGCGAGCACCTCACCAACCTCCTCGCCCGACCGGGCGGGCGACGCGCACCGGTCAACCCGCAGCGGGTCCGCCAAGGGCTGCACCTGATGCTCCAGACCCTGGACGAGGTGCCCGCGTTCATCATCGGCAGGCGCACCGACGTCCTCGCCTCCAACCGCCTGGCCCGCGCCGTCCTGACCGACTTCGAGGCGCTGCCCGTCCAGCGGCGCAATCTGGCGCGCTACTACCTGCTGGACCCCGAGGCCCGCGAGCGCACCGTCGACTGGGAGCAGATCGCCGCCGAGACCGTGGCCATGCTGCGCCTGGAGGCGGGCCGCTGTCCGCAGGACCGCCGGCTGGCCGACCTGATCGGCGAACTGACGCTGAAGTCACCGGAGTTCAGTACGTGGTGGAACGACCACCGGGTGCTGCGGCGCAGCCACGGAACCCTGCACTACCGGCACCCGCTCGTCGGCGACCTGCACTTCTCCTACGAGTCGCTGCAGCCGCCCGGCGACGACAACCAGACCCTGTGCGTCTACCTCCCCGAGCCGGGCTCCGCCACGGCCGAGTCCCTGCGCATCCTCAGCAGCTGGACCACCGGCGCAACCTCGGCCTCCCGTCCGGCCGGTCCCGGAACCTGAGGATCACATGGGCGTCACCGTCCTGGGCACGACGGTCCGCAGGTGGTACGAGGGTGCCTCTGCGAATTGCGGGACGAGACACGCGGTGATGCGTACGGAGAAGAGTGGCACAGCACAACCCGAACCCGACACCCCCGCACAGCCTCCTCTTCGCCTGGAGGATCACCTGTGCTTCACTCTGTACGCGGCCTCACGTGCCGTAACGAGCGCGTATCGGCCCCCTCTCGGACGCCGTCGGCCTGACCTACCCTCAGTACCGGGACGGGGTCCCGGTCGGGGTGACCCGCGACGTGCCTCTCCGCTGTCCGTGGACTCTGCGAGGTAATACGTGCCCTGTCGATCGTGTGCGTGCTCGTCCGCCGTACGGCACGCGGCAGAGGCCGGAGCACAGTCATGAAGGGTGCGAGGCGCCGCGGCCGGGGCCCCGAGCGCAGGGGGTGACGCACGGGCGCCCCTGAGCCTCCAAGCCGCTGACGCCCCGGTACGCGGGGCCCAGTGGTGTGCGTCCTTCCGGTGGTGTGGCGCACGGCACAGGAACGCGGCCGGGCCCGCGGAGAGAACAAAGTGTGAGGCATACAGAACCCAGTGAGTCATTGCGGGCGCGCGTACGGTCTGGGGACCGTGCGGCGTTCGCCGACCTCTACGACCGGAACGCTCGCACGGTCTACAGCCATGCCCTGCGGCTGACCGGTAACTGGTCGGACGCCGAGGAAGTGATGTCCGAGACCTTCCTCAGCGCATGGCGCACTCGGGAGACGGTCGAACCGGAGGGCGGTTCGCTCACACCGTGGCTGCTCGGCATCGCGACGAACAAGGCGCACAACGCCAACCGCGGTGTGCGTCGGCGCCTCGCCTTCCTGGCTCGCAGCCCGGAGCCCCGGCCCGTGGAGGACTTCGCCGACGAGACGGCCGGCCGGATCGACGATTCCCGCCGTCTCGCGCTGGTCCACGACGCCCTGCGTCGACTACGGCGCCCGGACAGGGAGGTGATCGCCCTGTGCGTGGGCGCCGGGCTGGACTACCAGCAGGCCGCCGAGGCGCTGGGCATCCCGGTCGGGACCGTGAGGTCGCGGCTCTCGCGCGCCCGGGCCCGACTGGCCCGGCACAGCGCCGGTCCGGCGCCTCGAAGAAACACGGAACCGCGTGGCCGTCGCGGAGAGGAAGAGAGTGGGGCCGCGATCGCGGCCCTGTTCCTGCGGGAGGAGACCCAATGAACGCTGACAACCCGCGCGTCGGCTCCGCCCGGAGCGAGGCGGAGGAGTTGCTGGCGGCTTCGGCCGACTGGGACCTCTCCCCGAGCCGCCACCTTCACTACAAGGACATCCTGATGCAGCAGATCGACCAGGACCACACCGCTCCCGGCGAAAAGCCGGCCGTCCCGTCCCGCCGCAGGCTGCCGCGCCTGGGCCTCGTGCTGCCCGCCGTGTCACTGGCCTTGGCCGGTGCCCTGGTCATCACCTTCTCCCACGGCGGCCACGGTTCCGCTCCGGCGGCCGGGTCCGCCGCCTCCGGACCGGCCCGCGTGAACAGCGCGACCGCCACACTCGACCGGATCGCCGCCGCGGCGATGAAGACGGATGCGGCGCCGGTGGCGGAGAACCAGTTCGTGTACATCCGGCGCCTGGCGCGCGAGAACAAGGGCGCCTTCGGCGGTCCGGTGGTGCTCGGGGCCACGCACAAGGAAGAGGCCTGGATGGCTCAGAAGCCCGGTCCCGTCACCACGACCGGTTGGCTGCGTTCGAGTGGGAAAGACGCCGTCATGCCTGGTCAACTGGTGCCCAGCACCTTCGCGACTCCCGTGCGCCCCGGTCTGTGGTATCCCACCTACGCGTGGCTGGCCCAACTGCCCGCCGACCCCGATGCCCTGCTCGAGGTGCTCTACAACCAGACCACGGTGGAAGACGGCGAATCGAAGGACGAGGCCGTCTTCAGAGGGATCGGCGACCTGCTGGGCAGTGTGATCATGCCGCCCGCGACCGCCTCCGCTCTGTACAAGGCTGTCGCCAGGGTTCCCGGCGTCACCTGGATCCCCGACGCCGTCGACGCGGCCGGCCGCCACGGCATCGGCATCACACACCAGGACAGCGGTTCCGCGACCCGATCCGTGTTGATCTTCGACAAGGACACCCTCGCCTACCTCGGATCGCAGGCGTACTTCACCGACGGTGGGGCCACGACCAGGGGTACGAGAGGTGACGTCCTGTTCGGTGTCGACGCCGTGATGGCGCGCGGAGTCGTCGACCGGCACGGCGAGGTACCCCCGGAGTCCGCCGGCTGATTCCGCCATGGACGGGATGGGGCTCGCGCGCCGCCGGCGCCGGGCCCCGCGTTGGCGTTGGGCGGTTCGATCGGGCGGGGGAGGTCTCGCTGCCGTCGCTCCCGGCGAGCGCGGCGTCGAGATGGGGGATCAGTTCCTCGGTGTCGCACGAGGTGAGCGCCTCGGCGCCGAGGACGTCGCGCAGATTCGGATCCAGGCCGGACGAGGCGTGGTGGAAGCCTGCGTCCCGCAGACGCACAAGCCCGGAGCGGAGGCGGAGGCCGACTTCGGTGACGTGACGGTGCGGCTGGTGACCTGCTGCCTGAGAACGTTGCCGAACGGGGCGGGGAGGTGGTCCTGATCGACGGCACCCTCATCCCCACCCAGCGCCGCACCGGGAAGGCCGACCGGCGGAACTGCTTCGCCCACCTGAAGAACTGGCGACGTCACCGGCTATCCCGCGAGCATGGCCTCCAGCCACGCCCACGCCAGCCGTTAGCGCGAGCTGAGCCGTGAGGATCTAGGCCTCGCCCACGGGCGTGCGGACGCCTAGCAGAGAGAGGAATGCGCAGGCTGCGGGTGACGGGGGGAACCGGCTCCAGATGAGGCGCTCCACCCGTGTCGGCCCGTTGGTGATCGGCACACATCGGAGCCCGTGCAGTTCGGCGTCGAAGGTCGCGGGTAGCAGGGCGATGCCCAAACCGTGGCGGACCATCCGGACCATGAGCTCGACACCGGACACCTCGAACGCGACCTCGCGCCGCAGGCCGATCGCCGCGAACGCCTGGTCCGACTGGGCGCGGGCGGCGCTGCCGTCGGCGAAGTCCACGAACACCTCGTCGGCGAGGAGGCGCAGGTCCACCTCATGGTGCGTGGCCAGCGGGTGGCCCGGGGCAACCACCGCGACATGCTGCCCGTGGCCAAGTTCCTTGTCACAAACGCCCTGCGGCCGGAATCCGGGCACTACGCCGAGGAACGCCGCGTCCAGTGTGCCTTCTCGCACCTGTTCGACGAGCAGCTCGCTGGAGCCCGTCCGCAGACCAATCCGTACCTGAGGGTAGCGCTGGCGGTAGTTCTGGATCACCGCCGGGAGATCGACGGCCGCCACAGTGGGGATCGACCCGACGGCCAGTTTGCCGCGTATCTCGCCGCTGGCCGCCGCCACCTCCGCCCGGGCCCTCTCGGCCGCTTCCAGAGCCTCGCGGGCGGCGGGCAGGAATGCCTCTCCGGCGGTGGTCAGCCGCACCCGGCGGCTGGTCCGCTCGAACAGCCGGGCGCCGAGTTCCTTCTCCAGCCGGGCCACCTGGTGGCTGAGCGCGGACTGGACGACATGGCATTGCTCGGCGGCGCGGGTGAAGCTGGCAGTCTCCGCCACCGCGAGGACGTAGCGCATCTGCTGAAGATCCATCAGTTCATCGTGAAACACGATTGATTGCATGACAAACATGCGTTGGACCAATGGATGCCTGCGCAGCGATGCTCAAACAGGGGCCGGCCGTGCTGCCAGCGACCAGACCCTGCCCGTACCCGGCGTGGCCCACAGCTGCCGGCCCGTCATAACGTTGCTGGCGCCCGGCGCGCCCCGACCCCGCGGAGAAACCCATGCGCGTGATCGCCTTCGACCACCTCGTCCTGAACGTCGCCGACATCGAGCGCTCGCTCGCCTTCTACACCGGCCCTCTGGGCCTGCAGCCGGTGCGGGTGAAGGAGTGGCGGGACGGCAAGGTCTCCTTCCCGTCCGTGCGGGTGAGCCCCACCACCATCATCGACCTCGTCAAGGCGCCCGCCGAGCGGGCGAAGGGCTCCAACGTCGACCACATCTGCTTGGTGGTCGAGCCGCTCGACTGGCAGCGCGTCATCGATTCCGGCGTCTTCACAGTGCTGGACGGCCCCGGCAAGCGCTTCGGTGCCCAAGGCGTCGCGGACTCCCTCTATGTGCAGGACCCGGACGGCAACACGGTGGAGCTGCGCTGGTATGCGCCGGACGCCTGAGAACGCCCCCGGTGACCCATCGGGCATCCCCGTCAGGCGCACCGGGTGTGCACCCGCGGCCGGTACGGGGTGCGCATCGAGGGCCTGGCCCAGGCCGACGGCCTCCAGTTGGCGCAGGGTGCCGGCGACCGAGTCGTCGCGGACCTGGACCTCCTTGCGCAGGCGGGCCCCGGTCCCGTCAGCCTCCCACCGGGCGAACCGCTCACAGACCGTCTGCCACGGCCCGAACCGTTCCGGCAGGTCACGCCACGGAGCACCCGTCCGCAACCGCCACGACACCCCGTTGATCACCTGCCGGTGATTCCGCCACGGACCGACCGATTGTCAGACAGGACCTTAATTAAGGTTCGTCTCCATGACGATCACTTCGAGAAGGCCGGCGCTGTGGCGCGACCAGCGGTTCGTTCTGCTCGCGTCGGCGCGGACCGTCTCCGTTCTGGGCAACGGGTTCGCCCGGGTGGCCCTGGCCTTCTCCGTGCTGGCACTTCCCGGCGCCGGCCCGGGCGAGCTGTCCTTGGTACTCGCCTGCCAGTCGCTGCCCCAGCTGGTGTTCATCCTGCTCGGAGGCGTGGTCGCCGACCGGATGTCACGGTCGCGCCTGATGGTCGTCGCCGACGGCGTCGGAGCGTTCGCCTATGCGGGACTGGCGGCGATGACCTTGACCGGGCACGCGCCCCTGGTTCCGATGTGCGGCCTCGCGGTGATGGCGGGGCTCGCGACCGCGCTGTTCGCACCGGCGATGGACGGTGTCGTGCCGCTCGTGGTCCCCGCGGACCGGTTGCAACGGGCCAACGGTGTGCTGCGGATGAGTACCAACACGTGCCTCTTCCTCGGACTCGCGCTGTCGGGCGTGGTCGTCGCGTGGGTCGGCGCGGGGTGGGCCCTGGCCCTGAACGCCGTCTCGTTCGTGGTCAGTGCCGTCCTCACGGGTCGCCTGCGGCTGCCCGCCAGGCCGGTGAAGACGTCGTCCGTGTGGACGGACCTGCGGGAGGGCTGGGCGGAGTTCGCCTCACGGCAGTGGCTGTGGGTGGTGGTCGCCCAGTGCACGGCCGTGGTCGCCGTCTTCAGCGCGACCCTCGGGGTTCTCGGTCCGCTGGAGGCGCAGCGGCATCTGGGCGGGGCCGGGCCCTGGTCGGTCGTCGTGGCCGCCCAGGCTCTGGGGGCCATCGCCGGCGCCGGGCTGGCCGCGCGGGTCCGGGTCCGCCGACCGGTCCTGGTCGCGGTCGTCGCCACGTTCCCGGCGGCGCTGCCGATGGTCTTCCTGAGTGTCTCGGCACCGGTCTGGCTGACCGCCGTCGCCGCCTTCTGCGCGGGTGTGGCCGGCGACGTCTTCAACGTGCTGTGGTCCAGCACGTTGCAGCGCGAGATTCCGGAGCACGTCCTTTCCCGCGTCAGTTCCTACGACCTGCTCGGATCCCTGGCCTTCGCCCCGCTCGGCCTGCTCGCCGCCGGCCCTGTCGCCCAGAGTGCCGGCCCGAGCGCGGCTCTGGCCGGGTGCGCGGCTGTGGTCGTCCTCGCCACTCTCGCCGCCCTGGCGTCTCCGCAGGTCCGGGGAGTTCGGCACTCCGCGTCCCCGCTCCCGGCATCCGCCGCCGTACGCGATCAGGCCGGTGAGGAGGTCGCCCGCTGATCCGCGCCTCACCCGAAGGCCCTTGAGGCCGTGGTGAGTTGCCGTGCCTATGTTCCCGCGCCCGGCAGTCAGGACGGCTGGACCCGGTCGAAGACGGCGAGGGCTTCGGCGGGGTCCGGGCTCACCAGGCGTTCCAGGCCGGCGGTGGTGATCTCCGCCCACCTGCCGGCCCGGGCCCACATCCTCTCCTCGAAGGCGCGGACGGCCTCGTCCAGGTCGTCCGGGCCGGCGGCGATGGACTCGGCGAGTTCGGCGCCATCCAGCATCGCGAGGTTCGCGCCCGCCCCCAGCGGGGGCATCAGGTGGGCGGCGTCGCCCAGCAGCGTCACCCCGGGGACGTGGGTCCAGGTGTGCGACACGGGCAGGACGTGGAGGGGGCGGTGGACGAACGCGGTGCCGTGGCGGAGGAGGTCGAGGACGGGCTCGGCCCAGCCGTCGAACAGCGCCAGCAGGCTCGCCCGCACGGCCCCGGCGTCGGCCGGGTCCAGGTCCGTGTGCCAGTCCAGCGGCGCGCGGAACCGGGCGTACACCTTGACGTGGCCGCCGCTGTTGCGCTGGGCGACCAGAGACCGGTTCACGCCGTACACGGCGACGGAACCGTCGCCGGTCAGCCGGACGAGGCCGGGATGGCGGGTGTCGACGTCGTCGAGGGAGGTTTCGACAGAGGTGACGCCGGTGTACTGCGGCGTGGCCGGCGACACCGCGGGACGCACCCGGGACCAGGCGCCGTCCGCCCCGACCACGAGGTCGAACGTCTCCTGCCGCCCGTCCGCGAAATGGACCCGTACGCCGTCCGGGGTCCCCGGCACCACCCGTGTCACGCCCCGCCCCCACTGGACGTCGAGGGGGCCGAGCAACAGGTCGCGGAGCTGCCCGCGGTCGATCTCGGGATTGGCCCGCTCGTCCGGACGGGGCCGCCAGTCGCGCAGGACGGTCCCGTCCGTGTCCAGGATGCGCATGGCCTGCCCCTCGGGCCGGGACAGCGTCTGGAACTCCGCCAGCAGCCCCGCCTTGTCCAGGGCGAGCTGGCCGAGCCCTTCGTGCAGGTCCAGCGTGCCGCCCGGGGGGCGCGCGTCGGGAGCGGGATCGCGTTCGAAGACGGTGGCGGAGCAGCCATGGCGGTGCAGGACACGGGCGAAGGACAGGCCGCCGGGACCGCCCCCGACCACCGCGATACGACGTCTCATGTCGATACACCGTATTGGCGCGGTACGGCGTCTCGCAACAGTACGATGTCGCCATGACTGTGTGGGACAAGCCGGCGCCGCCGCCTCGCCCCGTGCCGCTCGACCGGGAGCGGATCGTCGCCGCCGCCGTCGCGCTGGCGGACGAGGGCGGGCTGGAGGCGGTGTCGCTGCGCAAGGTCGCCGCCCGGCTGAACGCCGGCCCGATGCGGCTGTACGGCTACTTCTCCACCAAGGAGGAGCTGTTCGACCTCATGGTGGACGAGGTCCAGGCCGAGATCCTCCCCGAGGAGCAGCCCGGTGACTGGCGGGAGGCGCTGCGCGTCCTCGCCCACCGCACCAGGCGGGCCGCGCTGCGCCACGAATGGTTCGCCGACCTGCTCGGCGGCCGCCCGGCCCTGGGCCCGAACGGCCTCGCCGTGACCGAGGCCAGGCTGGCCGCCCTCGACGGCCTCGCCGGCATCGACACCGTCATGCGCGCGGTGGAGACGGTCGGCGCCTACGTCACCGGCGCGATCAGACGTGAGATCGCGAACCTGCGGGCCGAGCGCGCCACGGGCCTGTCCAAGCGCGACTGGCAGCGTGCCTCCGGTCCGCATGTGACGAGCATGTTGGCCACGGGCCGCTTCCCGGCACTGGCCAAGGCCGTGTACGACGGCACGGACGTGGACGCCGAGACGTCCTTCGCGACCGGCCTGGACTGGGTCCTCGACGCCGTGGCCGCCAGACTCACCCGGCCGCCGGCCTGACGCACCTTCGGCGCCGCCGGTGATCGCCCGGAACGGCGCACGAGCCCGCTCGCGGAACCGCTCGACCGGGTGTGACCGTGGGGCCGGCCGGGTGTCCGGCCGGCCCCACGGTCTCGTCGTGCCGGTTACCGCCTGCTGAGGGCGAGGTCGGCGGTGACGGTGGCCGCACCGTGCGGGTGTACGGTGCGCCGTCCGGTCCGGTGGCCCTCGGCGTCCGCGGTGACGCCGATCGTGCCGGGCGCGTCCATGAGCCACACCTCGTAGCGGCCGTCCACGGCGGTGCTCAGGGTGTGTGTCGCGCCCCTCGCGGTGACCTGCACCCTCGCCCCGGCGAGCGGCGCCGCCGACGGACCCGCCCCCGTCACCGTGCCGGTGAGGTGGACCGCGCCCCGCGGCGGCACCACCGTCATGGTGACCGGGACGGTCACGGCGCCGTACGGGCTGTCGCTGTCGATGACCAGCCGCGCCCGGTGGACGCCCGCGTCGGCCGGCCCCATCGCGCGGGCGTCGGCGGTCACCGTCAGCCGGACCGTCCGGCCGGCGGCGACGGTCGTCGTCCCGGGCTTCTCGCCGAGCCACGGCACGTCCGCGTGCGGGGTGTCCCAGCCCGGCAGCACCTGGGCGCCGGACTGGACGACGCGGTCCGCGCCCTGTCCGCCCAGCACGTACCAGCCCGGCGCGGACGCCGCCGCGTACAGCGGTTGCGGCAGGTTGGGCAGCGCGGTCCAGGTGTCGGCGACGGGGTCGTAGGCGTACGCCTCGTTGGTGAGGGCACCGGCGCCGGTCAGGATGCCGCCCGCCGTCAGCAGGCGGCCCCCGGCGGTGGCGCCGGCCGCGCCCCAGGTGTCGACGGGCGGGTCGGCGATCGGCGTCCAGTGGCCGGCGCCGGCGTCCAGGGCGTAGCCGACGGCGGTCGCCCGCGGCGTGCCGCCGTCACTCTGCGAGACTCCGCCCGCGCAGTACACGGTCGCGTCGACGGTGCCGCAGGTCTGCCACGAGGTCGGCGTGGGGTAGGCCGGACCGGAGGACCAGGTGTCGGTGGCCGGGTCGTAGACCTGTACGTCACCGCTGCCGCAGCTGAACTGCGCGCAGCCGCCGATGACGTACAGCTTGTCCCCGGCGACCGCCGCGGCCGAAGCGGCGTAGGCGACGGGCTCGTCGGCGATCGCCGACCAGGAGTCCGTCGCCGGGTCGTAGACCTCGCCGCCCGCGACGGGCTGTCCGGCGGCGTTCTTGCCGCCGGTCACGTACAGCTTGCCGCGGATGAAGCCGGCCGCCGCCTCGTACCGCCTGGTCGCGGCCGGGGCCAGGGTCTTCCAGGCGCCGGTGGCCGGGTCGTAGGAGCGCAGGGCGTTGCTCCACCGGCCGTCGGCGGTCGCACCGAGTCCGGTGTAGACGATGCCGCGGTAGGTGGCGGCGATGCCGCCCGCGGTGCCCTCGGGAAGGTCCGTGACCGGCTGCCACGCCGGGTCGGCGGTGGCGGTGGCCGCGGCAGCGCTTCCCGCGGTGGTGCGGGGCGTGTCCAGCGGGCCGGCCCCGGTGGCCGCGCGCCTGCGCGGGGCGCCCTCGGCGGTCGCCGTGGTCCCGGTCCTGACGTTCTGCTCGCCGAGGGTGACCGTGGCGGGGGCGCTGCCGTTGTCGCGCAGCCGTACGGTGAGGTCGCTCTTCGTGCCCCAGGGCACGGTGACGCCGATCGCGGACGGCTTGACCTCCAGCTTCGCCGGACTCAGCCGGAAGTCGGCGGTCGTCACGGTGTCCGCGCGGACCTGTACCGCGCGGGTCTGCGCCGGATAGCCGAACCCGGCCAGGTCCGCGGTGAACTCCTGCCGGCCGGTGCCGGAGGAGAAGGCCCAGTACAGGCCGTCGCCCACGGCCGGGTCGCCCGGGGAGGCGATGCTCCGGCCGCTGTCGGCGGGGGTGCGGCGGGCGGCGACCGTCGCGCCGAGGACACCGGCACCCGTGTGGTCGTCCTGGACATGACCGGTCAGCAGGCCGCCGGGCACGACGTCCAGGGTGCGGGTGCCGAGGGCCACGTTGTCGACCTGCCAGAAGCCGGTCAGGGAGCCGGTGTAGTGGAACCGGACGCGTACGGACTTCTCGCCCGCGTACTGGGTGAGCGCCACCTTCTGGTGCGCGGGGCCGTTCACGACGTCCGTGTGGTGCCAGACGTTCTCCCAGGTGGCCCCGGAGTCGGTGCTGACGTCGACGTCGGCGGTCGGGTCGTTGAAGCGGTAGCTGCCGGGCAGCGCCGTGTCGAACTCCAGGGCCGGGTGGGTCAGGGCCGAGAAGTCGTAGGCGGGACTGATGAGTTCGGTGTCGACGGGGGCCCAGCCGAGGGCGTAGTCGTCGGTCTGGGCGAAGCGGCCCTCGCCGCCGGTCTGGTTGCCGCGGGTGAGCGGGTCGCCGAAGTCCCAGCCGCCGGCGCCGGTGTGGTCGACCACGCTCCAGCCGTCGGGGGTGGTGGCCTTGTCGAAGGGCTGGAGGCCGCCGCCGTGGTAGGAGACCGCGTAACCGGGCGGGAGGACGCCGGTGCCGGTGAGCGGCAGTTCCAGGTCCGCGGTGCGCCCGGCCGACCTCAGGTCGGCCTCGACGGTGGCGGGCCGGTACCCGGGGTACAGGCCGGTGGCCCGCACGGTGTACTTCGCCCCGCGGGGCAGCCGGATCGCGTAGTGGCCGGTCGCCGGGTCGGTGAACGCGGTCCCGGGCACTCCGTCGACGGTCAGCCGGGCGTACACGCCCCAGCCGTGTCCGCCGCCGTCGCGGACGCTGCCGGAGAGGGTGACGGTGGGTATGGCGTCCAGCGCCGCGTCGCCGCGGACCTGGGCGCCGTCGGCGACCGTCGTCTCCCCGAGGTCCTTCTCGGCGTAGCCGAAGGTGCTCACGGTCAGCCGGTACGTGCCGGGCGGTACGACCAGTGACCAGGTGCCGTCGGCGCCGGACAGGGTGTGGTAGTCCCCCAGGCGTACGGTGGCGCCGGGGATCGGCCTGCCGCTCGCGCGGTCGGTGACCGTGCCGGCGACGGTGCCGTGCGCCCCGGGCCGGAAGGCGGCCGGGCCGTCGGGTGTGCCGAGGCCGGTCGGCCCGTCGTAACCGGGGCCGGCGGTGCAGCTCTTCGCCGGTTCGCAGTGCGGGACCGGGCCGGAACCGCACAGTCCGGAGTCGCCGCAGCTCGCGTCGTCGCCCTCGGTGACGTCGTGCAGGGCGCCCGGGGTGAGGTAGGGGTAGGAGGCGGGGTAGGTGCCCTCGGCCGGGGTGCCGGCCAGCGCGTAGACGCCCGCGATGATGGGAGCGGAGGCGCTCGTGCCGCCGTACACGTTCCAGCCGGCGTCGGAGAAGCTGTTGTAGACGGCCACGCCGGTCGTGGGGTCGGCGACCGCGCTGACGTCCGCGACCGAACGGCCCGCGCAGCCCGTGTCCGGCTGGAACGACGGCTTGGGCTCGACCGCCGAGCAGCCCGACCCGGTGGCGCCCCAGGACGGCTGGCCCGAGGGGGAGGTGACGACGGTGTTCCAGACCTTCTCCGACCAGCCGCGGGCGGTACCCGGGTCCCGGGTCAGCGAGGTGCCGCCGACCGAGGTCACGAGCGGGGAGGAGGCGGGGTAGCTGACGCCGTAGCCGCCGTCGCCGGAGCTGAAGAGCAGCGCGGTGCCGGGGTGGTCGAAGTACGCGGCGTCCAGGGCGGGCAGGCTCGCGTCCTCGTGGTAGGCGCCGTAGGAGTTGGACACGTAACGCGCGCCGAGCGCGACCGCCGTGTTGACCGCGGCGCCCAGGTCGTCCGTCGCGGTGCTGTCGGCCTCCACGAGCAGGATGTGCGCCTTGGGCGCCACCGCGGACACCATGTCCAGGTCGAGGGAGATCTCCCCCGCCCAGCCGTCGTCGGACACCGGGTAGTCCGCCCCGCCGCGCTGGTCGGTCTTGCGGAAGCAGCCGTCGTCCGCGGTGCAGGCGGGCAGCCCGTACTGCGCGCGGTAGGTGGCGAGGTCCTGCTCGGCGCGCGGGTTGTCGTACGCGTCGACGATCGCGATCGTCGCGCCGGCGCCGCCGTCGGCGGGCAGGGAGTAGGCCGAGCGGAGGTCCGCGGGGCCGTAACCCTCGGGTGTGACCGTGCCGTCGGCGCGCACACGTGTCTTCGGGGCGCCGGTACGGCGGACGGCGAAGCAGCCGAAGTGTCCCGGACGGGGGGTGCCGCACAGGGCCTCGGTGTCGGGGGTGCCGGGAGTCGCGGGGGAGGAGGACGCCGCCGGGGTCGCGGCGGGGGTGGCCGATGCCGCCGCGGCGGCGGCCGGTTGGGGCGTGAGCGCGGCCAGCAGCACGGCCGTGACCGCGCCCAGGACGGGTCTCGCGCGGCCACGGCCGGGGCGCGGGACGGGAGGTCTACGCACGGGACAACTCCGGGGGAGGGAGGCGGGCTTGGAAGCGGAACCGGTCCGACTGCGGTGTCGGTCAAGGGGGTTCGCCGGTGAGAAGAAAGATCACCCGGCAGACCGGACCCGTCAATGCGCTGCCTCTGGCGTCTTGCCGCCGTGACGTATTCACGCCCCCGTTACCCGGCCGCCGTCGCCCGTGTCGTGCTCGCGGGCTGATCAGCTCAGGGGGACGGGGTCTCGTGCTCAGGTGGACGGGCTCTCGTGCCCAGGTGGACGGGGTCCCTCGTGTGACCTACTCTGGGTAGACCGACCTACCTAGTCTGGACCGTGATGAGGGGAACCGATGTGAGCACCCCGGACGGCGCGCGCCGGCGCCCGGCCCGCGAACGCCTCCTCGCGGCGGCGGCCCGCCGCTTCTACGCCGACGGCGTGGCGGCGACCGGCATCGACACGATCACCACCGAGGCCGGCGTGGCGAAGATGAGCCTCTACAACAACTTCTCCTCCAAGGCCGACCTGGTCAGGGCCTACCTGGACGCCCGGCACGCGGAGTGGCTCGGCCTGTACCGGGCCCGGCTGGAGCACGCCCGGGGCCCACGGGACGGCGTGCTGGCGGTGTTCGACGCCTACGCCGACCACGCGGCCTTCGCCTACGAGCACGGCTTCCGCGGCTGCGGACTGCTCAACGCCGCCGCCGAGCTGCCGGCCGGCGACGAGGGCCGGGCCGTGGTGCGCGCCCACAAGGAGGAGGTCGAGCGGCTGATCGCCGGCCACCTGGAGGAACTGCTGCCCGAACGGCCCGGCGAGGCCCGCGCGACGGCCGAGCACCTCGCCTTCCTGCTGGAGGGCGCCATGGCCCGCGCCGGTCTTGAGGGCGACGGCGCCCGCCTCCGGCACGCCCGCGCGATGGCCGCCGCCCTGCTGGACCGGCTGTGAGCCGGCCCGCCGGACCCGGCCGGTCCGCCGGGACGGGCGCGCTCTGCGTGCTGGCGGCCTCCGTCCTGTGGGGTACGACGGGTACGGCCGCCACGTTCGCCCCGCAGGTCGGCCCGCTCGCCATCGGCGCCGTCGCCATGGGCCTGGGCGGACTCCTCCAGGCCCTCGTCGCCGCCCCGAGAATCGCCCGCCACGCGTCCCGCCTGCGCGAACGGCGCGGCACGGTGCTGCTCGGCGCGGCCTCCGTCGCGGTGTACCCCCTGGCGTTCTACAGCTCGATGCACCTGGCCGGAGTCGCCGTCGGCACCGTCGTGTCGCTCGGCACCGCCCCGCTCGCCTCGGCCGTGATCGAACGGGTCGTGGACGGCCGCCGGCTCACCCGCCGCTGGACGGCCGCCGCCGCCCTCGGCCTGCTCGGCACCGCCTTGCTGTGCGTCGCCGAGGCCGCGCACGCGGGCGACGGCACGGGCCGGGCGTCCATGGCGGCCACGCTGCTCGGCGTGAGCCTCGGCCTGGTCGCCGCCGCCACCTACGCCCTGTACTCCTGGGCGGCTCACCGGCTCATCAGCCGCCGGATCCCCTCCCGCGCGGCGATGGGCGCGGTCTTCGGGCTCGGCGGACTGCTCCTCCTGCCCGTCCTCCTGGTCACCGGCGCCCCGCTCGTCGCCTCCTGGTCCAACGCGGCGGTCGGCACGTACATGGCCGTCATCCCGATGTTCACCGGCTACGTCCTGTTCGGCTGGGGTCTCGCGCACGTGCCCGCCAGCACCGCCACCACGCTCTCCCTGCTGGAACCGGCCGTGGCGGCCGTACTCGCCGTCCTGGTCGTCGGCGAACGCCTGCCCGGCGCGGGCTGGGCGGGCATAGCACTGGTCATCGCCTGCCTCGCGGTCCTCACCGCCGCCCCTCGCCGGCGGCGGCACTCCGGGGACCCGGCCGGACCGGTCCCCGACGCGGCACCGTCGGTCACGTCCGGTCTCACCGCGGTCCGGGACCAGGCGGCAGACTGAGCGCGAGCGTGTCCCGCCCACGGCACGGGCCGCCCGGCGGAGGGGCGAGCGGCTCCGGGCCGTGCCGTCAGGGGGCGGTCGGCTACGGCGCCGGATCCTCCTGCGTGCTCCGCACCGCCTTCTTCACGGACTGTTCCAGCTCGTACCGCGACCCGCCCTCGCGCGCCGAGTACGCCGTCAGGGCGGTGTGGAACGCCTCGGCCGCCCCTCGCCACGCCCGCCACTGGGCGTCGTACTCCTCACCGCACAGGCCGGCCAGCTTCGCGCGCTCCGCTTCACAGCAACGTTCCAGCTCGACCAATTCGTCCGGAATGTCTGTCACGTAAGGATGCTATGCAGAGCATCACCGAAACGCCCGTCAGCGCACGCCGCCGCCCGCGCTCCCGGGACGGCCGCCCGCCGGCCGCCCGGCGGTGTGCCTACGGCCCGACGGTGTGGTGCGAACAGCAGGGT
This sequence comes from Streptomyces sp. NPDC047841, assembly GCF_040704085.1. Lineage (NCBI taxonomy): Bacteria > Bacillati > Actinomycetota > Actinomycetes > Kitasatosporales > Streptomycetaceae > Streptomyces > Streptomyces sp. NPDC047841. Next base: position 21,732 of record NZ_JBEYRP010000020.1, read on the forward strand.
TCACGGCGCAGCCGCCGGCTGACGTCGAGCCAGTCGGCGTGTGCCGGGCCGGACGGTGCCGGCGGGCCGGCCGGGAAGGCGTTCACCAGGTCCTCGCGGCGGTGCACCACGCCGTCCCGCATGACCCAGGAGGTGCGCACGAGGTCGTCGACGTCGCGGAACGGATCGCCGTCGATCACCGTGAGGTCGGCGAGCTTCCCCGGCTCCAGGGTGCCCAGATCGTCCGCGACCCCGAACAGCCGGGCCGGGAAAGCCGTCGCCGTGCGCAGCGCCTGCGCGACGGACAGGCCGCCGAAGCGGTGCAGGGCCCGCAGCGCGAGGTGGAGGTGGAGGCCCAGGGGGGTCAGGGGCGCGTCCGTGCCCAGGGCGAGCACCCCGCCGTCGTCGAGGACGCGCCGGTAGACGGCCGTCTCCCGCTCCAGGGCCCGCGTGGCCGCCGCGCCGGGCGGTGTCCGCGCCAGCCTGCGCACCAGCGCGGCGTCCCACGGTGCGGCGAGCCTCGTGACGCGGGTGTCGTCGGCGAGCGAGGGATCGGCGCCGAGCTGGGCGAGCGCGGTGAACGGGGTGGCGACGAGCGCGAAGCCGCCGCCCCGGTACGTCTCGTGGACGTCCTGGTAGCAGTGGCCGGTGGGGCTGAGGGCGTGGCCGTACTCGGTGCGCTGGGTGGCCTGGAGATGGGTGGTGAGGTCCTGGCCGACGGCGGCCCCGGGGGACAGGAAGTGGCTGCCGGCGAGGACGCCGAGGTCCCGGTGGGCGGTGCGGGCGGCCTCCCGCATGACCGAGGCGGACGCGCGGACGTAGGTCTTGACGAAGTCGGCGTCGAGCGCGACCGCCCGGCGCAGGGTCCGCTCCAGACCCTCCCGCGTCCGGTGCGCGCGGGCCATGCTGTAGGCGACCCGGCTGCCGTCGATCAGCTCACCGGTGGCGAACAGACGCGGTGCGGTCATACGGCCGGCCGCCACCGACTCCCGGATGCGGACGGCCTCGTGGGCGAAGCCGCCGAGGGAGACGCTGGTGGTGATGCCGTAGGCGAGCATGAGGCTGCCCTGCCGGCCGCCGTAGGTGTACTGCCACGGGTGGGTGTGGGAGTCCCACAGTCCCGGGACGACGGTGGAAGCGGAGGCGTCGATCACCCGTTCGCCGCCGCGGGCCCGCGCCCGGTGGGGTTCGACGGCGGCGATGCGGTGGCCGCGGATGACCAGGTCCACGTCGTCCCTGGGTGACTCGCCCGTCCCGTCCCACAGCCGTCCGGCGTGCACCCGGACGGTGTCGGAGCGGGACGGCAGCCGCCGCCGGTAGGTGAGCGGCACCGGGACGTCACGCCGGCCGGAGCCGTCGCGTGAAACGAGCCTGAGCCGCCCGCTCGCCTCGTACAGCAGGGTGCGCGAATCCCCCGACCAGGAAGGATGGTCGGCGGCCTCGTCGGTCAGGCGCCGGGGATCACCGGCGGGCGAGCCGTCCGGGCGCACCGGCATCACCCACAGCGCGGACTCCATGACGAACGCCATGGCCGTGCCGTCCGGCGACCACACGGGACCGCTGTCGCCGCGGTCGGACAGCGAGGCGTGCGCGGCCGGCAGATACGCGTTCCACCGCCCGGTCGCGGTGTCCACGACCCGGATGACGTTGTAGCCCTCGCGGAACCGGCGGTTGAGCCGGTTGCGGTCACTGAACGCCAGGTACCGCCCGTCGGGCGACCAGCTCGCCCGGCCCGGCGGCCCGCCCGCGCCCAGGGGGGCGGCGAGGTTCCGCTCCGTGCCGGTGGCCAGGTCACGGACGAGCAGGTTGCCGGTGGAGTCCTGGCAGGCGAGCCGGGTGCCGTCGGGGGAGAGCACCGGGTTGAGGCGTCCCCCCGTCGCCAGCACCTCCTCCCGGCCGCCGTCGAGCCGGAACCGGCGCACACCGATCAGCCCGTCGCCGCCCGGCCCGCTCTCCCGGCAGTACAGGACGCTCCGCCCGTCCGGCGCCCAGGACGGCATCTGCGCGTAGGCGGACGGCGGCGCCTGCACCAGCCTGCGCGGACGGCCACCGCCCACCGGCATCACCCACAGGGCGCCGAGCGCGACGAACGCCACGGACGCCCCGTCGGGGGAGAGGACCGGCAGGTGCACGCCCCGCACCGGACGCCGGGCCACCGAGTCGAAGTCGTACCGCTTGCGGGACCCGCCCGGCCGCGGCACCGGCAGTTCCGCCACGAACGGAACCGTCCGCGGGCCGCCGCCGGCCGTGCCGGGCCGCCGCACCCTCACCTGCCCGTCCGCCACGTAGAACAGCTCACCGTCCGCCGTCCAGGAGGGCGGCAGCGGGGAGACGTCCTCGCCGTCCGTGACCGGCTCGCCGTCCACCAGCAGCGTGGAGCGCGCCGCGTACGCCCCCTGCGGGGCGTCGTCCACCCGCACACAGGCGACCCGGCCGTCCGCGCAGACGGCGGGCCCCACGAGCGTTCCCGCGCCGACCGTGCGCAGCACCGTGACGCTGCCGCCCCCGGCGGGGACGGAGGCCAGCGTGCGTGCCCCGTCGGCGCCGGCCCGGACGAAGACCACCGTGCCGCCGTCGGGGTGCCAGGCCGGGTCGTGGTCCTCCACCCCGGCGTCCTGGGTGAGCCGCGTCAGCTCACCGGTGCGCACGTCCACCGTCCAGACGGAGTACGAGCCGCCGCGTACGGCGTCCCCGCCCCGCTCGGACGCGAACGCGACGCGGCGGCCGTCGGGCGACCAGCTGACGCCCCGGTCGTCCCACGGCCCGGACGTCAGCCTGCGCCGACGGGAACCGTCCGGCGCCATCGTCCACACGTGGAACCCGCCGCCCTCATAGGCGCAGACGGCGAGCCGGGAACCGTCCGGCGACCAGGCCACCCGGGCCGGTTCCAGCCCGGCCCCGGTCAGCGCCGTCGCCGCACCGCCCGTCCGGGGCAGCGACCACAACACGCCCTGTACCTCGACGATCAGGCGCCCGCCGTCCGGCGAGACGGCCACGGACGCGTTGGTGCCCTCGGTGAACCGCAGGGTCCGGCCGCCGGCCACCGCGACCGTACGACGGGCCGGGGACGCGGACGCCGTGCCGGCCCCGGCCGGCAACGCCACCGCGGCGGCGCCGAGTCCCGCCGTGAGGACACCGCGACGGGACACTGCTGAGCGCTGATCCATGGGCGGCCTTCCGTCGGACGGACAACGCACCGGCGTCCGCATTATGGCAACGGCGGCCGTACGGCCGCGGCAGCCGCGCCCGTCACGGCGCGGGGCCCGGCTAGCGACCCCCGGTGCGGACGACCCACTTGATCCACGAGCGCAGGCGCGTGACGTCTCCGAACGAGGCGACCTGCGCCCGGTCCGACGCGGACAGGACGCCCACGAGCACCTCTCGGCCCGCCTTGTCGAACGCCGTCGCCGGGCCACCCGAGTCACCGCCCGCCGGCAGACCGGTACCGCGCTGGACGCAGAAGTCCCCGGTCCCCGCGAGCAGATCGCACCGCGGGTCCGTGTGCCTGACGATCGTGACCTGCGCCTGCTTGAGCACGTTCGACTGGCACGAGCCCTCGCTGCGCGGCGGCGCGCACGTGGCCCCCCAGCCGTAGGACCGCACACCGCGCCCCACCTTCACACGGTCGCCGGTTCCCACCGCGAGGGGCTCGACGTCCAGGCGGGGCACCCGTACGAGCGCCACGTCGGCCCCGGGCGCGAACACCGTGCCGTTCTCGACGCGACGCACGGTCTTCCCGTGCCGCTGGTCGAGACTGCCGACGCGGAACGTGATGTCCCAGTTGTCGTAGCGGACGCAGTGACCGGCGGTGATCACCCACTCGGGGGCGACGACGGTGCCCGTGCAGGACGGCTCTCCGTCGATGTAGACGCGCACCGCCCATGGGCCGTGCTTGCTGACCGTGCCTCCCTGGATGGCCGAAGCGGGGTCCGCCGTCGCCAGGAAGAAGGCGATGAACGCGCCGATCGCGCCGATCGCGCCGTGTACACGCGTCTTGCTCAACATGGGGTTTCCTCGGTTGGTTTCGGTAGCTGCCGGTTGCATGCGTCCGGCAAGAGCGAAGGGCCGTCCGGGCGGTTCCGCGACCGCGCGATCCGTGCACTGCGGGAACAGAACGGTTCCCTCCGTGCTGACGTCCGGTCAGAACGTCCGGGCAGAACGCCCATACGGGGACGACCACAGGCGCTCCGGACGCCGATTGACTCGCGTTTGGTTTTCCGTTCCCTGAGCGTTCAACCGGGGATCGCTGTCGGTGTCGTGTGAGCTTCCTAGGGTCCATGAGGCTTTCCGAAAGAAGGGGCTCATGGACGCACAGCTCGCGATCCGGGCGCGCGGCATCACCAAGTGTTTCGGTGAGGTCGTCGCGCTCGACGGCGTGGATCTGGAGGTGCCGCGGGGGCAGATCCACGGCCTGGTCGGCCCCAACGGTGCCGGCAAGACGACGCTGCTCGGCCTCCTCCTCGGCCTCGCCGTGGCCGACAGCGGCAGCCTGGAGATCCTCGGCACGCCGGTGGGCCGCGCGTTCGAAGCCCCCGGCGGTGTCTCCGGGTTCGTGGACGGGCCGGGGCTGTACCCCTCGCTCACCGCCCGGCAGAACCTCGCCGCGCTCGCCGCCCTGCGCGGCGACGACACGCGGTCCGCGGGGATCGACGACGCCCTCGCACAGGTCGGACTCACGGACGTCGCCGACGAGCGCACCCGCGGCTTCTCCCTGGGCATGCGGCAACGGCTCGGCCTCGCCGCGGCCCTGCTCACCCGGCCGCGGCTGCTCATCCTGGACGAGCCCTCCAACGGCCTGGACCCGGCCGGGAAGAAACACGTCCACGGTGTCCTCGCCCGGCTCGGCCGGGAGGGCACGAGCGTCGTGCTCTCCAGCCACCGGATGGACGACCTGGAGGCCCTGTGCTCCGAGGTCACCATCCTCGCCACCGGACGCGTCGTCTTCTCCGGGCCGCTGGGCGAACTGGCCGCCGAGAACGGTGAACTCGACTACCGGCTGGTCACGTCCGACCCGGAGCGCGCACGCCGGCTGGCCGCCGGCGCGCCCGGCATCCGCCTGGCCGACGACGCCGCGGGACGCCGGGGAGACGAGGCGCTGGTGCTCAGCGCGCTGGTGCCCGCCCTCGACGAGCTGGTGGCGCGGCTCGTCCACGAGGGCATCGCCCTGCGCGAACTCGCGCCGCTGGTTTCCCCGTTGGAGGCGGCGTTCCTGTCCCTGACGGAACCCGCCGGCGGACAACGGGGCGACTCCGGCGCCTGGCAGCGGGATGACTCCGTCGGCTGGCGGCGGGGCGGTGCCGAAGCCAAGGAGGTGGCGGGCGTCGAGGGCCCGCAGCGGGATGGCGCCGACGCCGGGCCACGGGGTGCCGCCGCCGCCCGCCAGCGGGACGGCGTCGAGACTCCGCAGCGGGATGCCGCTAACGCCCGCCAGCGGGGCGGTGCCGAGGCCCAGGAGGTGGAGGGCGTCGAGAGCCCGCAGCGGGATGGCGCCGACGCCGGGCAACGGGATGCCGCCGCCCGCCAGCGGGACGGCGTCGAGACTCCGCAGCGGGATGCCGCTAACGCCCGGCAACGGGGTGGTGCCGAGGCCCGGCAGCGGGACGGTGCCGAAGCCCGGCAACGGGACGGCGTCGACGCCCAGCAGTTGGACGGCGCCGAGCCCTCGCAGTTGGACGGCGCCGAGCCCCCGCAACGGGATGATGCCGCCCCCCGCCGGCGGGACCGTGCCGCCGCCCGCCAGTCGGACGGCGTCGAGCCTCCGCAGCAGGACGCCCCCGAGAAGTCCGTCGCCCAGCAGCAGGAGACCGGTCGATGACCGCAACGCCGACCCCCACCGCGACCACATCCCCGACGCCCGCCACACCCCCGGCCCCGGCCCCCACCGCCGTACCCCTCGCGCACACCACCGCATCAGGCCGCGTCACAGTTGCCCGGAGCTACCGCTTCGAAGTCGTCAAACTCCTCTCCCAGTGGCGCGTCCGCCTGCTGCTCCTCGCCTGCTGGATCGTGCCGGCGCTCTTCGTCGCCGGGGTGAGCGGGCAGAGCACGCTGCCCACGGACACCCTCTTCGGCCGCTGGATGCACGCCACCGGATGGGCCGGCCCGCTCGTGACGCTCGGCTTCGCCGGCACCTGGGCGCTCCCCCTGCTCACCTCCGTCGTCGCCGGCGACGTGTTCGCCTCCGAGGACCGGCTCGGCACCTGGCGCCACCTCCTCGTCGCCGTCCGCTCGCCCCGGCGGATCTTCGCGGCGAAGGCACTGGCCGGCCTCACCGTCATCCTGCTGCTCGTGGCCGGACTGGCCGTCTCCAGCACGGCCGGCGGGCTGGTCGCGGTCGGCAACCAGCCGCTCGTCGGCCTCGACGGCCACCTGCTCACGCCGGGGGACGCCGCCGGCACCGTCCTGGCCGCCTGGGCCGCTGTGCTCGCCCCGACCCTGGCCCTCGCCGGGATCGGGCTGCTCGGCTCGGTCGTCCTGGGGCGCTCCCCGATGGGTCTGCTGCTGCCCGCGCTCGTCGCGCTCGCGATGCAGCTCGCCCAGATGCTGCCGCTCCCCGTCGCCCTGCGCCTCGCCCTGCCCGGCGACGCCTTCCTCACCTGGAACGGCCTGTTCACCGGCCCGGCGCAGCTCACCCCGCTCCTGATCGGCATCGTTGTCAGTCTCCTGTGGGCCGTGACGGCGACGGCGCTGGCCTATGTCCTCTTCCTGCGGCGCGACTTCACCAACCCCACCGACGACGGCTCGGCGCGCCGCGCGGTCACCACGGCGGCCCTGCCGCTCGCGGCGCTGCTCGGCGTGACCGTCGCGGTCGTGGCGGCGACGACCACGGCCACGGGCTCCGGGATCGAGCAGGCCAAGGTGGAGCGCTCGCTCGCCACGGAGTTCGCCCACCTGTACCGCCTGCAGACCGACCAGCTCCACCGGCCCGCCGTCACCGAGGCGCAGTTGAGGACCTCGGCGGCGTGCACCAAGGCCGGTGTCCAGGACGGCGCGCAGGGCCCGGGCAACGACTGGCGGTGCGTCGTCTCCTGGCACCTGCCGGGCGTCGCGGCCACCGGGTCGGCCGTCTACCAGCTCGACATCACGGCGGACGGGCGGTTCGTCGCCGACGGCGACGGACCGAAGGAAGTCAACGGCTACTTCGTGGTGCGCACCTCCACCGGAGACGCACCGAACCCGCTGTGGCAGTTCGACGGCGACGTCGACCTGCTCTCCGCCTCCCCGGACTCCCGGACCCCCTGAACTTTCCCTTCCCGGCCACCCCCCAACTCCGCCCCGAATCCCGAGGAATGACGCATGCAGATAACACGCCGCCGCCGGCAGGCCGAGAAGAAGTACTACGACCTGCTGGGCAGACGTGTCAGCCGCCGGGCCACCCTGGTCACGGCGTGCATCACCACGGCCGCCCTGGCCACCGGCACCGCCGTCGCCCAGACCCGCCAGTTCGGCACCGAGCAGGTCGGCCAGGTCACCGACAAGGGCCAGGTCGTCTCCGCCGACCAGTACATCGACCCGTACGGCGACCGCCTCGTCATCGACGACGGCAAGATCATGTCGTCGACGGTCAGCCCGGACGGCGGCCACCTCGTCGCCTCGGTCACCGACGGCGACGCCTCGCTGGTCGTCGTGGACCTCGCGACCGGGCAGATCAAGCAGCGCGTCGGCACCAACGCCGCCGACGACCTGCGCATCAGCAGCAACGCCGTCGGCCAGGAAGGACCGACGTACTCGCCCGACGGCAAGCAGCTGTGGCTGGGCCAGCTCGACGGCTACACCAAGTTCACCGTGAACCCGGACGGCACCCTCGCCAACCCGGTGGCCGTCAAGATCCCGGCCGACGGCAGCAAGCAGGCCCTGGCCGCCGCGGCCGTCTTCTCGGCCGACGGCTCCACCGTGTACGCCGCGGTCAACGGCCAGAACCGGGTGGTCGCGATCGACGCGGCGACCGGCACCGTCAAGCAGAGCTGGACGGTGGGCAACGCCCCGCGCGGCATGGCCCGGGTCGGCGACAAGCTCTACGTCAGCAACGAGGGCGGCCGGCCCGCGAAGGCCGGCGAGTCCACGCTCAACTCCTACGGCACCCAGGTGCCGGCCGACCCCAAGACCGGCGCCACCACCACCGGCACCGTCAGCGTCATCGACCTGGCCGACCCGTCCGCCGCCGTCGGCACCATCGACGTCGGCCTGCACCCGACCGCCGTGTACGCCCAGCGCGGCGCGGTGTTCGTCACCAACACCGCCGACAACAACGTGTCGGTCATCAGCACGGCCAAGGACAAGGTCGTCCAGACCATCTCCACCCAGCCGTGGCCGGAGGCCTCGGTCGGCTACGAGCCCGACGCGGTGACCCTCACCGACGACGGCCGGCTGCTGGTGACGCTCGGCCGCGCCAACGCCGTCGCCGTCTACCGCTACACCTCCCCGCAGGAGCCGGTCAGCTACGTCGGCCTCCTGCCGACGGACTACTTCCCCGCCGAGATCACCACCGTGGGCAAGAAGGTCGTCGTCTCCAACACCCGCGGCATCGACGCGCGCCGCCCCGCCGCCGCCGGCCACGGCACCCATGACACGACCTCCAGCCTGACGCAGTTCACCCTGCCCAGCGACCGTGTCATCCGCTCCCAGACCGCCAAGGTCTTCCAGCAGAACGGCTGGACCGCCGACTCCGTGCGGCTGGCCAAGGGCCACGGCAACGGCAACGGCAAGGCGCAGCCGGTCCCGACGCGGATCGGCGACCCGTCGACGATCAAGCACGTCTTCCTGATCGTCAAGGAGAACCGCACCTACGACCAGGTCCTCGGTGACGTCCCCGAGGGCAACGGCGACCCGTCGCTGACACAGTTCGGCGAGAACGTCACCCCCAACCAGCACGCGCTGGCGGAGCAGTTCGGGCTGTACGACAACACCTACGACATCGGCACCAACTCCGCCGAGGGCCACAACTGGCTCATGCAGGCCGACAACCCCGAGTACACCGAGTCCTCGGCCGGCGAGTACAAGCGCAGTTACGACACCGAGGACGACGCACTCGGCCACCAGAAGACCGGCTTCCTGTGGTCGGGCGCGCAGGCGGCCGGCAAGTCCGTGCGGAACTTCGGCGAGTTCCAGCAGTTCCTGACGAAGCCGTCCGGCGCCAGCTGGCAGAACCTGTACTGCGACGCCAAGAACATGGACGCCACCGGGCAGGCCACCGCCTACCCGCTGAACTCGTCCTCGCCGATCCCGTCGCTCAACAGCGTCTCGGTGCCCGGCTTCCCGAAGTTCGACACCAGCGTCCCGGACCTGTACCGGTACCAGATCTGGAAGCAGGACTTCGAGAAGAACGGCCCGGCGAACCTGAACATGTTCTGGCTCTCCAGCGACCACACCGGTGGTCCGGCGAGCCCGGCCGCCCAGGTCGCCGACAACGACCTGGCCACCGGCAAGATCATCGACAAGATCTCGCACAGCAAGTACTGGAAGGACTCGGCGATCTTCGTCGTCGAGGACGACTCCCAGGCCGGCCTGGACCACGTCGACGGCCACCGCGCCCCGGTCCAGATCATCAGCCCCTGGGCCCAGCACGGCACCGTCGACAGCCACTACTACTCGCAGATCACGATGATCCGCACCATCGAGCAGATCCTCGGGATCCACCCGATGAACCAGAAGGACAGCGCGGCGACCCCGATGCGGGGCGCGTTCACCCACAAGCCCGACTACACGCCGTTCACCGCCCTGCCCAACCGCACCTCGCTGACCGACGGGTTGAAGACCCCGCCGGCCTGCGGCGTGGACACCCCCGCCGCCCAGGACCCCAAGGCCGCGGCCGTGCCGTCGGCGAAGGTGCCGGCCGGCAAGGAGTCCCTCGCCGCCGCGTGGGACGCCTGGAAGGCCAAGCAGCACCTGACCGGCCCGCACGCCGTCCCCGACTACGCCAACCCGGCCCAGATGAACCACCTCACCTGGTACCAGACCCACAACTGGGCGCGCCCGTACCCCGGCGAGAAGAAGATCTACGCCCCGAACGACGTGCCCGGCGCCTACATCCCGTCGGCGGAGTCCGACGGCTGACGGTCCGGCCGCCGGCAGCCTGACGGCTGACACGCGCCGATCCGCCGAGGACCCCTGTCGGGCCGACCGCCCGACAGGGGTCCTCCTGTCAGAAGTCCTCGCCCGGGAAGTCCTGGTCGAGACCGCTCGTGTCGATGCCGGCGGCGTCGACCGGCGGGCCGCCGAGGAAGCCGCTCATCAGGTCGCCCAGGTCCAGCTTGGTGGCACCGGCCGGAGCGGTCGGCCTGGTGCCCTCGCCCAGCCGCAGCGTCAGGCCCAGCTTCTTGACCTTGGCGGTCCCGGCCAGCTTGGCGAGGTCCACGTCCACCTGGGACAACTCGCCGTGCCTGAGGGTGAAGTCCGCCGTCACCCTGGCGTTGGGCGCGTCCTTCAGGTCCTTGTCCGTCGGCAGCTCCATGCCCGGCGGCAGGTCCTTCGCCAGCGGCCGCAGCTCGCCGAACAGTTCGGTGACCAGCGTGCGGAAGGGCGCCGTCGCGGTGACGTGCTCGGTGCCGTCCCCGCCGCCGGCCGTCTTGAAGCGCACCTCACGGGCGACGACCTCGCGCAGCGCCTGCACCAGCTTCTTCTGCGTCCTGGCGTCCAGGGACGGCGCGGGCGCGGGGCCGCCGTCGCCCTCCCCGCCCTCGGCGGCGGCCTTGTCCATCTCCTTGGTGCTGAACTTCACCCACTTGCCCTCGAGGACGGCCTTGAACGGCCCGGCCCCCGGCGGCAGGTCGTCCGCGGACGGAACGGGGCTGCCCGACACCTTGCCCATGGCGTCCATGTCGGCGCGGATGTAGGTGTAGTCGCCGATCACCCGGTACTCGGCGAGGTCGCCGTCCGGGGTGCTGACCTTCATGGCCGTGCCGACGAGGTCCTTCTCGCCGGACTCGGCGAGCGGCTTCTTCGACTCCACGGTCACCGTGATCTTCGCGCCGCTGATCAGCTCGGCGGCCTCGTCCGGGATCTCCTCACCGGGCGCGGGGTCGGACTTGGCGTCCAGCGCCTTCAGGGTCGCGGCGTCGGCGTCGACGTCGAGCTCGAAGGAGAGCCTGTTCTTCTTGCCCAGTTCCTCGAAGGCCCGGTCGAGCTTCCTGCCGGCGGACAGCTGCTCCACCGTTCCGCAGGCGGCGGAACCCGCGAGGACGGCACCGACGACGGCGGTGGCGGTCAGGGTCTTGCGTATGGCGTTGATGATGGTCTCCTCGTTGCTCCGATCACCATGTGATCGAACAGAAGACTCACAACCCGCCCACAGGGTTGTACGGCCCGTCGCGGAGGCGGAGGTGCCGCCGAGAACACCGCGCGTCCTGGCACTGACAGACAAGAAGCAGTGCGCTCGCCGACAACAGACGGCGGCGTCCGCCGCCCTAGCATGACCGCACAAGCCACTCCCAGCGAAGGACATGAGACCGTGCCGTACATCACCGTGGGCCAGGAGAACTCCACCACCATCGACCTGTATTACGAGGACCACGGCAGCGGGCAGCCCGTCGTCCTCATCCACGGCTTCCCGCTCGACGGCCATTCCTGGGAGCGGCAGAGCGCCGTGCTGCTGGACGCCGGCTACCGCGTGATCACCTACGACCGCCGCGGCTTCGGGCAGTCCAGCCAGCCCACGACCGGGTACGACTACGACACCTTCGCGGCCGATCTGAACACCGTGATGGAGACGCTCGATCTGCGGGACGCCGTTCTGGTCGGCTTCTCCATGGGCACGGGCGAGGTCGCCCGGTACGTGTCCGCCTACGGCTCCGCCCGGGTCGCCAAGGTCGCCTTCCTGGCCTCGCTGGAGCCCTGCCTGCTCAAGAGCGACGACAACCCCGACGGGGTCGCCCCGAAGGAGTTCTTCGACGGTGTCGTCGCGGCCGTCAAGGCGGACCGCTACGCCTACTACACGGACTTCTACAAGGACTTCTACAACCTGGACGAGAACCTCGGCACCCGGATCAGCGAGGAGGCCGTGCGCAACAGCTGGAACGTCGCCGCGAGCGGCGGGTTCTTCGCCGCCGCCGCCGCGCCGTCCACCTGGTACACCGACTTCCGCGCCGACATCCCGGCCATCGGCGTGCCGGCCCTGATCCTGCACGGCACCGGCGACCGGATCCTGCCCGTCGAGGGCACCGCCCGGCCCTTCCACAAGGCCCTGCCGTCCGCCGACTACGTGGAGATCGAGGGCGCCCCGCACGGTCTGCTGTGGACCCACGCGGAGGAGGTCAACACCGCGCTGCTCGCCTTCCTGGCGAAGTGACGCCAGTCGCCGCCCCGGCCGACGGCCGGGGCGGCGAGGGCGCCCGGTGGCCACCCGCGTCACCACCCCTTCATCAGCGGCCCTGGTTCCCGCCCTTCGGTCCGTCGGCGGTGACGGCGGCGGGTGCCGGGGCCGGGGCCGGAGCCGGTGCGGGGACCGCTCCGGGCCGGCGGTAGACGTACGGCGGTGCCTCGGTCCGGTCGGCGTCGGCCGGGTCCCGGACGAGGTGGTGGTCGGGGGAGAGCGCGCACGCCGGGTCGGTGCGCGCGGCGTCGCCGGTGAGGGCGAACGCCTGGCAGCGGCAGCCGCCGAAGTCCTCCTCCTGACGGGGGCAGCCCCGGCAGGGGCCCGTCATCCAGTCGGTGCCGCGGAAGCGGTCGAACGCCGGGGACCGCTCCCAGATCCAGGCGAGCCGGTGGTCGCGGACGTTGGGCGGGTCGAGGTCCGGCAGGGAGGCGGCCGCCGGGCAGGGCAGCACGGTCCCGTCCGGCGCGACGGTGAGCGAGACCGCCCCCCAGCCGCCCATGCAGGGCTTGGCCACGCCGTCGAAGTAGTCGGGGACGACCCACACCAGGTCGATCCGGCCGGCGAGTTCCTCCCGGCGGCGTTCCACGGTCTCCCGGGCGCGGGCCAGCTGGTCGCGGGTGGGCAGCAGCGCGGCCCGGTTGAGCAGGCCCCAGCCGTAGAACTGCGCGTTGGCCAGCTCGATGCGGTCCGCGCCCCAGGCCAGGCCGAGCCCGATGACGGCGTCGACGGCGTCGAGGTTGTCGCGGTGCAGCACCACGTTCAGGCCGAGCGGCACCCCGGCCCGGCGCACGAGCGCCGCGGCCCGTTCCTTCGCGGCGAAGGAGGCGGGGCGCCCGGCGATGCGGTCGTTGGCCCCCGCGTCGGCGTGCTGGACGGACAGCTGGACGCTGCGCAGCCCGGCCCCGGTGAGGGCGGCCAGCCGGGCCTCGTCCAGCCCGGTCCCGCTCGTCACCAGCTGCGTGTAGATCCCGGCGGCCTCGGCGGCGGCGACGATCCGCTCCAGGTCCGGGCGCAGCAGCGGCTCACCGCCGGACAGGTGTGTGTGCACGACGCCCAGCTCACCGGCCTGACGCAGGACGTCCGACCACTCGTCGGTGCTCAACTCGGCGGAACGGCGGGCCAGTTCCAGCGGGTTGGAGCAGTACGGGCAGTGCAGCGGGCAGGCGTGGGTGAGCTCGGCGAGCAGGGCCCAGGGCGGCGCGGGCGCCACGCCGGACGCGGGGTTCACGGGGGCGGTCACGTCAGCCAGCCCTCCTGCCGCAGGCTGTCGAGGAAGGCGGGGACGGTGGCGGCCACCGGCGCTCCGGGGAAGCGCTCGGCCAGCTCGCCGACGATCCCCGGCACGGTGCGGGTGCCGTCGCACAGGCCGACGACCGTCCCGCCGTGCCCTTCGAGGACGACCACGCGTTCCGGCAGGACCAGCAGGTCCGTGCCGCGCACGGCGTCGTGCCGCAGCATCAGCGCGGGGGCGAGCGCCGGGCACCACTGCTCCGCGGTCCGCGGCATCACACCCGCTCCAGCGCGCTGTCCCGGCCGTGCGCCCGCTCGCCCTGCCCCGGCATGCCCGCGTACTGCTGTACGGCGTCGAGCAGGGACCACAGCACATCGCACTTGAAGGAGAGCGCGGCCACGGCCTTCTCCTGCTCCTCGCGGGTCCGGGCCCACTCCAGCACGAGGTCCAGCGCCTCGGCACTGTCGCGCCGGCCCTGGTCGACGCGGGCGCGGAAGTAGGCGAGCCCGTCCGGCGCGATCCAGGGATAGTGGCGCTCGAACGCCTCGATGCGCCGGCGCATCAGACCGGGAGCGGTCAGCTCGGTGAGCGAGGCGGCGACGGCCTCCAGGGTGGAGCGCAGGCGGCAGAAGGTGACGTAGCCCTCCACGGCCAGCCGGACGCCCGGCAGCACGGTCCCGCCCGACAGCAGGACCTCGCGGTCCACGCCGGCCGCCTCGCCGAGCCGCAGCCAGCGCTCGATGCCGCCCTCGCCCTCGCCGCGTCCGTCGTGGTCCTCGATCCGCCGCAGCCACATGCGCCGCAGCCGCGACGAGTCCAGCTTCGCGATGATCAGCGCGTCCTTGACCGGGATGTGGCGCTGGTAGTGGAAGCGGTTGGTGATCCAGCAGCGCACCTCGTCCGGACTGAGGTCGCCCTCGTGCATGCGGACGTTGAAGGGATGGCGGTCGTGGTAGCGGTCCTGGCCCACCGCGCGCAGGCGGTCCTCGAACTCGGCGCGGCTCCAGGGCTTCACCGGCGGGGCGAGTGTCGTGGTCACAGCTCGATCACCATTCCGTCTTCGGCCACCCCGAGGCCCAGCCGGGCGAGCCGCTTGTGCTGCGGCGCGGCGGGGTCGACGAGGGGGTTCGTGTTGTTGAGGTGGGTGTAGAGGCAGCGGGCGGACAGCGTGGCGAGGATGCCGGCGGTGCCGCCCGGTCCGTCGATGGGCAGGTGCCCCATGCCCGTCGCGGTGCGGGGGGAGATGCCGGTGCGGCGCGGCTCCTCGTCGTCCCAGAAGGTGCCGTCGACGATGACGCAGTCGGCCTCGGCGGCGGCGCGGTGCAGCTCGTCGGACCAGGCGGCCACGGCCGGCGCGTACAGGGCGGTGCCGCCGGTGACGGGGTCGTACAGGCGCAGCGCGACGACCCAGGCGTCGTCACCGGGGGCGTCGGCGGCGTAGCGGGGGCGCTTGCCGGAGACGGGTACGGCGCTGATCCGCAGGCCGGATCCGGCCGGGAGGCCCGTGTCGGCGTGCAGCGGCTGTGCCCCCCGGCAGCGCAGCTCCCGCCAGGTCAGATCGGTGTACGGGGCGAGGACCGGGCCGAGGCGCAGCCGGCCCTCGACGGCCTCGCGGACCGGGGCGGTGGCGAGGATCTCCAGGCGGTCCGCCTCGCGCAGCCGTCCGATCCCCAGCGTGTGGTCGAGTTCGGCGTCGGTGAGCACGACTCCGGCGACCGGCGTCTGCCGGGGCCGGGGCCCGGGGTGGAGGACCGGGTGGGCCTCGATCTGGTCGCCGATGTCGGGGGTCGCGTTGACGAGGTACCAGCGGCCCTCGTCGGCGCGGACGGCCAGCGAGGCGTGTCGGCGGCGCCGCCCGGGGTGGGCGCGTGCCCCGGAGCACCCGGGGCACGCGCAGTTCCACTGGGGGATGCCGCCGCCGGCCGCGGTACCGAGAACCTGCAGCAGCATGCCGGCGGTTAGCGGACGCTGAGGGAGTAGGCGGTGACCTCCAGCGCGGTGTCGACGACCACGTATCCGGGGGTCTGCCAGGCGGTCCGGTCGATCTCCTCGGTCGTGCGGGCGGGCTGCTCGACCTGCTCGACGGCTTCGGTCATGGTGCTTACCTTCCTTTCTGCGAGGGGGTGTTGCCCTCCCCGGGCGGGAGGGAGCCTTCAGTGGGCCGTCAGTGGGCCGTCACTACTTGATGGTCACCTTGAGGATCAGGTCCTTGTCGGTGCCGCGGTCGCTGGTGCCCATCCACAGCTGGTCCGCGCCGGGGACCTTGACCAGGGCCCGCAACCGGCCGTAGGCGTTCTTGTAGTAGGCCGTCGCCCGTCCGACGTCCTGGCCGGTGGAGTCGATCGGCACCCGCCACAGCCGGTGGCCGCTCAGCGTGGAGGCGTAGATCACGTTGTTGACGATCGCGATCTGGGCGGGCACACCTCCCTCTTCGGGCTTCCAGACCATCTTCGGGTTCGTCATCCCCCCGGCGCGGCAGGCACCCTCGCAGGTGGGCCAGCCGTAGTTCCGGCCCGGCTTGACGAGGTTGAGCTCGTCCCAGGCGTCCGCGCCGATCTCGGTCGACCACAGCCGGCCGGCGCGGTCCCAGGCCAGCCCCTGGGGGTTGCGGTGACCGTAGCTGTAGACGCGCGTCCCGAACGGGTTGCCGGGGGCCGCGGCACCGTTCCTGGTGATCCGCAGGATCTTGCCGTTGAGCGACTTCTTGTCCTGCGCCAGCCGGCTCTTCTGGGCGTCACCGGTGGCGACGTACAGGTATCCGTCGGGCCCGAAGGCGATCTGCCCGCCGTTGTGCTGGGTGTCCCGGACGATGCCGGTCAGGATGGGGGTGTAGTGGCTCAGCCTGGTGCCGTCGAACCTCATCTTGACCACACGGTTGTCCGTGGCCGTGGTCTCCATGAAGAAGACGTCCTTGTCGGTGGTCCCGTTCCAGGTCGGGGACGTGGCGACACCCAGCAGACCGCCCTTGTCCTGCGTCTGCTTGTGCCACACCGCGTTCGGGACCGAGCCGACCTTCTTCTTGGCGCCGTCCAGGGCGACCTTCCAGACCTCGGCGGTGTCGCGTTCCGTCACCAGCGCCGCGTCGCGGCCCCGGAGGAACGAGATCCCCCAGGGCGTGGTCAGTTCGCCCGTGAGCTTGCTGATCCCCGACGGTGCGCCACCCGCGCGCGGGCCGGCGGGGCCTTCCCCGGCCGTCGCGGGCGCCCCGGACACGCCGAGTGCGGTGACGGCGGCGACAGCGGTGAGCGCGGCCATGCCCGGACGGACCCGATGCAGCGCCGCATGCGCCAAGCGTGACATCCTGATGCCTTTCATGTCGTGGCGCGACCGCGTGGTCCCGGACGGAACGAGGCGGTCGACTGCGATACGAGGGGGGTGCTCATCGCTGCGCCGCACCGCGGCGGACCCGGTGGGCAGGGCGTGGGCCGGAGCGTGGCAACGACTTCCTTCCGGAGTTTCAGGCGCCCCCTGGAGCGAATGGCCACCGGGACCGGCCCGTCGTGCTGACGGGCGTTTCCCGGCGTCGGGAGTGCGGATACCAGTGAGCTTGCGCGCTGGCACGTCCGCCGCCGGTGACCGGCGCCGTGAAGTCCCTCCCTCGGGTGACCCACCGCTGCCCGGATGGGCGCGGACGGAGTACACCGGGTCAGAGGGGGTCCTGCTGCGGGGAGGAGCAGCCCGCCTGAGCGGTGTCGTACGGCGTCGGGGTGCCGGGGGTGCCGGGAGCCGTCGCGGGAGCGGGTTCGGGGGCCGTCGCCGGCTGCGGCGAGGGGGCCGTGGCGGGACCCGGCTCGGGCGCCGACGCGGGGCTCGGGCTGGAACTCGGGCTGGAGCTCGGGCTCGGGCCCGGCGCCAGGCACGGGGGCGGGGCGGCCGGGCCGGGCGGGGTGGACGGGGTGGACACGGGCGAGCCGGCCGTCCCGCCCGCGTCGACGCAGTCCACGAACCGCACGAAGGGCACCTGCCCCGTGCCGCCGGCGACCGCGAAGTCGTGTGCCGTGTGGCTGCGGAGCAGGCACATGTCGTAGCGGGCGAGGACCGGGAGGGTGTCCGGCGCGGCGGCCGGCCGGTACTCGTGGCGGCCCACCAGCTGGCAGGAGTCGTAGCGGATCAGCGGCCCGCGCGGGCCCACGGTGTAGCGGTGCGGGCGGACTTCGGCGGAGAAGTCCTTGAAGGCGAGACCGGTGTCGTCGCAGTCGTCGAAGTGGACCGTGCCGCCGTTCCACGCGCAGTCGATGACGACCACGTCGGGGTTGCGCACCTCGAAACGGATGTCCTGGGCGTGGAACCGCTGCACGGAGTCGTGGTGCCGGGCCACCGGGAAGCGGAAGAACGTGCTGGTGGTGCCGTACTCCGGGGTGCTCTGCGGGCGCCTGTCCGTGATGATGTACGAGCCGCCCCGGCAGGCGATGGAGCCGCCGTAGGGGAACTCCAGGAAGTTGCCCCACTCGTACTCGACCTTCATGTCGGTGAACCAGTAGTTGAGGAACTGGTCCTGGTCGTTCGGCTCCTGCTGCCCGTTCCGCGTCAGCCCCGAGTACAAGAAGGCCCGGCGGTAGCGGCCGCCGACCCGGCACGCCTCCCACCGCATCTCCGAGTTGGTGTCCGTGCCGCTCAGGACGAGCCCGTACTCCCATTCCCCCATCCACTCGCACTCGGAGAACCGGTAGTCCTGCGCCTGTCCGGTCGAGTACGAGTCGAAGAAGGAGGCGCCCGGGGTGGCCGACCGGAACCGCATGCGCTCGAAGGAGAGGTTGGACCACACGTCCTGGTTGCGGCAGAGGCAGGAGCCGGGGCCGGTGCCGGGGCGGAAGACGAGACTCGTCATGCGCCTGCCCGCGCCGGAGAACCGCAGGCCGCTCGCGGGCCGCGGCGGGGCGACACCGTTGAGCAGCGCGTGCGGACGGGTGATCAGGAACTCGCCGGCGGGGATCTCGATCACCACGCGCCCGACGCCCTCGGTGACCCGTGCGGCGGCGAACGTGTAGGCGATCTCGAACGCCTCGGTGTCGTCGGTCCGCCCGTCGCCCACCGCGCCCAGGTCGACCACGTTGACCACGGTGTCGTCGGCGGAGGGGCGCGGGGCGGCGGAGGCGGCGCGGGTCGACAGGGCCGTCGCGGCCAGCACCGAGGCGCCGCCACGCAGAAGCCGCCGACGGCTGACACGGGACATCGATCCATCCCCTTCTGTCATAATCCCCTTCTTTCCAGGCAATAAGGAGCTGAATGACCGGGTTCATCGAGGTGCTCAGGCACATGTCGGCGGCACAGAAGCCCGCCAGGGGGGTGTCGGTCTACACCCTGTTCGTCAACCGTCCGGCCGGCCGCGTCCTGGCGGCCCTGGCCTACCGGGTCGGCGCGACCCCCAATCAGCTGACGGTGCTCGGCGCCCTGTTCACCTTTCCGGCCCTGGCCGCCGTGGCCCTGGTGCGCCCCGGTCCGGGGCTGTCGGTCTGCGTCTGCGCGGCCCTGGCCGTCGGGTTCGCCCTCGACGCGGCGGACGGGCAGCTCGCCCGCACACAGCGTTCCGGGAGCCCGTCCGGCGAGTGGCTGGACCATGTGCTGGACTGCGTCAAGCTGGTCACGGTGCACCTGGTCGTCCTGGTGTCGTTCTACCGGTTCTTCTCGCTGCCCGACCCCGCCTTCCTGCTGGCCCCGATGCTGTTCGAGCTGGCGGCCGTGGTGATCTTCTTCGCCGGCATCCTGACCGAGCAGCTCAAGCGGCGGACGGCGGCCCCGGCGCCGGCGGAGCCCGCGCCGGCGCTGCGGTCCCTGCTGCTCCTGCCCGTCGACTACGGCGTGACCTGCCTCAGCTTCCTATTCCTGGGCAGCCAGCACGTCTTCCTTTCCGTCTACTGCACCCTGCTGCTGGCCCACCTCCTGTTCATGGCCGCCTTCCTGGTCAAGTGGTTCCGCGAGCTGCGCTGAGGGGATCTCCGGCGGCTCGCTCCGGGAGAGCAGTTCCAGCGCGCCGCGCAGGAGGGTGCTGGAGGTGTGCAGGGTGTAGGGGAAGTAGGCGACTTGGACGCCGACCTTCGCGAAACGCCGCTCCAGCTCGTTCCACTTGGGCGTTCCGCGCCAGTCGTCGCCCTTGAAGATGACGTGGAAGCCGACCCGCTTCCACGTCTCCAATTTGTCCTCCTCCGACTCGACGACGGCCACGTCGACGCAGCGCAGGCTGCCGACGATCTCCAGGCGCTCGGGGAGCGGGACGACCGGCGGTCTGCCCTTGAGGCGGACCACGAGGTCGTCCGAGGTGACCCCGGCGACCAGGCGGTCACAGTGCCGGCGCGCCTCGCGCAGGATGTTGAGGTGCCCGATGTGGAACAGGTCGTAGACGCCGGGCGCGAATCCGATGCGGGTCACTTGGCCGTGTCACCCCCCGCCCCCACGGGCACGGACACCTGCAACGGCGGCGACTTGCGCGAGGTGTTCGTGCCGTCCGTCACCTCGATCCGGTACTCGTGGCGGGTGCCGGCGCCCACGGAGTCGGTGTAGCTCATCAGCGGGCGGTTCCAGTAGGCGGACGACTGCTGCTGCCGGGAGACCAGCCGGCCGTCCCGGTAGAGCCGGTAGGTGAGCGACGCGTCGTCCCGGTCCCACGAGGCCTTCCAGCGCAGGGTGACCTGTCCGGGGCGCCGGGCGGCGAGCGAGAGCGCGGGCACGTCCGGCGCCCCGGTGTCGGGGCCGGCCCCGAAACGGGTGAGGGCCTGCTGGGGCTCGCCGTTGACCTTGGTGAACTCGCCGCCCACCCAGAGGACGCCCCGGGCGACCGTCAGCGCCCGGGGTCCGATCTGTTCCCCCGTCCCCTCGTCGGTGTCGGGGAACCAGTGCAGGATCCTGCTGTCGGCGGGCGACTGGGCCAGCAGGTGCTGCCGGTCGTGCCGCTCGGGGAACCCGCCCGGAGTCTCATGGCAGTCGTGCGCGTGCGAGGCGCTGTACAGGACACCCCGGTAGGGCAGGACGGCCTGGGTGGCGCCGTGGCAGGTGTCCTTCCACACCATCCGGTCGTTGTCGAGCCGGCCCGCGATACGGCCGTCGAAGACGCCCTCGCCGTGGCCCTCGGCACCCACGTAGAACCGGCTGCCGTCCTGGGAGATCGACTTCACCGACGACCGGGGCGGCAGCCAGTCCGGGAAGGTGCGCTCGGTCGCCCCGCTGCTGGCGTTCAGGGCGACCAGCGAGTGGGCCCGCCGGCCGTTGACCCACTCGAAGTCACCGCCCGCGTAGATCTTCTCGTGCGAGGGCGCCACCGACAGCGCGCGCACCGGAGCGTCCACGTCGGCCCGGAACGGGCGCAGGCCGCCCTCGGGGGTGAGGGCGGCGACGCGCTTGCGGGTCCGGCCGTCGACCTGCCCGAAGTCACCGCCGAGGTAGACCGTCCGGTCGGTGACGTCGATCGCCCGGACGGTCGCGGACACCGCCGGGCGGAAGTCTCCGCGCAGGGAGCAGTCGGCCGTGTCCAGGGCGACGGCGCTGGCCACGCCGGTGGACCCGACATGGCTGAAGGAGCCGCCCACGTACAGCACCCGGCCGTCCGGCGAGGTCCTGAGCGCGCGGACGGTTCCCTCGCCCCCGGTGAACGACGGCGCGCACGGCAGCAGGGCGCCGGTCACCGCGTCGAACGCGGCGAAGTTGCGGCGCGGGACCTCCCGTTCGCCCGGCGCGGCGCCGGGCGGCCGCACCGCGTCGAAGGTTCCCCCGACGTAGACGACACCGTGCGCGGAGGCCAGCGACCAGACGATGCCGTTCGTCTGCCACGTGGTCAGCGGATCGGCGGTGAAGGACGACCTGGGTTCGCCGGCGGCCGTGGCGGGAGCGGGCTGGAGCAGGGCGGCGGAGCACAGGAGCGTGGCGGCGACAGCACGGGTGGCCGCCCTCGACGGCAGGTTTCTCAGGCGCAAAGGACACCCCGGATGGCAGTGGTGTGGGCGACACGCGGGGAATGACGCGGGGCCCGCCGCACCCGGACCGCACACCCTTGCCCGGGCTCATGCGGCGCGGCGGCGCAGGACTCCGACCAGCTCACTCACTCCCAGCGGCCTGCGATACCACCACAAAGTAGTACCAAAGGCACACAATCCCAACGTCATCCCGGCGGCGAGTCCTGACGTGGTGTCACCTCCCAGTGCGCGCGCCGCGCCCAGCACCACCGAGACGGCCAGTCCGGTCCCGAGGGCGGTGGTGTAGCCCCGGTCCACGGTCGTGAAGCCGAGGCGCAGCCGGATGAGCAGCGCGGCCGAGAGGTTCTCCACCACGATCGCCGCGCCCCAGGACACGGCGGCCCCGACGACGCCCCACCGCGGCACGGCGAGCAGGCCGACCGTCAACTGCACCGTGAACGCCAGCGCGGTGACGGCCAGGTGCCAGGAGCTGCGGCCGGACATCAGCAGCACGGTCTGGGCGTTGCCGACCGCCACGTTGACCATCGAGGCCAGGCACAGCACGACCAGGGCGGGCGCCCCGCGGACGAACTCCGGGCCGAAGACCGACAGCACGGTCCGCGGGAAGGCGGCGACGAGGACGAACAGCGGCCAGGAGAAGAGCACGATCCAGCAGGTCGAGACCCGGTGCAGATGGCGCGCCTCGGCGACCTGGTCGACGGCGAGCAGCCTGCTGATCTGGGGCGCCACGGCGAGCCGCACGGCCAGTTGCAGCAGGGTGCCCGCGGTGACGACGCGGCCGATGGCGGTGTAGACGCCCGCCTCGGTGCCGGTGGCCAGCGCGGACAGCAGGATGACCCCGACCCAGACCGCGCTGATGTCGAAGACGGACGAGATCGCGCGGGGTGCCGCGAAGCTCCAGAAGGCGCGCCAGGGAACGGCCCCGCGCACGGCCGGCCGCGTGGTGCCGCGCAGGGCGCGGCAGCGGCGCAGAGCGGGCCAGGCGGTCAGGGTGCCGGCCAGCGCGGGCAGCAGCCAGGCCGCGGCCAGCGGCAGCAGGCCCGGCACACAGGCGGCCACCGGTACGGCGATCAGCACGCGCAGCACCGGTTTGCCGACCTGCTCCACTCCGACGAACGGCACCACGGTGCCATGGCCCTGGGTGGCGCCGAGCAGGACCAGTCCGACGGTGGCGACGGGCAGGAACAGCCCGAAGAGCCGGACGAGGGCGACCGCGTCGGCCGGCGGCAGGTGCGGCAGCAGCGTGGTGGCCACCGCCGGGCACAGCAGGAGGACCAGGGCGGCCGCCGTACTGGCCACGGCCGCGGGTACGACGGCCGCGCGCAGCAGGCCGCCCACCGAGCGGCCGCCGCCCACCGCGATGTCCCGCGAGACCAGCCGGACGAGCCCGCTGTCGGCGCCGAGCTTGCAGGTGTTGCTGAGGATGGTGAACAGGGCCACGCCCGTGAAGACCGCGCCCGCGCCCTGCGCCCCGAGGGCGCGGGTGAGCAGGCCGACGAAGACGAAGGCGAAGACGGCGTTCGTCGCGGAACCCGCCACACCCCACCACCCGCCCCGCGCGGCGGCGGCGACGCTGCCGGCGGCGGGGGCGGCGGGCGCGTCCGGGGCGGTCATCCGCGGGAGACCGAGAGCGTGTCGTCCTGCGCCGGCAGCTCCACGACCGGGGTGGCGGTCTCCGCCTCCGGGCGCGCGGGGCCGCGGCGCAGCACGGCATGCAGGCGTCCGCGCCGGCGGGCGGCGTCGAGCACGGTGCCGAGGAGGGTCCCGCCGGAGCACTCGACCAGCTCGTGCGCCCGCCTGAGGTCGTCGCGCCGGGTGGTGCCCAGACCGGCGACCAGCAGGACGCCGTCGACGCGCTGCGCGAGGGCCAGGGCGTCGGCGTGCTCCAGGAGCGGCCGGGCGACGACGACCGTGGTGCGGGAGCCGGACCCGGCCGGCAGCCGGTGGACGGCGGCGGGCCCGCCCGTGCGGTCGGGCGAGGCGGTGCCGCCGGCGCAGCAGGCGAACCGCCCGGCGCTCCCGGCGTCGACGAGGCTGCTGCCGTCGGGCAGCGAGGAGGCGTCCCCGGACGTGCGGGCGTCGTCCGGCAGCAGCGGCAGCCGGGCCGTGAGGGCGGCCGTGCCGGGGTCGGCGTCCACGAGCAGCACCTCGTCGCCGCACTCCGCGAGGGCCGCGGCCAGGTTCACGGCGACCTCCTCGGTGGCGGCGCCGCGCCGGGGGGATACGACGAGGAGCCGGCCGGTGCCGCCGCGCAGGCCGGTGCCGCGCAGCCGGTAGGCGAGGGCGCGCAGGGTCTCGGCCCGGTCACCGCCCCGGCGGCCGACCGCGAGCAGGTCGTCGTCCTCGCCGTGCCCGGGGGGCAGCAGACCGAGCACCGGGGTGCGCAGCGCGGCCCGGACCTCGTCGGCCGACCGGACCCGGGTGTCCAGGGCGGAGCGCAGCCAGGCCAGCAGGATGCCGAGGGCCGCTCCGCCCGCCAGCCCGAGCGCGAGCAGGGCCGGCCAGCCGGGCACCGAGGGCCGGGCGGGCGGCTCACCGCGGCGGACGACGTCGCCTCCGTCGGTGTCGCGGGAGTTGATGTCGACGACGCGCTTGCGCAGGGTGTCCAGCTGGCTCTGCAGGGCCTTGGCGGTGTCGTCGTCCGCCGTCTCCTGCTTCTGCGCGGCCTCCACCGTCTTGATCTGCTGCTCCACGCCCTGGGTGGCCCGCTGGGCGGCGGCCTGGTTACGGGCCTTGCGGTCGGCCAGATAGGCCTCGGCGAAGGCGTTGGCGCCGCGCGCCGCGCGCCCCGGGGTGCGGGCGGTGAACTCGAAGCGCAGCACCTGGGACTTGGCCTGGTTGGTGATCCGCAGGGCGTCCTCCAGCGCGTTCGCCTTGCCGTCGGCCTGGCCCAGGAGGCGTGCCGCGCGGACGGCGACCGCGGTGCTGGCGGCGATCTGCTGCTCGGTGCCCATGCTGACCTGGTTGTCGGCGGCCACGCTGACCGTGCCGAAGGGGTCGGCGGTGGAGCGTACGAGGACTTCGCTGGTGGAGGTGTAGGTGTGGGCGCGGGAGAGGGCCAGGGCGGCACCGCCGAGCAGCCCCAGGACGATCCCGAGGGCGATGACGGCACGGTGGCGCAGGAGCCGGCGCAGCTGGTCGCGTAGCTGGTCCGGCTCGTCGTACCGGTCGTAGAGGTGGATGGGGCCGGTCACGGGTGCCCTCCTGTTCCGGGGAGCTGTGCGGGTCGGGTGGGTGCGGTCGGCGGCGCCGACGGGACGAGCCGGGCCGCGCGGGCGGCGGGGGTGGTGACGAGCAGCGGAACGGTCACCAGCAGCGTCAGCGGGCCGACGATCCCCAGCAGGCTGCCGCGCAGGAAGACGATCTGGTAGAAGCCGAACGCCGGGACCAGGAACGCGGCGAGGGTGCCGGCCCGGTCGTGGAGCCGGTGGCGTACGTCGTCCATGCGCCGTCCGGCGGCGCCGAGCAGGAAGAACACGGCGGCCACGGCGGGCGGGCCGGCCCACAGGTAGCTCTCGATCCACAGGGGGGCGGAGAGGTTGAGGAAGTCGTAGCCGGCGTACTGGGCCAGGGTGATGCCGGTGTCCCCCGGCTTGTCCGGCCACACCGAGCGCGGGACCGGGAACAGCACGGGCCCCAGCGCGTCCTGTGGTGAGAACCCCCGGTCCCGCGCCATGTCGATGCCGGTCTGCACCTGCTGGAAGGCGTCGTAGTCGCCGTTGGTGGTGAACTGCGCGGACAGGGAGACGACGGCGAACCGCTCCCGGTCGCTGTAGCGGAAGTAGTCGCTGTACGGGAAGAGCAGCAGCACGGTCGCCATGAGCGTGGCGGCGATGACGCGGAAGGCGCGGGGCCGGCTCAGCCGGGGCACGGCGAACAGCAGGGTCAGCAGGACCGTGCCGAACCAGAACCGCGGTTTGCTGACGGGGTTGTTGACGACGACGTTGAGGGCGAGGAGCAGCGGCAGCAGCAGCCGGCGGACACCGCGCAGCAGACGGTCGCCGCCGGGCGCGCGCGGTACGTGCAGCAGCCCCAGCAGCGCCCAGAACGCGGGCACGGACAGGGACCAGCTGCGCACGGCCGCGAGGAACGCGTCGTTCGAACCGTCGGCGACGCCCGCCTCGCGCAGCGCCTGACGGCTCGTGAAGTAGGCGCCGACGCCGCCCGGCTGGCCGGGGACGAGCAGCGCCGCCAGAACGAGGGCGAGCCCGCACAGCGACAGCAGGCGCCAGGGTGCGAGGCGGCGGGACAGCAGCCGTTCCACCGGCCCCGGTGGGCAGGCGGCGGGTCCGGCCGTACGGGTGCGCTCCCGGCGGGCGGCGACGGCGGCTCCCGCACTGTGGGCGAGGAGCCCGAGTTCGACGACGGCCACGGCCGTGAGGGCGGTTCCCTGGCCGGTCCGGTAGGGCCAGGGGTACGTGTCGGTGGCGAGCTGTGCCAGGGGCGCGAGGCCGAGCCAGACGTAGGCGAAGACCCAGAAACCCAGGGCGGTGAGCCGCACCGTCGTCGCGGTCAGCACACGGACGAGGGCCACGCCGGTGTGTGCCAGCACCACAGCCTGGGCGGCGAGCGGGACCGACGGGTGCGCGCCGTCCGACTGGAGGACCAGCCCCGGCAGCAGGACCAGCAGCGCCACGGCCCACAGGGAGACCGCGGCCACGCTGCGGACGGGGGCCTCACGCCACCGAAGGTCTTCACCAGCCGGGTATTTCCCCTGAAAGCTCATCAACAGGGTTATAACGCCCGTACCTCATGAAGCCGTACAGGCGCGCGCGAATCCGGGAGCCGCGCGCGGCCGTCCGCACGGCGCCGTCATCGGGTGACGCGGGGGACAGGTCGGCGTGCCATTTACAGCAAATCATGACAAATGTGCATTCCTTTATCGCACCAGGTCATCCGATTCTCGGACAAAGGAGTTGCCCATGGGCAAGCAGGTCGACGTCGTCGTTGCCGGTGGCGGGGGATTCATCGGAGGCCATCTCGTGGGCTCCCTCCTGGCCCAGGGACTGACCGTCCGCTCCATCGACATCAAGCCCCGGCACGAGTGGTACCAGGTCCACGACGCCGCGGAGAACGTGATCGCCGACCTGTCGCTCCTGGAGAACGCGCGCGCGGGCGTCCGGGACGCGCGGCACGTGTACATGCTGGCCGCCGACATGGGCGGCATGGGCTTCATCGAGAACAACAAGGCCGCCTGCATGATGTCGGTGCTGACCAGCACCCACATGCTCCAGGCCGCCCACGAGGCCGGGGTGGAGCGCTACTTCTACTCCTCCTCCGCCTGCGTCTACGCCGCCGCCAGGCAGACCGACCCGGACGTCACCGCGCTCCGTGAGGAGGACGCCTACCCGGCGCAACCCGAGGACGGCTACGGCTGGGAGAAGCTCTTCTCCGAGCGCATGTGCCGCCACTACACGGAGGACTACGGGTTCACCACCCGCGTCGCCCGCTACCACAACGTCTACGGCCCCCACGGCACCTGGGCCGGCGGCCGGGAGAAGGCCCCCGCCGCGGTGTGCCGCAAGGTGGCCGAGGCGGTGCTCTCCGGCGACCACCGGATCGAGATCTGGGGCGACGGCCTGCAGACCCGCTCCTTCATGTACATCGACGACTGCCTCCACGGCACCCAGATGATCATGGAGGGGGACAGCGGCGAACCGGTCAACCTCGGCTCCTCGGAGCTGGTGACCATCAACCAGCTCGTCGACGTCGTCGAGCGGATCGCCGGCATCCGCTGCGAGCGCAGCCACCGGCTGGACGCGCCCCAGGGCGTGCGCGGGCGCAACTCCGACAACACCCTGATCCGCGAAATCTACGGCTGGGAGCCGTCGGTCTCCCTGGCCGACGGGCTGGAACAGACCTACGCATGGGTCTACGACCAGGTCAAGCGCTCCCACCAGTGACGCCGGACGCGTCGCGGGGAGGCGGCACGATGAGGATCCTCGTCCACGACTACAGCGGCCACCCGTTCCAGGCCCAGCTGAGCCGGGAGCTGGCGCGCCGCGGGCACCAGGTCGTCCACTCGACGTGCACGGCCTACGTCTCCGGCAAGGGCGACCTCGCCGGGTCCACGGCGGGCCTGCGCTTCGCCACCATCGGGGACGGCGTCAGGCTGCGCAAGGAGGCCTACGTCCGCCGGCTCGGCCAGGAGACCCGGCTGGGGCTCGAACTGGCCCGGCAGGTCCACCGCGAGAAACCCGACGTGGCCCTGCTGTCCAACCTGCCGATCCCGGTCCTGGTGGTGACCGCGGCCGTCCTGAAGCGGCTGCGCATCCCCTGGGTGCTGTGGCACCAGGACGTGACCGCGGTGGCGCTGAAGAGCTTCGCCGCCGCCGACGTCGCCAGGTCGATGGGCCTGGCGGCGAAGGTGTTCGGGGCGGGCGAGAAGTGGTCGGCGCGGCAGGCCGCGGCCGTCGTGGTGATCGCCGACTCGTTCGTACGGGTCCACGAGGAGTGGGGCACCGCGGACAAGGTCACCGTCATCCCCAACTGGGCGCCGCTCGACGAGATCGTCCCGGTGGCACGGGCCAACGGCTGGTCGGCACAGCACGGTCTGGACGGCGTGCGGACGGTGCTGTACTCCGGCACGCTCGGACTGAAGCACGACCCGGAGCTGCTGGTACGGCTCGCCGAGCGACTGCGCGAACAGGGCAGCCCGGTGCGTCTCGTCGTCGTCAACGACGGCCCTGCCGTACCCGTCCTCCGGGACGCCGCCGCGGCGCGGGGCGTCGACCTCACCCTGCTGCCGTTCCAGCCGTACGAGCGGCTGCCCGAGGTGCTGGGCACGGGTGACGTCCTCGTCGTCCTGCTCGACCCGGGGGCGGGGCAGTTCTCGGTCCCGTCCAAGACGCTGTCCTACCTGTGCGCCGGACGGCCGGTGCTCGGCCTGATGCCCGCCGACAACCTCGCCGCGCGGTTGCTCCGGCAGGCCGGGTCGGCGGTCTTCCCCCCGCGGGAGTCCGCACTGGACGCCGCGGCCACCTGGGTCCGGGAGGTGTTGTCCGACCCGCCCCGCGCCGAGCGGCTGGGCAAGGAGAGCCGCGCCCTGGCCGAGCGGGAGTTCGCCCTGGAGGACTGCGCCTCCCGCTTCGAGGCCATCCTGCGCGCGAGCGGCACCCGCCGCCCCTGACCGAAGCCTCCCGCCGCCGCGTCCGTGAACCGGCGGCGGGAGGCCCGCGCGCGAGCGCGCCGTCAGGGCGACCCGGACCGGGAACTCCGGGTCCGAGCGACCCCGGTGGGCGTGCGGCGCGGGAGCGGACGTGGGCGGTCGCCTGCCGGGCGGCGGTGAGGCCGGTGGGCCGGGGTCAGTTGAGCGGGGTGGGCGTGGCCGGCCGCTGTGGGGGGTGGCCGGCGGCCGGGCGCGCCGCGCTGTGCGTGCCGCCCCGGCCGGCCGGCTCGTTACGGCGGCCGCCCAGGTAGATCTCCTCCAGCCGGTCCACCACGGCGCCGATGGAGTAGACGTCCTCGACCACGCGGCGGCCGGCTTCCGCCATCCGGGCGCACAGCTCCGGGTCACCGAGCAGCCGGCGGACCGCCGCCGCCATGGCCCCGGGGCTGCCGTCGGTGACGAGGGCGGCGCCACGGCGGGCCAGCTCGTCGGCGATGCCGCAGGTGTCCGTGCAGACCACGGGCGTACCGGCGGCCAGCGCCTCGATGACCGTCATGCCGAACGGCTCGTTCACGCTCGCCAGCACATGGACGGCCGCCGTACGGTACGCCTCGCGCGCCTCGGAGGGGTCGAGCGCGCCGCCGTAGCGGACCACGCCGGCGGGCCCCTCCTCGATGAGCCGGCGCACCGCGGGCAGCGATCCGTCGTCCGGGCCGTACAGCGTGAAGCGGGCCTCGGGCACCTCCTCGTGGACCAGCGCGGCCATCTCCACGAAGGCCTCGGGACGCTTACGGGGATGCAGCCGGGCCAGGAACAGCACGTGCGGCTCGCGCGGCCGGCGCGGCGCCGGTTCGGGCGGGCCCGGCTCGATGCCGTTGGGCAGGATGCGCAGCGGCGGACCGTCCGGCCCCAGCACCCGCGCCACCAGCCCGCGTTCCTGTTCGGTCAGCACGCAGCAGGCGCGCGCCCGGCGCAGCAACGGCAGGTACAGCAGGTCGAACAGCCGGACGGGCAGCGCCGTGCGCGGCTCTACCATGCCGTGCGTCTGCGCCACACACGGCACGCGGCGCAGGGCGGCGACGGCGAGGGCGGACAGGGAGACCAGGTCGCGCCCCGCGTGCACGTGCACGACCTCGGCGCCGCCCATGGCCCGCCACAGATCGCGGACGAGGAGGGGGTGCAGCAGACCGATGAAACCCCGTCCCGGCAGCAGCGCCCGGGCCGGGCGGGAGCGCAGCCGGACCGTGCCGACGCGCTCCGGCGCGCGGCCGGCGCCCCGCCACAGCGACATCAGCGCGACGTCGTGCCCGCGCGCGGCCAGCTCCCGCGCCTGGGCGACGGCGACGCTCGGCGGACCGCCGAAGGCACCGTCGTCGCTGAGGAGCGTGACCACGTGGAGCAGTCTCATGCCGTACGTCCCTTCGTCGTCAGGACCTCGCCGGGCGCCACGTCCCGCTGGGCGACGGCGCCGGCGCCCACCACCGCGCCCCGGCCGACCGTGACACCGCGCAGGACGACGGCACGGGCCGCGACCCAGCTGCCCGGCTCCAGCCGGACGGGGCCGTTGTCGAACTCGAACGTGGCGGAACGGGCGCGATGGCTGCCCGTGCACAGCAACGCGCCCTGGGAGACGCAGCAGTCGCTGCCGATCGTGACGGGTTCGAGGTTGAGGATCCACGCCTCCTCGCCGATCCACACGTCGTCGCCGACCTCCAGCTTCCACGGCCAGTGCACCCGCACCCCGTGCCGGATCAGCACCCGCTGTCCGACCCGGGCGCCGAAGGCGCGCAGCAGCACCGGGCGCCAGCGGTCGGGGCACCACCATTTGACGAAGACCAGGTGCAGGACGGCGAACCAGGCGGCCTGGACGAGCAGGGGGCGTCCCTTGTCGTAACCGGCGCCGGTGAAGCCGCGCAGGGATCGCTCGACGAGCGGCCGGTGCGGAGCGGCTGCGGTCTGCGCCATGACGGTGTTCCTTCCGGTTCCTCCCGGTTCCTTCCCGGTACCTTGCCGGTCCGCCGCCGGTTCCGCCGAAGCGATCGGCGCGTGTTGGCGGCAGGGCTGCCCGGATGGACGAACTTCAGTAGGCGCCCTGGCCGTTCAGCACCGCGCGTACGGTGCGGGCCATCACGTTCATGTCCATGGAGGGGGACCAGTTGTCGACGTAGCGCAGATCGAGCGAGACCGTCTCGTGCCAGGACAGGTCCGACCGTCCGCTCACCTGCCACAGGCCGGTCAGCCCCGGCTTGACGTGCAGCCGGCGCATCTCCACCGGGTCGTACTTGACGACCTCCTCCGGCACCGGGGGGCGCGGGCCGACCAGGGACATGTGGCCGAGGAGGACGTTGAACAGCTGGGGCAGCTCGTCCAGCGAGTAGCGGCGCAGGACGCGTCCCACGGGGGTGACCCGGGGGTCGCGGCGCATCTTGAACATGTGGCCGTCGTTCTCGTTCGCCGCCTCCAGCTCGTCCTTGAGGCGGTCCGCG
Source organism: Streptomyces sp. NPDC047841 (assembly GCF_040704085.1). Classification (NCBI taxonomy): domain Bacteria; kingdom Bacillati; phylum Actinomycetota; class Actinomycetes; order Kitasatosporales; family Streptomycetaceae; genus Streptomyces; species Streptomyces sp. NPDC047841. The sequence goes on from NZ_JBEYRP010000020.1 coordinate 52,750, forward strand.
TCGACCACCATCGTGCGGAACTTCCACATGGGGAACGGCGTGTTGTACTGCCCGACCCGGATCTGGCGGTAGAGGGCGGGGCCGGGGGAGCCGAGCCGCACGGCCAGCGCCAGCAGGAGCAGCAGCGGCGAGAACAGCACGATCAGCAGCAGCGCGCCCACGCGGTCGACGGCCGCCTTCAGCAGGGCCGGCACGCCACGGCGCAGCGGCGGCGAGATGTGCAGCAGGGTGAGTCCGGACGCCGAGGTGAGCCGGACCCGCCGGCGGGCGACCTCGACGATGCCGGGCAGCACGACGATCGGGCAGTCCCGGTCGTGCATCGACCAGGACAGCCGGCGCAGCCGCTCGCCCGACAGGTGCGGGCCCGTCACGACGAAGACCAGGTCGGCGGAGAGTTCGTCGGCCGCCCCGAGCACCGTGGCGGCGTCCTCACCGGGGATCCCGGGCGCCTCGCGGGGCAGCCGCGCGTACACGGGGACACCGGAGAGCACCTCGTCCTCGCCGACCGGGCAGCAGCCGACGATCGCGTACTCGTGGTCGGTGCGCTGGGCCAGTTGACCGACGACCGCGTCGATCGTCGGGCCCTCCCCGACCACCAGGACGTGGCGCAGCGCGCGGCCGTTGCGGCGGGCGGCCAGGAGGTGACGGTGGATCACCTTGTGGCAGGCCGCGGTGAGGACCAGGGCCGGGATCAGCGCGGTGAAGGCTTCGGCCGGCACGCTCTCCAGCCCGCACAGCACACGCAGCGTCGCCAGCGCGCCGACCAGCAGCAGCCAGTCCCGCAGGACGGCTCCCAGGCCGCCGCCGTCACCCCAGGCGGAGGGTGTGTACCGCTTGCCGAGCACTCTGATCAGCGGCCACAGCAGGGCGGCGACGGCCGCGAGCCGCAGGGGGTGGGGCTCGTGCACCTCCACGATCGCCGCCGTCACCGGCAGTGCGGCGCCGACCAGATCCACACAGACGGACAGGGGGCCGTACCAGTGTGCGTGGGTGCCTTCCGGATGGGCCGGCCGACGCGGCACGGAAACAGGGGTCTGTCGAGTTGCCGCGATTCTGAAGGGCCGCATGCGTCTCCTTAGGAGCTCCAATCCCAGACAACCGGCGCGGCCGCGGTGCCCCCCGGACCGGTCACGCCTTCACGTGATCTTTATATCAAGCAATAGTCATCCATGTCCGATTTGCTTACTTCCTTCGGTCTAGACCAGTCCGCACCGCAGTGCCCCGGACAGTGAGCGGCGGATGAGGCCGGGCCGGCTCAGCGCCCTTGGACCGGCTGGTAGGCGTGTCCCCCTTGAGGGGTCCCTGACCGGTTCCACGCCGCCTCCTGACTGCGCCAGGCGTCCCTCCGGGGAGGGTTCGCGCCTGCTTGCGGCTGCTTGCGCCTGCTTACGGCTGGTTCAGGGGGTTCCTTACCGGGATGGCTCTGCGTCGCGCACCGTGACGGATCGGCGTCCCTCTCCCGGGGACGGACTCGCGCTCCGTTCCGGGACGGACTCGCGATCCCCTTGGCGGGCGGACTCGCGCCTTCTCCGGACAGATTGGCGTCCCCCTTGCGGGGCGGATTGGCATCCCCTTCCAGGGCGAATCCGCGTACCGTCCGGGACGAACTCGCGCCCCTCTCCTGGGAGGAACTCGCGTCCCTCCCGGAACGGATCCGCGCCCCCTCCCAAGAGGAACCCGTGCTCCCCTTGCAGGACGGATCCGCGTCCCCGGCCTGGGCGGATCCGCGCCCCCCAGGATCGATCCGCACCCCCGCCGGGCCGGATCCGCGCCCCTTCCGGGGAGGAACCCGCGCTCCCCTTCCAGGACGGACCGCGCCCCCGGCCGGGACAGAATCAGCGCCCCCTCCCAGAACGGATCAGCGCCCCCTTCCGGGAGGAACCCGCGCCCCTCCCAGGGCGGATTCGCGCCCCGGCCGGGACAGATTTGCGCCCCCCTCCCGAGAGGCACCCGCGCCCCCTCCCAGGAGGCACTCGCGCCCCCTCCCCAAGACGGAAGCGCGGCCTCCGAGGGCCTGTTCATGGGGTTGTGGCAGGCAAGGCGCGCATCTCACGGCCGTGCGGCGTAGCGTGTGGGAGCGGGGGCGCGCGGCGGAGCGGTCTGCCCCCGCCGTACAGGAACAGCGGGCCACCGATTCCCTGCCCGCCCATCGTCCGAGACAGGAGCGCCATCCATGACAGCACGTGTCCGCCGGCGCGGAAGGGGCCGTTCGGCGGCTCTGCGCACCGGCATCCCGCTCGTCACCATGCTGCTGACCGCGGTCGCCGTCGGCGAACCCGCCGCCCAGGCGCATACCGTCCAGCCGGTCCGCGCCGTCGCCGGCCCGGGTCCAGGGGCCGTCGCCACCACCTGCGCCGACCGCGTCTACACGGGTATGACCCAGGCACAGCGCATAGGCCAGCTCTTCATGGGCGGGGTGAACGCCGCGCACCCCAGCGCGACCGACCTGCGTACGCTGCGTGACTACCACGTCGGCTCGGTCATGCTGACCGGGCGCAGCAGCGCCGGCACCACGGCGACGCGCAAGGTGGTCGACGGCTTCCGGGGCCAGGCGGACACGGTGTCCGGCCGGCGCGTGGGCCTGATGGTCTCCACGGACCAGGAAGGCGGCCAGGTCCAGGTGCTGAGCGGCCCCGGGTTCTCCACCATGCCGGCCGCGCTCACCCAGGGCACCTGGTCGACGTCGACGCTGCGCAGCCGGGCCGCGGGCTGGGCGACGCAGTTGAAGTCCGCCGGGCTGAACCTCAACCTCGCCCCCGTCGCGGACACGGTGCCGGCCAGCCTCGGCACGCGCAACGCGCCCATCGGCCGTTACAACCGCGAGTTCGGCCACACCCCCGAGGTCGTCGCCTCGCACAGCGGTGCCTTCGCCGAGGGGTTCAAGCAGGCCCATGTCATGACGACGCTCAAGCACTTCCCCGGTCTCGGCCGGGTGACCGGCAACACCGACACCACCGCGAACGTCGTGGACTCGGTGACGACGACGTCCAGCTCCTACCTCGGCCCCTTCCGCTCCGGCATCAAGTCCGGGGCGCCGTTGGTGATGATGTCCTCGGCCACCTACACGAAGATCGACGCACACCACATCGCGGCCTTCTCGCCGACGGTCATCCGCAAGCTGCTGCGCACCCAGCTCGGCTTCAAGGGCGTCGTCATCTCGGACGACCTCGGACAGGCCGTCGCCGTGAAGTCGTTCACCCCGGGCCAGCGGGCCGTCAACTTCCTCGCGGCGGGCGGCAACATGATCCTCACCGTGAAGGCGTCCACCGTACCGGCGATGGCGCAGGCGGTCAGCGCCCGCATGAAGACCGACGCCGCGTTCCGCGCCGATGTCGCGGACAGCGTGCACCGCATCCTCGCCGCCAAGTCCGCCGCCGGCCTCCTCAGCTGCGGCTGAACCATCCCACCGGGTGCCGTCGCACACGGACGGGAACCGGCTCGGTCCCGCAGTGCCCTGTGGGCCGGGCCGGTCGTCCGGGGCGCCGCCCCCCCGCGCCTCACCGGCCGGGAAGCGTCCCCCCGCCGTCCACGCCGAGCACCTGCCCGGTGATGAAGCCGGCGTCCTCGCCCAGCAGGAAGGCGATGGCCGCGGCGACCTCCTCCGGGCGGCCGAAGCGGCCCATGGGCACCGAACGCAGCACCCTGGCCTCCTGTGCGCCGCCCACCGGGTGCTGCTCGCGGAAGAGTCCGGTCTCCACCGGTCCCGGGGCGACCGCGTTGACCGTCACCCCGTGCTCCGCAAGCTCCAGCGCCCACGTGCCGGTCAGCCCCACCAGCGCGCTCTTGGCCGCCGCGTAACTGCTCCGGGTGCGCGAACCGTGCTGCGCCCGGCTCGTCACGTTGACGATCCGGCCCCAGCCGCGCTCCCGCATCCCGCCGACGCACGCCTGGGTGACCTGCACGGCGGCGCGTACGTTCAGGTCGTACACCTCGTGCAACGCGTCGAGGGTGATCCCGCCGAGCGGTTCCGGCAGGACGATGCCGACGTTGTTGACGACCGCGTCCACGCGCTCCTCGCGGGTGAGCGCCTCCAGCAGTTCGCGCGTCGCCCCGGCGTCGGCGAGGTCGCAGGCGTGCAGCACCCCCGGGAAGCCACCGTCCGGGACACCGCGGGCGATGCCCAGCACCCGGTGTCCCCGGCCGGCGAGCCGGTGCGCGGTGGCGAGGCCGATCCCCTTCGACGCTCCTGTGATCAGCACGGTACGTCCGGACAACGGCGTCTCCTTCTCCTGGGCGTCCCTGGACTGGACCCTGTCGCCGATCCTTCCACCCGCCGTGACCCACCGCGTCCGGGCGCGGGGACCTCCGCAGGCGATTACGCCGTAATAGCCGACGGCGTCCGACCGGCCCGCCTCGCCGGCCCCTCCGTCATGGAGCGCCCCTCCGTCAAGGAGCGTGGCCGCCACCGGACTTGGCGCGCGGTGGCGGTGCCGGCGGGAACCGTGCGGGAGCCGCGCCTCCCGCCGGTGATCAGGCCCGGCTCACCGGCGCCTGGAGTTCCGTCACCCAGTCGTCGCGGTTCTCGGGGCACTCCAGGTTGACCTCGCGGGGGTACCCGGTCGACCGGTAGCCGCCCGCGTCGATCCAGTGGGTCAGGGCCTGCGCGGTGGGCAGCACGGTGTCCGGGGAGCCGCGGTGCACGATGGTCGCCGCCTGGTCCAGGGCCGGCAGGTCCAGGACCCGGAAGGCACCGTCGTCCTGGAGGGGGGCGGAGACCTGGACGGCGGCGTGGACGGTGATCCTGCCGCCGCCCTCCGGGGCGTCTTCGTAGTAGGCGACACCGGCGCCCGTGGGCGCGATGCCGGCCGAGTCGAGGCGCCGGAACAGCTCGGCGTAGAGCGGTTCGATGACCGGGCCGATGTCCTCGGGAGAGAAACTGTCGGCGGTCGCGGTCAGTTCGGCCACCCGGACGCCGGGGACGGTCTTGACGACGACGTCGTTCGTGGGCATGTGCCCCTCGCTCTCGATCGCTCGGAGCCTCGCCTCGACCTGGACCAGCCGTGCTCCCGCCGCGGCCACGGCGGTCTCCAGTTCGGCCCGCCGCAGCCGCAGCATGCCGCGCAGTTCCTCGGCGTCGGCCTTCTCGTCCACGATGTCCCGGACCTGTCTCAGGGAGAACCCGAGGTCCTTGAGCGCGATGATCCGGTTGAGGCGGGCGAGTTGGGCGGCGGTGTAGTGGCGGTAGCCGCTGACGGGGTCGACATGGGCCGGGCGCAGCAGACCGGTCGCGTCGTAGTGACGCAGCATCCGGACCGAGACGCGGCCGTGCCGGGCGAAGTCTCCGATGGTGAACATGATGTCTCCGAGTTGATCGCCTGACACGGTGTGAGGGTCTAGAACCTATCTACCTGCCGGCCGGGGACGGCGAGGCCGCGGTGCGGGACTCCCTGCCGGAGAGAGGCATCTGTCGTCGCGTCAGGCGTGCCTCGCGCGGGAGGCGTTGCCCGTGCGGTGCGACCCGGCGCAGGCCGCGCCGATCCGCGGCGGGGGAGGCATGCTGGAGTCAGCGCGAGTGACGGCGGGCCGACCGCGGCGTCACGTCGTGACGACCACGCGTGAAAGGTGGTTCCCCATGGCCGGTTCCGCTCCCTACGGTGACGCCCCCTCCTACCGCCCGCGCGGCGGCCCCGGGTACCAGGCGCCGCCCGGCTCGCGGTCCGTCGCGGCGGGCCGGCTGTGGGCCACCGGCGCCGCCACGGCGGTGGTCGCGGCGCTGGTCGCGGTCGTGGCCACGATGTTCGTCCGCGGTGTCCTCGACGTTCCGCTGTTCGCGCCGCACGAGGCGGGCGTGTGGGGCGATGTGACGACGGGATACCTGGCGGCCTGGGCGGCGGCCGGCGCCGTCGTGGGCACCGGGCTGCTGCACCTGCTGCTGCTGACCGTCGCCCGGCCGCGCGCCTTCTTCGTCTGGATCGCCGGCCTGGTGACCGTGGCGCTGGCCCTGCTGCCGTTCACCAAGGACCTCGCGCTGGACGCCCGCCTCGCCACCGCGGCCGTGTTCCTGGCCATCGGCGCAACGATCACCGGGTTGCTGTCGGCGACCGCGTACAGCGTGGCGCCGCAGCGGGGCGAGGACACCTGGTGACGTACGGCCCCGGGAACGGCCCGGCCCGCTGACGCCGAGGCACGTGTCGATCCCGCGGCGCTGACACCGGCGTCACGTGTGCCGCCGCCACCGTCTCATCGAACGCCCCCGGTCATGTGCGGCTACATTGCGGAGCATGACGGTACGACGGTGGTACGGCGGCCGGGGGCTGGGGCTGACGCGCCTCACGGTCGCGGCGAGCGCTCTGCTGGCCCTGCTGATAGGTGTCGCGTTCGTGGTCCTGCTGTGGGCGATCGACGACGCGAACGACTCCACGTCGGCGCGCCGCGCCTCCCGCACGGCTCTCGTCGAGGCCGGAACCATGGAGCAGTTGCTCGTGGACCTGGAGACCGGGCAGCGCGGCTTCGTGATCACGAAACGCGAGGACTTCCTCCAGCCCTGGCAGGCGGCGCGCACGGCGCTGCCCGCCGGGATCCGGCGGTTCACCCGCTCCGCCACCACCCCCGCGCAGCGGCGCACCGCCGAGCAGATCACGCGGGGCGTCCGGTCCTTCCTGGACGACTACTCGATCCCGCTGGTGGAGTCGGTCCGGCGGGGCGACCCCGCCGCGTCCGGCCTGGCGGCGACGGCCGAGGGGAAGCGCCGCGTCGACGCCCTGCGGGCCCGGTTCGACGCGTACACGGCGGGCGAGCGCGCCCAGCTCGCCGCGCGCGAGGACGCCGCCGGCGCCAACGCGCACCGGGCGGTGATCGCGGCCGGCGTGGGCATCGCGGCGTCGACCGCGCTGGTGGCCGCCTTCACGGTGCTCCAGCACCGCGCCGTCGTACGGCCCGTGCGCGGGGCGGCGGCAGCGGCCGGGCGGTTGGCGGGCGGCGACCTCGGCGTCCGCATCCCGCCCAGCAAGGTGGCGGAGATCGACGCGCTCGGGGCGTCCTTCAACACCATGGCGGCCTCGTTGCAGGACAGCCGCCGACGGACCGTGGAGAGCGTCGAGGCGGTGCACCGGCGTACGGCCCGCGACCTGCACGACGGGGCACAGCAGCGCCTCGTGAGCCTGATGATCGGGCTCCGGCTGGCGCGGGAGATGATCTCCGACACGGACACGCCGGTGACCGAGCTGATGGACCAGTCGATCGACAACGCGCAGACGGCGATCGACGAACTGCGGGAACTGGCCAGGGGCATCTACCCGCTGGTGCTGACGGTGAAGGGCCTGGCGGCGGCCGTGGAGGACCTGGCGGCCCGGTGCCCGGTTCCCGCCGTCGTACGGGCCGACTACCCCCGGCGGCTCTCCACCACCGTGGAGTCGAACGCGTACTTCGTGGTGGCCGAGGCGGTGACGAACGCGGTCAAACACGCCCAGGCGTCCCGGATCGACATCTCCCTCGCCCTCACGGACGTCCTGCGGATCCACGTGGTGGACGACGGCGTCGGCGGTGTCGGCGGCGCCACCGCCGGCAGCGGCCTGACCGGCCTGGCGGACCGCGTGTCCGCCTTCGACGGCACCCTCACCATCGACTCGCCCCCCGGCGCCGGCACTTCCCTCCTGGTACAGATCCCGATCCCGCACGGAACAGAGACTTCTTCACAGCTCAACTAACGTGTGCGGGGCGGCGCGTCCAACCGCCGCCCATGCCACAGGAGTTGAGTTGCCCATACCCTTGCTCACGCCACGGGGCACCGCGCCCCGCCGGCGCAGACGCCTGACCGCCCGCGCCGCCGCGCTGGCCACCGCCCTGCTGACGGTCCTCGCCGCCCCGGCCCCCGCCCGCGCGGAGACCGCGAACCGGTCCGCGGCGCCCGCCACGCAGACCGCACGGGACCGCACCGTGGCACCCGCCACGCAGACCGCACGGGACCACGTGCGACCGCTCTGCGGCGCGCCCAGGCCGCACGAGTTCACCTGCTTCGGTCTGCTGCGCACCGATCTGACGAGTCGTCAGAAACGGCGCGGGGCCGATGCCGGCCCCCAGGGCTACGGACCGGCCGACCTGCGCGGTGCCTACGGCCTCCCCGCGGACGGCGGCGCCGGCGCCACCGTCGCCGTGGTCGACGCCTTCGACAACCCGAACGCCGAGGCCGACCTCGCCGTCTACCGCGCCCAGTACGGGCTGCCGCCCTGCACCACCGCCAACGGCTGCTTCACCAAGACCGACCAGCGCGGCGGCACCCGCCGCCCCGACCCCGACCCCGGCTGGGCGACCGAGATCTCCCTCGACCTCGACATGGTCTCCGCGGTGGCGCCCAAGGCCCGGATCCTGCTGGTCGAGGCGGACAGCGCCACGATCGAGGACCTGGGCGCGGCCGTGGACCAGGCGGTCGCGCTCGGCGCGAAGTACGTCTCCAACTCCTACGGCTCCAACTACACCTTCTTCCCGGAGGACCCGGCGGAGTCGGCGGCCGACGTCCACTACGACCACCCGGGCGTGGCCGTCGTCGCCTCCTCCGGCGACTACGGGTACGGCGTGGCGTACCCGGCGGCCTCCCCGCACGTCACCGCGGTCGGCGGCACCACGCTCACCAGGGACCCGGACACCGCGCGCGGCTGGACGGAGTCGGTGTGGGACCACGACGGCGGTGGAACGGGCTCCGGCTGCTCCCGGTACGAGCCCAAGCCGGCGTTCCAGCGGGACACCGGCTGCCCCGGACGTACCGTCGCCGACGTCTCCGCGGTGGCCGACCCGGACACCGGCGTCGCCGTGTACGACAGCTACGGCGACACCGGCGGCTGGGGTGTGGCCGGCGGCACCAGCGCCTCGGCGCCGATCATCGCCGGCGTGTACGCGAACGCGGGCGCCCCGGCGGCGGGTTCCCGGCCCGCCGTCTACCCGTACGCCGCCGGCGGCCGGGGACTGCACGACGTGACCTCGGGAGCCAACGGGCACTGCGCACCGGCCTACCTGTGCACCGCGGGTCCGGGCTACGACGGCCCCACGGGCCTCGGCACCCCCGACGGCCCGACGGCCTTCACCATGGGCCCGCACGGCACCCTGACCGGCACGGTCACTGACGCGGGCTCGGGCGCGGGCGTCGCGGCGGCCGAGGTGACGGCCGGCCCGTACAGCACGGCCACCGACGCCCGCGGCCGCTACACCCTGCCGCTGCCCGCCGGTGACCACGACGTCCGGGTGACGGCCTACGGATACGCGCCGGGCACCCTGCCGGGCGTCCGCCTCACCGACGGCGGCACCGCGAGCGGGGACCTCGGCCTGCGCAAGCTCGCCACCCACCGGATCTCCGGCACCGTCACCGACGGCTCGGGGCACGGCTGGCCACTGCACGCGAGGATCACGGTCGCCGGGGTGCCGGGCGCCCCGGTGTGGTCCGACCCGGTCACCGGCGCCTACCGCCTCGACCTCCCCGAGGACCACACGTACACCCTGCGCGTGGTCGGCGACGACAGCTCCTACCAGTCGCTGGAACGCCGGGTGACGGTCGGCACCGAGGACCTCACCGTGGGCCTGGCCCTGCCCGTGGACACCTGGGCCGAGGACGACCCGGCGTACACCGTGAAGGCGGACACCGTCGGCGGCGAGACGTTCGACGGCACCTCCGGGCCGCCCGCCGGCTGGAGCGTGACCGGCGCGCCTGGCTGGACGTTCGACGACCCCGGCGGCCGGGGCAACACCACCGGCGGTTCCGGCGGCTTCGCCGTCGCCGACGCCGACCACGCCGGGAGCCCCCTGGACACCTCACTGACCAGCCCCGCCTACGACTTCGGCCGCGCCGGGGACCCGGCGCTGGGCTTCGACACCGACTACGAGGGCTCCGCCGAGCAGCAGGGCGAGGTGCAGGTCAGCTCCGACGACGGCCGGACCTGGACCACGGTGTGGCACCAGGACCAGCTGTGGACGAGCGGCCGGGTGGAGATCCCGCTCACCGCCTACGCCGGCGAGCGCGCGGTACGGGTGCGGTTCCACTTCACCGGGCCCGGCCTGTTCTGGGCGGTGGACGACGTCACGGTCACCGAACGGGTCGCCACGCCCGTGCCCGGCGGCGTCCTCACCGGGACCGTCACCGACGCCAACACCGGGAAGGGGCTGATCGGAGCCGTCGTGCACACCGGCCCGGCGGACGGGTCGGCCGCGCCGACGGTCGCCACGACCGGTGACCCGCGCCTCGGCGACGGCGCCTACCGGCTGTTCGTGCCCGGCTCCGGCCGGCCCACCACGGCGACGGCGGCCAAACCGTCGTACACCACGGCCACCCGCACCGTCCAGGTACCCGCCGACCGCGTCACCGCGGCCTCGTTCGTCCTCAAGGCGGGCCGGCTGACGGTCCGTCCGGGGCGGATCGACGCCACCTCCCGACGGGCCACCGTGGTGCGGAAGGTGACGGTACGGAACACCGGCACCGCGCCGATCCGGCTCCGCGTCGGCGAGCGCACCGGCACCGCCCCGGGCTCCCCGGCCCCGGGCACCGCCTGGCACGCGCTGCCCGGCCTGCCCGTCCCCGTGATGGACAACGCGGTCGGCACCTACCGGGGCAGGCTCTACTCCGCCCTCGGCTCCGACGGCCGGGAACCCACCGCCGACCTGTACGTGTACGACCCCGCCGGCCGCGCCTGGAAGCAGGGCCCGGCCGCGCCCGAGCCACGGCAGGCCACCGCGCACGGGTTCGTCGGGAGCCGCCTGTACACCGTGGGCGGCTGGGGCCCCCAGGAGACCGTCAGCCGGACCACCCAGGTCTTCGACGCGGACACCGGCCGCTGGTCGAAGGGCCCGGACATCCCCGAGGGGCACTACGGCGCGGCGGGCGCCGTGCCCGACGGGCGGCTCTACGTCGTCGGCGGCTGCACGAACACCGACTGCTCGGACTCCGTGTACGCCTACGACCCGGGCGCGCGGTCCTGGTCCCGGGCCGCCGCCTACCCGCAGACCATCAGCTGGGCCAACTGCGGTGCCGTGGACGGCAGGCTGTACTGCGCGGGCGGCGTCCACGAGTACGTGGAGACCGGCGCCGGCTACGTCTACGACCCGGCCTCGGACAGCTGGCAGCCCATCGCCGCCATGCCGGCCGGCCTGGCCACCGGCGCGTACGCCACCGCCAACGGGCGGCTCCTCGTCTCCGGCGGGTTCAAGCGGGTCGGCCCCAACCGGGTGCTGACCGCGGAGGGCTACGCCTACGACCCCGGGACGGACGCCTGGCAGCGGCTGCCGGACGCCCCGGCCGCCGTCTACCGGGGCGGCGGCGCACCCGGCCTGTACCGGGTGGGCGGCAGCGGCGAACCCCGGTTCCCCGTCCCCGTGTCCACCGTCGACGTCCTGCCCGGATACGACCGTACCGAGACGGACGTCCCCTGGCTGACCGGCAACCCGCACCGCCTGACGCTCCGGCCTGGGCGGACCGCGACGTTCACGGTGACCCTCGACCCGCGCCGGCTGACCCGGCCCGGCGACTGGACGGCGTCCCTGACCCTGGCCACCGACGGCCCGTACTGGGTGCCGGACATCCCGGTCCGGCTGCGCGTACCGCCCCGAACGGCCTCGTAGCCACACGACGGCGGGCACGCGTACGGCCCTCGTCCCCGGGACGTGTCCGGGGGCGGGGGCCGTCCGTCTCGCGCGGCGCGGGCGCCGTCCGCACGGGGAGTCAGTCGTCGGGGCGCGCCGTCTCGAACTCCCTCTCCACACGGCCGGTGTCCAGCCGCAGCCGCAGGGCGTTCCGGCGGTGCGCGGTCGTCAGCGCCCGCTGGAGCGGGGACGGCGGCACCGCGAGGACGGGACAGGCGGCACGGGCGAGGCAGTAGCGGCCGACCGACGGCCACAGCGCGCGGTGCAGGCGGCCGCGCGCCCCGGCGCCGACCACGAGGACGTCGTCCGGGCGGTCGGCGGTCCGCACCAGCGCCGGCCCCGGGGCTCCCCGGGCGACGAGCGCCTGTCCGGGCACTCCCGTGTGCGTACCGCCGAACACGTCGCACAGTGCCCTGAGCAGCCTTTCCCGCGCCAGCAGTTCCCACTGCGGGAGCATGACGGCCGCGGCCGGGGACCTGCGCGCGAAGAGATCTCCGGCGGGCGGCTCCCAGGCCAGCACGGGCCACAGCTCCGCCCCCCGGCGCTGGGCCTCGTCTGCGGCCCGGCGGAGGGCTGTCAGACTGCCCGGCGAACCGCTCACTCCCACCACGACGCGAGCTGCCGAGGGTGTGCGGGACCCGGGCATCGCTCTCACCTCCTGGACGACGGCGGGGTCTCCCGGACGGCGACCCCGCGCAACCGCTGCCAGCACACCTCCCCGCGAGGGCCACGAACAGCCCGTCCAGCACTTCCTGATGCGCCTCTGACACCACCTGCCGCGCCCTCCCGCCAGGGGTGTCAGCAACCCGTCAAGGTCGCCCGGACCACCGTCAGCGTCCCGTCAGGACCCGCCGCGCCCGCCGGAGACCGGGCATACCGTCGGCGACGAGCCCCGGCCGCCTCCCCGCGGCCGGGGCGTCCCAGCCACCACTTCCTGTCTCCCGGGAGGCCCCCCATGACAGAACTCCGCCACGGCGACGACGACGCCGAACCCTCCGATCCGTCCCCGGCCGGACCCCTGTACGTCCCGGTCCGGCCGGGTCCCTCCGGTTGTGCGGCCCGGCTCTTCCGCACCCCGCTCGGCGACCGCACCGCCGTGGGCTTCACCTCCGCGAGCCGGCTGACCGCCACCCTCGGCGCCGGCCAGGCGTGGATCCGGCTCGCCGAGCCCGCGCTGCGCGCGCTGACCGCGCCGCTCGGCGTCACCACCGTCACGGTGGACCCACGGCTCACCGCCCCGGCCCCCGGCCGGGCCGGGACCACGACGCCGGAACCGGCGCCGGCTCCGGCAGTACGGATCGGCTGAGAGGGAGCACCCCATGACCACCGTTCACGATCCCGGCGCCCTGACCACGCCGGCCGACCTGTCGGTGTGGCCCGCCTCGGCCACCGAGCCCCGCCCGGGCGACCTCCACGTGGGCGGCGTACCGCTCGCCGAGGTCGCCGACCGCTTCGGCACCCCCGTCTACGTCCTGGACGAGGCCGAGGTCCGCGACCGCTGCCGTACCTACCGGGACGCCTTCCCCGACGCCGACGTCCTGTACGCGGCCAAGGCGTTCCTCTGCCGGGCGATGGCCCACTGGGTGGCCGAGGAGGGCCTCGGCCTGGACGTCTGCTCGGCCGGTGAGCTCGAACTCGCCGTCACCACGGGCTTCCCGCCCGAGCGGATCGTGCTGCACGGCAACGCCAAGTCCCCGCGCGAGCTGGACACCGCCCTGCGTCTGGGCGTCGGCCGCATCGTCATCGACAGTCCCGCCGAGATCGCCCGGCTGGCCGCCGCCGTCGGCCCGGACGGCCACCAGAAGATCATGGTCCGGGTCGTGCCCGGCATCAGCGCGGGTGGCCACGAGAAGATCCGCACCGGCACCGGCGACCAGAAGTTCGGCCTGTCGATCGCCGACGGCTACGCCCAGCACGCCATCGCCCGCATCCTCGACCAGCCGCAGCTCGAACTCACCGGTCTGCACTGCCACGTGGGCTCGCAGATCACCAGCGTCAAGCCGTACCTCGTCGCCGTACGCCGCCTGGTCGGTCTGATGACCCGCCTGCGCGACCAGCACGGCCTGATCCTGCCCGAACTGGACCTCGGCGGCGGCCACGGCATCGCCTACCGCCCCGGTGAGGAGGCCCTGGACCTCACGGCGCTGGCCCGCAGGGTCCGCGCGGAACTCGCCGGTGCCTGCGCGACGGCCGGCCTCCCCGTGCCCCGGCTGCTCATCGAGCCGGGCCGGGCGATCGCCGGACCCGCCGGCGTCGCCGTCTACCGCGTCCTGGCGGTGAAGCGCACGGGCGAGACGGTGTTCGTGGCCGTGGACGGCGGTATGAGCGACAACCCGCGCCCTGCCCTGTACGGCGTCTCGTACGCGCCCCGGCTGATCGGCCGGGGCGGCACCGCGGCCCCGGCCCGGGTGACCGTGGTGGGCCGGCACTGCGAGGCGGGCGACGTCCTGGCCGCCGGCGTGGAACTCCCCGCGGACATCCGTCCCGGCGACCTGCTCGCCGTACCCGTGGCCGGTGCCTACCAGCTGTCCATGGCCTCCGGCTACAACCTGGTGGGCCGCCCGCCCGTGGTCGCCGTGCGCGCCGGTCTCGCCCGCCTGCTGGTCCGCCGCGAGTCCCTGGCGGACATCCGCAGCCGCGACGTGGGCCTGTAAGGAGGCCGGCCTTGCCGTATCGGCGACAGCGGTATGACCGACGTCCCCACCCGGTACCTGGGCGAACCGGCGGTCTCCGCCCGGGGACTCGGGGTCACACTTCCACGGCGCCGGGCACCACGGGGAACTGATCGGGCGGGCCATCGCCGGGCGGCGCGACGAGGCGGTGCCGGCGACCAAGTCCGGCTTCGCCAAGGGCCTGGGCGAGCCCACCCCGCTCCGCGGCGACACCGCCTGCCTGCGCCGGGCCGGGGTCGACCACATCGACCTCTGCTGCCGGCACCGGATCGGGGCGACTGCCGGGGCCATGACCGAGCCGGTGCGGGCCGGCGAGGTGCGGTACCTGGGGCTGTCCGAGGCCGCCGCGGGGACCATCCGGGCGCAGGGGGTCCACCCGGTCTCCGGAGCCGCGGCGGCTCGGCCTCCGCCGGGCAGCCGGCCCCGGCCCGGTTGCGGCACCGGGGCGACGACGTGGTGCCGGTCCCCGGCACCCGGCGGCAGCGGTATCTGGAGGAGAACCTCGCGGCGCTGGACCTCCGGCTGTCCGCCGAGGACGTCGCCGCGATCGAGGCCGCGGCCCCCCGGGCACGTCGCGGGCAGCCGCTACGACGCCACCAGCCTCACCTTCGTCAACCGCTGACGCCGGGGGAGGATCGGGCGCAGCCGGGAGGCGCCGTACGCGCCGGGACCGCGCCCGCCCGCTCACTCCACGGCGGCCCCGAACCACCGGGTCAGGTGCTCGCGCAGGTCCCGCTGGTCCTGGCCGGCCCAGGCGACATGGCCGTCCGGCCGCAGCAGTACCGCGGGCACCTCCAGCTCCTCGCTGACGTCGCAGACATGGTCGACCCGGTCCGCCCAGCCCGCCGCCGAGAGCCGGCCGGTCTGGTCGAGCAGCAGGCCGCGGCCGCCGTGCAGCAGCCCGTAGAGGCGGCCCCGCTTCAGTGGGACGTCCCGCAGGCGCCGGCCGAGCAGGTCGTGCCCCTCCCCGAGGTCGTAACGGACGTCGACGGCGGTGATGATGCCGGTGACGTACCGGTTCACCTCCTCGAAGTCCATCAGCCGGCCGAACAGTTCGCGCAGCGCGGTCGCGCCCGGATCGGTTCCCAGCAGCGTCATCTGCGCACGGGTGTTGTCCAGTACGGCGGCGCCCACCGGGTGCCGTTCGGCGTGGTAGCTGTCCAGCAGGTCCTCCGGCGCCCAGCCGGCCACCTCGGCGGCCAGCTTCCAGCCGAGGTTGAACGCGTCCTGGACACCGAGGTTGAGCCCCTGGCCGCCGGTCGGCGGGTGGATGTGCGCCGCGTCGCCGGCCAGCAGCACCCGGCCGGCCCGGTAGCGCTCGGCCTGCCGGGTGGCGTCACCGAAGCGCGACAGCCAACGCGGGGAGTGCGCCCCGAAGTCGGTGCCCGCGACCGCCCGCAACCGCGCCGTGAACTCCTCCAAGGTCGGCGCGGTGGTACGGTCCTCGGCCACCCCGTCGGCGGGGACGCCGATGCGGTACACCCCCTTGTTCCCGTCGACGTCGGGAATGGCGCCGAACCGGAGCTGGGTCTTGCGGACCTCCGCGACGACGGCGGCGATCGTCGCCGGATCCTCGGTCACCTCCATGTCGCCCAGCAGCGTCTCGACCTTGGACGGCTCCCCGGGGAAGCCGACGCCGAGCAGCTTGCGCACCGTACTGCGGCCGCCGTCGCACCCGACGAGGTACCGCGAGCGCAGCCGTGTGCCGTCGGCCAGTCCGGCCGTCACCCCGTCCGCGTCCTGGCTCAGCCCGACCAGCTCCCGGCCGCGCCGGATCTCGGCACCGGTCTCCAGGGCGCGCTCGTTCAGCAGCCGCTCGGTGGCCTGCTGCGAGATGGCGAGGCCGTACGGATGAGCCGTGTCCAGCCGCTCCGGCCACGGCTTCATGACACCGCCGAAGAGCCCGCCGACGCGGAACTTCTCACCGGCCGCCAGGAACCGTTCGAGCAGCCCGCGCTGGTCCATGATCTCCACGCTGCGCGCGTGCAGACCGCGCCCGCGGGACTGCTCGGACGGCTCGGCCAGCTTCTCCAGCACCACCACGTGTACGCCGTGCAGCCGCAGTTCGCAGGCCAGCATCAAGCCGGTCGGTCCGCCGCCGACCACGAGCACGTCGATCATTCAAGGCCCCCCGTTTCCGCAGGTTCTGGTCGAGGCCGGAGATTGTGCAACGCCACGGGGGCCTTGCCGCAAGGCCCCCTGTGCGCTATATGTTGAGAGTGGCAAGGAGTGGGTGGGTGACCTCCTTGCCTTTGTCATGTGTGCGGTACCCCCGGCCCCCACCCCTCCGGAAAAGCGCCCCCAGCCTGGTAACAGCTGTTACCTTCGGGGTATGGCGAAGACACAGCTGGGCGCGCGCGTCGACGAGGAGATCGCGGAACTGGCCCGGTCCCGGGCCCGGGACCGTGGAATGAGCGTCGGCGACTACATCGCCTCCCTCGTACGGGACGACACCGGCGGTCTGCGGGAGCGCGGCATGGACGCCGCCCGCCGCTTCCTCGACGAGCACCAGGCCGTCTTCGACGCGGCCGAGGACGCGGACCGGGGCACCCCGGGCGCGCACGCCGCCTGATGGAGCTGTACGTCGACGTCCCCTGGATCCTGGAGGTCGCGGAGCTGGCCGGCGCACGGGACCCGGCCCCCGAGGACTACGGCGTGCCGGTGGCCGCCGTCGCCTGCCACCGAGCGGAACTGCTGGAACGGCCCGTCTACGACGGCCCCTTCGCCCGCGCCGCCGCCCTGGTGCACGTCCTGGGCCGCTGCCGCTGGCTGGAGCGCTCCAACATGGCCGTCGCCGCGGCGACGGGCGTGATGTACCTGGAAGCCTCCGGCATCCCGGTCAAGCCCACCCACGACGACGCCGTGGCCCTGCGCGACCTCCTGCGGGACCCCCTGTGCACCGCGCCGGCGATCGCCGCCCTGCTGCGCGCCTGGCCCCGTTCGAGCTGACCGCCACGCCCGCCCGTCGCGTTCAGGACCACGCCGCCTGGGCGACGGCGGTGCCGATGAACACGGCGCCGAGGCCGGTGACCACGCTGGCGATCACGTTGACGGCGGCGAAGAACCTGGCGCCGGTCTCGGCCAGCCGCAGCGTCTCGTAGGAGAAGGTCGAGTAGGTCGTGAGCGCTCCGCAGAACCCGGTGCCGATCAGCAGTTGCACCGAGTGGGAGGCGGCCCCGTAGGTGACCGCGCCGGACAGCAGCCCGAGGATCAGGCAGCCGGTCACGTTGACGAGGAAGGTGCCGAACGGCAGGCCGGTGTCGTGCCGGGCCTGTACGGCGCGGTCGGTCAGGTACCGCAGCGGCGCTCCGACCACGGCACCGGCGATGACGAGGAGCCAGTTCACTTCGCCCGCTCCTCCTTCACGCGCCCGACGTAGCGGATGACCTCGCACTCGTCGAGGACCACCAGCCCGTTCGTGACCAGGTCGTCCAGTTGGGGCAGGAAGGCGCGGACGCGGGCCGCGTCGTCCACGATGACCACCGCCACGGGCAGGTCCTCGCTGAGCGACAGCAGGCGGCTGGTGTGGATCAGGGAGGAGGCGCCGTAGCCCTCGATGCCCCTGAACGCGCTCGCTCCGGCCAGCCCGGCCTCGTGGGCGCGCTGGATGATCTCGCCGTAGAGCGGCTTGTGACGGAAGGTGTCGCCCTCGCCGACGAAGACGGTCAGGCGGAGCGCGGAGCCGTGCAGCCGGGTCATCTCGTCCTCCTCCACGCGATCAGACAGCGGGTCGCCGCCGCCGCGAGCCACACGGCCGCGAGCGCGGCGAGCGCGGTGGCGGCCAGGTAGGCCAGGCCGGTGCGGGCGTGACCGCTCCGCACCAGCTGCTGGATGTCGACGCAGTAGGTCGAGAAGGTCGTGAAGCCGCCCAGGACGCCGGTGCCGAAGAAGGGGCGTACCAGCCGGTGCGCGGCCCACACCTCCGTGATGACGACCATGAAGGCACCGATCACCGCGCAGCCGGTCGCGTTCACCGTGAGGGTGGTCCAGGGGAAGGCACCGGCGGCGGTCGGCCACAGCAGGGAGGCGCCGTAGCGGGCCACGGCCCCCAGCGCGCCGCCGGCCGCGACCACCGCGATCACCGGCGCCTGGCCGCCGGCGAGTCCGGGGCGCCGCGCGGGCGCGGACGGACCGGCGCCGGACACCGCGGGCTCCGTGATCTGATCGCGGTGAGCTCTCATGGACGCGCGTCTCCTACTCGTGCGGCCGCCCGGCGTGCGGGCGCGTGTGCTCACAAGCAGGGACTGTCGGCGGCGTCGGTGCCGCGGTTCGGGTGCGGCGAGCCCCACCGCCACGCGACCACCCGATCCGGGCTGCCGCTGGTGACCAGGTTAACCGGGGCCATGCGGGGCCGTCGCGCCGGGTGCCGCGGAGCGGCGTGGAGGGGTCAGCGGAGGGGTCAGCGCAGGGCGAGCGTCGCGCGCAGGTTGTCGGGTCCCGGCTCGCCGTGCACGACCGCGTACCGCTCGCGGGGCCGCACCGGAGCGTTGAATGGACGGCGAGGCGAAACGGACGGCATGTGCGCCCCCTCGCATAAAATGGACCCACAGGTCCAGCGTGGGGCTGAGGAGGGCACGTGGACAGGAGCGGCCGGAGCGCACCGCGGCTGACCGCCAAGGGCATGGCCACCCGGCGCCGCATCGTGGAGGGCGCGGCCGAGGAGATCCGCGAGCGGGGCGCTGCCGGGACGACACTCGACGACATCCGGTCCCGCACCGCCACCAGCAAGAGCCAGATCTTCCACTACTTCCCCGGCGGGAAGGAGGAGTTGCTGCTCGCGGTGGCCGCCCGCGAGGCCGAACGCGTCCTGGAGGACCAGGAACCGCACCTCAGCGACCTGACCACGTGGGCGGCCTGGCACGAGTGGCGCGACGCGGTCGTACGCCGGTACGAACAGCAGGGCGTCGACTGCCCGCTCGGCGTGCTGATCACCGAGCTGGGCCGCAGCACCCCGGCCGCACAGGCACTCACGGGCCAGTTGATCGACCAGTGGCAGTCGGCCCTGCGCACCGGCATCCGGCACATGCAGAGCAGCGGCGAGGTCGACCGGCGGCTGGACGCCGACCGGACGGCGGCCGCACTCGTCGCCGCCGTACAGGGCGGCGTGACCATCCTGATGTCCACCGGCGCCATCGGACACCTGGAAGCGGCGCTCGACACGACCCTGACACTGCTGCGCACCGCCGCCGCCCCCGCGACCTGACCCCTGACGGGCCAGGGCGCCGTAGCCACGAGTCCGGCGAATCCGGGCGCGGCCGGGCCCGCGACGCCGGGACGACCCGCACCACAGGCCCTAGCATCCGGACACATCATGGACTTCACGGATGTGTCACTCACCGCGCTGCGCGTCTTCCGTGCCGTCGCCGAGCGGGGGACCTTCACGGCGGCCGCCGCCTCGCTGGGCTACACCCAGTCGGCGGTGTCGCGGCAGATCGCCGCGCTCGAACGCGCCGCGGGCGCCGAGCTGCTGGAACGGCGGCGCGCCGGCGTACGGCTCACCGCGGCCGGCCGCGTCGTCATGCGCCGGGCGACGGTCGTGCTGGACGAGATCGACGCGGCCGCCAGGGAGCTGTCGGGCCTGCCCGGGCAGGCCGCGACGGTCCGCCTGGGCTGGTACCCGAGCGCCGGCGCCGTCCTGCTGCCGCGCGCCCTCACGGCACTGCGCCGCACCGACCCCGGCCTCCGGGTCGTCGGCCGCGAGGGGAGCACCCCGGCGCTGGTGCGCGCCCTGCGGGCCGGCAGCATCGACCTGGCCCTGCTCGCGTCCGCGCCGCCGTTCCGGCCGCCGGACGCCGAGTCACCCCCGCTGGTCGTGCGGACCCTCACCGAACGCGCGCTGTGCCTGGCGGTGCCCGCCGGCCATCCGCTGGCCCGCGGCGACTTCGTCGACGTGGCCGACCTGCGCGGGCAACGCTGGATCGCGGGGGCCTCCTCGGGCGAGGACCAGCTCATGGGGGTGTGGCCGGGCCTGGACGAGCGGCCGGAGATCGCCCACATCGCGCGGGACTGGCTCGCCAAGCTCCACCTCGTGGCCGCCGGCTGCGGGCTGACCACCGTGCCGGCCGCCCTCGCCGCCGCCGCGCCACCGGGTGTCCGCGTCCTCCCGGTCCGCGGCGGGCCCCAGGAACAGCGGCGCGTGCTCCTGGCGCGGCTGCCCCATCCGCCGACGGAGCCGGTCATACGTGTGGCAGCCGCCCTGCGCGCGGCGGCCCTCGAAGCGGACCCACCGCCTCCGTCGCCGCCGCCGCTCCCGTCGCCGTCCTGAGGCGGGGCGTCCCCGGACCGGTGACGTGCCGCCGACGGGGGGCGCGCGGGGCGGGAGGTCAGCGGGTGTCGCCGCGCAGGGTGGCTTCGGCGGCGTCCGTGAGGAGTTGTTCCAGGCGCGTGAGCTGACGGGCGTCGAGGGCGCCGAAGATGCGCCGGAGTATCCGGGTGCCCGCCTGCTCGCCGGCGGCGAGGGCCGCGTGGCCCTGCTCGGTCAGCGCGACGGTCTTGCGCCGGCGGTCCACGGGATCGGGGGTCCGGGTGACCAGCCGCAGGCGTTCCAGGGCTTCGACGGCCTGGGTGACGGAGCGGGGCGCCTGGCCGAGCGCCTCGGCGAGTTCGGCCTGATGGAGAGCGCCGCGCCGGGCGAGGAGCCGCAGCAGCTTGGTGCGGGCCAGGGACAGGCCGGCCGCCGCCATGTGCTGATCGACCGCTGTGCGGACCTGGTGGGCGACGCCCAGGAACCGCAGGCCCACGTCCGCGGGGTCGGGGCCGGTGGGCGGCGCTGTCTCGTGCTTGCTCATGACGTGGGGTATCGTCCCACACGTCATTGATGAGGTACCTCACGAATGGGGGAACGGTGACCCGTCCCGTTGCTGTGATCACCGGCGCGACCTCCGGGCTGGGCCGGATCGCCGCCCTGGAGCTCGCCCGCCGCGGCTACGGCCTCGGCATCGTGGCGCGCTCCCCGGACAGGGCCGGAGCGCTGCTCGCCGAGCTGGGGGAGGCGACCGGGGGCGCCGCGCACGCCGACGTCTTCCTCGCGGACCTCGGGGTCGTCGCACAGGCCCGCCGGGCGGGCCGGGAGATCGCCGCGCGGTACGCGCGGCTGGACGTACTGGTCAACAACGCGGGCCTGCACGCGTTCTCCCAGCGCGTCACGGCCGAGGGGCTGGCGGAGATGACCGCCGTCAACCACGTCGGCCCGTTCGTCCTGACCCAGGCGCTGACGGACACGCTCCTGGCCTCCGCGCCGGCGCGGATCGTGAACGTCGCCTCCGAGGCCTCCCGGCGGGCCGGGAGCATCACGCCGGCCAGGGACCTGCGGGACACCACCCCCTACACGCGGCGTGAGTCGATGGCCCGGTACGGCCGGACCAAGCTGATGACCATCATGTGGACGCGGGAACTGGCCCGGCGCCTGGACGCCACGAAGGTCACGGTGAACTGCTGCGACCCGGGCTTCAACGCCACCGGTCTCGGCCGCG
Organism: Streptomyces sp. NPDC047841; assembly: GCF_040704085.1. Lineage (NCBI taxonomy): Bacteria > Bacillati > Actinomycetota > Actinomycetes > Kitasatosporales > Streptomycetaceae > Streptomyces > Streptomyces sp. NPDC047841. Next base: position 74,453 of record NZ_JBEYRP010000020.1, read on the forward strand.
ACCTGCCCGGCTCCGCCGCGCTGCGGCGCGTCCTGGACGTCCTGCGGATCGGCGACCCGAGCAAGGGCGCGGGGATCATCGTCCGCCTGGCGACCGACCCGGCGTTCGCGCACACCACCGGCGGCTACTTCTCCGTACGCGACGCCGAGCCGTTGCGGTGCCCCGAGCCCGGCCGCGGCGAGGACGTCCAACGGCAACTGTGGACCGAAACGGAGTCGTTGCTCGCCGGGATGCCCTCGATCTCGCCTCGCCAGGACTGAAATCCGCAGGTCGTTGATTTCAAAACCGCAGGTCAGCGGCGTGACACCGGTATTCCTGTCTGGATCTGTGCCCACGGCCACAGCGAACGGGTGCCCCGTGGGCGCATACTGAGGCATGACCCAGCCTGCTGCACCCAAGCGTCATCTGCCCACCAGCCCCTTCAAGGCCCCCGCCGTACGGGCTCCCAAGCACTTCGCCGTCGGTGACCAGGTCACACACGACGTGTACGGCCTCGGTCGGGTGATCGGCGTCGAGGACGGAATCGCGGCGCTCGTGGACTTCGGCCCGGAGCAATTGCGGATCCTGAGCCCGTACGCCAAGATGACCAAGCTGTAGGACCGCTGTGCCCGGTCACGGCACACCAGGGCCCCTCAGGGTCCTGTGACGAAAGAGAGACCTCCCATCGAATCGACGTCGCTGTTCTCCGCCCTGGAAGGGCAACCCCGCCGCCCCGCCGCGGCATCGCCGCCGCCGGCGACGAACCCCTTCCAGGCTCCCGACTTCGGGGAGGACGAGAGCCGGCTCCCGTACGACGCGCAGGAGCCCGCCCCGGGTACGCCCGCCGCGCGACCCGAGGCGGCGTAACTCCACACACGACGGCCCCGGCCCTGCGCGACCGCGGTGCCGTCGTCACCGGCGCCGAAGCCGGCGCGGGGATGGTCGCGCCGGCCGGGCGGCGGCTCGGACCCGGTGCCGGCGTCGCCGACTCTGGAGTGGCCGCCCCGCGAGGACCGCGTCAGTCCGTGGTGGCCGGGGTGTTCGGGAGCCAGGCTGCGAAGATCTCCGGGAGCCGGTCCAGGTCCTCGGCCGTGACCGTGACGAGACGCAGGCCGTGCCGGCGGGCCAGCTCCCGCTTGCGCGTGACCTTCGCCGCGTACGCCTCCCTCGTCAGCAGACCCAGCGCCTCGACGAACGTGCCGTCCGCCAGGCGCCAGTCCGCCCGCAGACCGGTCGTGTTGAGTTCCGGGTGGCGCGGGTAGGCGGGCTCCGGCTCGTGGGCCACGCCCCAGTGGTGGAGGAAGTCGTCCACGTGCCGCTCGAACAGGGAACGGCACAGATGCCCGTCCGTCGCCCTGGTCGCCGTACCCATCGACGTACGGACCCCGTCCGTGAGAAGCCCCGCGTGCGCCAGCCACTCCGTCCAGGTGCGGGCCGGGCGCGCCGGCCGCGCGCTCAGCAGCGCGGAGGCGGGGCGCGGCACCAGGAAACGGCAGAGCATCGCCTCGTCGACCAGGCCGGGGCGCTCGAACGGGACGCTGACGCGGTCGAGTTGGGCGAGGGACGGCGGCCCGGAGAACTCGGTCCCGGCGAGCCGGCGCAGCGCGTACACGACCGCCTCCGTCCACGCGCCGTCCTCGCCGGTGTCCCGCAGCACCCCGTTCCTCGCGAGGGCACAGCAGCCGTGGCAGTAGAAGAGCCCCGGGCGCGCCGACTGGGCGGAGCGCCCGCAGAGCCGGCACGGCCCGCGCTGCGCCAGGTCCACCGGGGCCCCGAACAGCGCTTCCAGGGCGCGCCGGTAGTACGGGTTCTCCGCCGCGTCGTCGGCGAGCGGCGGCAGCGTGCTCCCGGCCGTCGCGGTGGCCGTCCCGCCGGGCCTCGCGTCGAGCCAGCGGCGGTGGGGCTCCGGCACCAGCCGCTGCACGGCGTCCGTCACCCGGCTGGAGCGGCTGACCGGGCTGACGGCGCCCGGCGCGAACGCGGCCCGGGCGTTGTGCCGTTCCACCTCCGCGGGCGGTGCGCCCCACGTCACTAGCAGCGGCCGCACTCCGTGCCGGCGCAGCAGCACCGTCAACGCCTCGGCGAGCGGCGCCGCGTACACGGTGAGCGTCCCCGAGTCCGGGTCGAACCAGCCGGCTTCGGCGAGCGCGTCCCGTGCCGACCCCGGCTGCGGGAGCCGGATCGACCACGTGCCCCGGCCCACGACCACGACCGCGTCCGGGAAGGCGCCGAGAGCGGCCAGGTCCACGGGCGCGTCCACGTCCACCCCGTGCGCGCGCAGCGCGTCGAGCGCCTCGGCGCGCAGTCGCTCGTCGACGAGGGTGAGCGGGCCGTCCGGTTCGTGGTACTGCCCGATCTCCACACCCGACTCGTCCAGGACGAGGATCCGGGTGTGGTGGAAGACGGAACGGGTGACGGCACGCAGGCCGCGCCGGCCGTGCGCCGCGTTCCGGTACGTCTCCCAGGACTCCGGGAGCGACCGTGCCCCGGCGTCCCGGCGCCGCCGCGCGCGGTCCCGCTCCGTCTCCCGCCCCCAGGACCCGCCGGCGGCCCGGTGGCTCAGGCCGGCCCGCAGCCGGATGGCGAGCCGCTCGGCCAGCGCCCGGCGCAGGCCCCGCTCGACACCGGCCGGAGTCTCCTGCCGCGCGTCCGGGGCCGTGGCGTGCTCCGCCAGGTACGCGTCCACGAGGGCGCGTACGGTCCGCCGCCCGGGCAGCAGGAGCCGTACCGGACCGACCGCGTACCCGACGGCCTTCTGCTCCGCCCACGACACCGGCTCGCGGCGGCTGGGCCGCCAGTCCGCGCCGGCCCCGCCGTGTCCGTCGCCCTGGTCGCCGTGGAAGTCGTCGCACTCCTCCTCGTCGAAACGGCTGTCGCTCTCCAGGTCGTGGAGCTCGATCCACCCGTGGCAGCCGACGGGCGTGCCGGTCTCCTCGGTGAGCCTGCGGATGCTCTCACCGGTGACGTCCAGGGCACTGCCGTAGAGGTAGCCCAGGTGCCGGTCGAGAACGGACCCGCCGTCCTCGGGCGGGGCGGCGACGGATACGGCACGCGTGTCGTAGTCGTTGTCGGGCCGGGGGACGAGACTCACGCGTACGGGTATGACGGCGTCGCACTCCGCCTCGCGCGGTGCCGGCCTGACGCTCTCCTTCCGCAGCCGGCTCAGGACGAACGCGCGCAGGGCGGGGACGCAGTCGTCGAAGACCGCGAACCCCAGGGCGTGGTCCTCGGCCGGATCGCCCGGGATCATGAGCAGACCGGCGTCGGGGTCGTACTGGATCGTGTCTCGGCTCGACATCTCCGGATTATGGCAGAGGCATATGCGTGACACCGTGGGCCGCCGTTGTCAGTGGCGGCTCCTGTCGTGGAGGCGTCGCCCGGCCCGGACGACTACCGGTACTGGCCGGAGGTCTTCCACGACGAGGCGGGAGGCGCCCTCTGACGGCAGGCGTCCCTGGCGCGTTCAGGACGGCCGGCGTCGCCGTGCAGGTCTGTCCGGCGGATCCTGGCTGATGGTCGACAGCAGGTGTGCGACCAGGGGGTTGCGGTCGCCGGCACGCCAGGCGACGGCGACTCGGGTACGGGCGGTGCCGGGTTCGATCCTGCGGAAGGCGACGCCTTCGAGGCGGATGCGCCGGATGCTCGCCGGGGCCAGGGAGACGCCCAGGCCGGTTTCCACCAGGGCGCACACGGTGTTCCACTCCACCGCGTGCTGGGCGATCCGCGGTGTGAAGCCGGCCGCCGCGCACAGGCCGACGATCTGGTCGTACAGTGTCGGGCCGGCCGTGCGGGGCAGCAGCACGAAGGGCGAGTCCGCCAGCTGGGCGAGCCGTACGGTCCGGTGCGCGGCCCGGGGATGGGCGGACGGCAGCACGGCCACGAAGGGCTCGCTGAGTACCGTACGGAAGCCGAGTTCCGTCTCGTCGGCGGGGGGTTCGCGCAGCAGACCGATGTCGATGGTCTTGTCGTGCAGGGCGGCGATCTGCGGAGCGGTGGTCATCTCGCGGATGTCCAGGTGCACGCCGGGGAACCGCTGCCGGAACGTGCGCAGCAGTCCGGGCAGGACGGTCAGGGCGAGGGAGGCGGCGAAGCCGATCCGCAGGCGGCCGGCCCGGCCGCCGCCGACGGCCCTGGCCGTGGCCAGGCCGTCCGCGAGGTCGGTCAGTGCCCGCCGGGCGGCGGGCAGCAGTGCGCGGCCGGCCGGGGTGAGCGTGACGCGCCCCGGTTCCCGGGTGAACAGCGCGTGCCCGACCTTGTCCTCCAGGCGGCGGATCTGCTGGCTCAGCGGCGGCTGGGCGATGCCCAGGCGGGCGGCCGCGTGGCCGAAGTGCAGTTCCTCGGCGAGCACGACGAAGGCGTGCAGTTGCGGGAGGGCGAGTTCGGGGCGCTCCATACGCCCAGAGATATCAGGCCATGCCTCCGGCTGTATTAGACGTGTCTGTGCTGGTCACCTAGCGTTCGGCGCATGACAGAGCGACACGCGGTCCTCAGCGGCTCGACGTTCGAGGAGCAGATCGGCTACGCCCGCGCCGTGGTCGACGGCGACTGGGTGCATGTGTCCGGGACGACCGGCTTCGACTACACCACCATGACGATCTCCGACGACGTGGTGGTGCAGGCCGAGCAGTGCCTGCGCAACATCGAGGCCGCGCTGGCCGAGGCGGGGTGCACCTTCGCCGACGTGGTGCGGGTGCGCTACCTGCTGCCCGACCGCGAGGACTTCGAGCCCTGCTGGCCGGTCCTGCGCCGCTGCTTCGGGGACGTCCGGCCGGCCGCCACGATGCTCGTGTGCGGTCTCTCCGACCCGCGGATGAAGATCGAGATGGAGGTGTACGCGCGGCGGCGCGTCCCGCCGCACGATGGTGCCATGAGCGATCACGCGGCAGCGCCCGTCATGCCCGTCGGGGCCTATGAACCCCCTTACTACGTGGCGGTCTTCACCACGGTGCGCACCCCGGACCAGAGCGGCTACAGCGAGACCAACGCGCGTATGGAGGAGCTGGTGAAGGACGTCCCCGGGTTCCTGGGGATGGACCACGCGCAGACCCCTGGCGGACTGGGCATCACCGTCGGCTACTTCCGCGACGCCGACGCCCTCACCCGGTGGCGGACCGACGTCGAGCACCGCGCGGCGCAACAGCGCGGGCGAGCCGAGTGGTACCAGAGCTACACACTGCATGTGGCGAAGGTGGAGCGGAGCCACGGGTTCACGCGAGCCGACGGGGCCTAGGCGGGCGGGGGGACCACCTGCCGCCGTGCTGTCTGCCCCCGCGTGCCGCGGCTACAGGGCCCGCGCCACGAGCAGGGCCACGTCGTCGTGGTCGTCGGGGTGCCGCAGGCCGTACAGCAGGAGGTCGCAGGTCTCCTCCAGGGGGCGCTCGGGTGCGTCGAGGAAACCGAGCAGGGCGTTCAGCCGGTCGTCGATCGGGTGCTGCCGGGTCTCGACGAGGCCGTCGGTGTAGAGCACGAGCAGGTCGCCGGGCCCCAGCTCGGCCGTGGCGGTCTCGAACCGGATGCCGCCGACACCGAGCGGGGCACCGCAGGGCAGGTCGAGCAGCCTCGCCTCCTCGCCGGGGCGGGCCAGCGCGGGCGGCATGTGTCCCGCGTTGGCCATGCGGCACTGTCGTGTGTGCGGGTCGAACACGGCGTAGAGACACGTCACGATGTAGTGCTCCAGATCGCAGGTGATCTTGTCCAGGTGCTGGAGCACCTCGCCCGGGTCCAGGTCCAGGTCCGCGTAGGCGCAGGTGGCGGTGCGCAGCCGGCCCATCGTGGCGGCGGCGTCGATGCCGTTGCCCATGACGTCCCCGACGACCAGGGCGGTCTTGTCGCCGGTGAGGGGGATGACGTCGTACCAGTCGCCGCCCACCTCGCTGGTGGCCTGCGCCGGCTGGTAGCGGGAGGCCAGGAGCAGGCCGGTGTGGTGCGGCGGGTGGTCGGGGAGCAGGCTGCGCTGGAGGGTCAGCGCGGTGTTGCGCACGCTCTGGAACCAGCGGGCGTTGTCGATGGCGACGGCGGCACGGCTCGCCAGCTCGCCGGCCAGGATGACGTCGTCCTCGTCGAACGGGGCCGGAGTGCGGGTGCGTTTGAGGTCGAGGGCGCCCAGCACCTCGCCGTGGGCGATCAGCGGCACGGCGAGGTACGAGTGGACGCCGGAGCGCGCGAGCAGCGCCGCGGCCTCGGCGTCCCGGGCGATCCGCCGCAGATCGCGTTCGCCGACGTGTCGCACCAGGACCGGCCGGCCGGTGTGCACGCACAGCGTGACCAGGCGGTCCCCGTCGTAGGAGGCGAGGTCACCGGGGTTGTCGGCCGCGCGCAGCGCCACGGTGGGGTGGGCCGCGCTCAGGGCGAGGGCGCGGAACAGCTCCGGGCCGCCCGCCGGCTCGCGCACGCGGCGGCAGGCCAGGGCGGAGTCGAGTACGTCCACGGCGACCACGTCGGCCAGTTCCCGGCTGGCGATGTCGGCCAGCTCGGCGGCGGTCTGCTCCACCTCCAGGCTGGTGCCGACGCGCGTGGAGGCGTGGGCGATCAGGGCCAGCCGGCGCCGGGCCCGGTCCGCCTCGGCGGCGGCGCGGTGCCGTTCGGTGACGTCGACGACCGACGCGGCGGCGCCGAGCACCCGCCCGCCCGGGTCCTCCAGGCGGTAGAAGGACAGCGACCAGGCGTGCTCGTGCTCGGGGTCGGAGCGGGGCCGGCCCACGTGGTACTGGTCGAGCAGCGGGGTGCCGGTGGTGAGCACCTGGCGCAGCGCGGACTCGACGGTGTCGACGTCGGTGAAGGGCAGGGTCTCCCGCAGCCCGCGGCCGAGGTGGTCCTCGGCGGGGATGCCGTCGATCCGCTCCAGCGCCGGGTTGACCAGCAGGTACCGCAGGTCGGGGTCCATGAGGGCGAGACCGATCGGGGACTGGTTGATCAGCCGCTCGCACAGGGCGAGGTCGGTCTCGACGCGCTGGAGCAGACTGTGGTCGGCGGCGAGCCCGAGGGCGTAGACGTCCCCGAGGTCGTCGAGCAGCCGCATGTTGCGGAACTCCGTCAGGCGTGTGCTGCCGTCCTTGTGCCGGATGGGGAACGCGCCGGCCCAGCTCCGGCCCGTCTCCATGACCTCCGCGAACAGCTTGACGACCCCGTGCAGGTGCTCGGGGTGGATGATCAGGCGGGCCGCCGGTCTGCCGAGCGCCTCGTGCGCGGAGTAGCCGAACAGGTCCTCGGCCTGCGGGGTCCAGAACACGATGCGCCCGTCGGTGTCCAGGACCAGCGCGGCCACGCTGAGCACGTCCAGCAGGCTGGTCCGCCGGGGCCGGTCGGCGTCGTAGGCGCCGTCGTCGGACGGGAAGGATTCGGCTGTCATCCCTGAGCCTCCTGTCCCGGCCGGCGGCGCCCGGCCCAGGCCCCGGTCCCGGCCGGACCCGGCCCCTTCCATGCTCCCCCCGCTCCTCCCCGGGGGCGACACAGCCCCGCTTCCCGCCCACGGGACCGTGCGTATCAACCGCACAAGCAGGACCATAGTCATGTAAAGGGCGGACCCTATGAATACTGCGCGAAACGGCTCCGATCCTCGCACGCCCCCCGGCGCACGCGACCCCTTCGACGCGTCCTCCGACGCCGCCGGCGTGCTGTCCGGCCGCGGCCTCGTGCTCGGCTGGACCCGGGGCGCCGAGGACCTGTTCGGCTACCCGGCGGCGGAGGTCACCGGCCGGTCCGCCGCGCGCCTGGCGGCCGTGCCGGAGGACCCCGTGCGCGTCGCCGGCATCGCCGAACGGTGCCGGGCCGGGAAGGGATGGAGCGGCCTCGTCCCCGTACGGCACCGCGACGGCCACCGGTTCGAGGTCGACCTCCGGGTGTCCGGCGTCTTCCGCATCCACGGCGACGAGTGCTTCCTGGTCTCGGCGCGCGAGCGACGGCAGCGCTGGTCCATGGGCGAGTCGGTCCTCGACGGCTTCCTGACCCGCTCGCCGGTCGGCATGGCGGTGGTGGACCGGCAGCTGCGCTACGTGTGGCTGAACGACACCCTGGAACGCCTGGGCGGCGTGCCCCGGGAACAACGGCTGGGCCGCCGGCTGAGCGAACTGCTGCCCGGGCTGCGGACCGACACCCTCGAAGGGCTGATGCGGAAGGTCCTGGAGACCGGGATCCCGGTCACCGACTACGAGTACGTGGGATGGAGCTGGTGCGACCCCCACCGCCGGCACGCCTACTCCACCTCCTTCTTCCCCCTGGTGGACGCCGACGAGTCGGTCACCGGCGTCTGCTGCATGGTGCTGGACGTCACCGAGCGGTGGAACGCCCGCCGGCTGCTGTCGCTGGTCAACGAGGCCGGCGCCAGCATCGGCCGGACGCTGGACGTGATGCGCACGGCCCAGGAACTGGCCGACTTCACCGTGCCCCGCCTCGCGGACTTCGTCGTCGTCGACCTCCTGGAGCCCGTCCTCGGCACGGCGGGACAGGGGGCGCGGCCCACCGGCGCGGGACCGGCGCCGGCGCGGCCGGTGCTGCGCCGCGCCGGGATGAGTTCGGTGCGGGAGGGCTGCCCGGAGGCCGTGGCGCGGATCGGCGACCGGGTGGACTTCCTGCCTCCGCCGCACGACCCCGGCATGCTGATCAGGGGTGAGCCCACGCTCGTCCCGGTGCTCGACCCGGCCGACGACCTGGAGCCCGACCGGGACGGCAGCGTCCGGGAGTTCGGACTGCACTCCCTCATCTCCGTGCCGATGCGGGCCCGGAACACGGTCCTCGGCCTCACCACGTTCGTCCGCTCGGTCAACCCCGTCTCGTTCCAGCCCGACGACGTCCTGGTGGCCCAGGAACTGGTGGCGCGGGCGGCGCTGTGCGTCGACAACGCCCGCCGCTACAGCCGGGAGCACATGGCGGCCGTCACGCTCCAGCGCAGTCTGCTGCCCCACGCCCTGAGCGGCGGCACCGCGCTGGAGGTCGCCTCGCACTACCTGCCCGCGGGCCCGGCGGGCGGGGTCGGCGGCGACTGGTTCGACGTGATCCCGCTGTCCGGTGCCCGCGTGGGACTCGTGGTCGGCGACGTGGTCGGTCACGGCATCACGGCGGCGGCGGGCATGGGCCGGCTGCGCACCGCCGTACAGACCCTCGCGGACCTGGAGATGCCGCCCGACGACCTGCTGGCCCATCTCGACGACCTGGTGCTCCGGCTCAGCGAGGAGGAGACCGGCGACGGGGCGGCCGACGACGGCGCGAGCGCGTTCCTCGGGGCGACCTGCCTGTACGCCGTCTACGACCCCGTCACCCGGCGGTGCACGATGGCCAGGGCCGGCCATCCGCCGCCCGTCCTCGTCACACCGGACGGACACGTCGACTTCCCCACCCCGCCCGCCGGTCCGCCGCTCGGGCTGGGCGGCATCGGATTCGAGACGGGCGAGATCGAACTGCCCCCGGACAGCCTCTTCGGCCTCTACACCGACGGCCTGATCGCGGCGGCCGACCGCGACGTGGAGGCGGGCATGGCCCGGCTGGGCGAGGCCCTGGCCCGTCCCGGCACCGACCTGGACACCCTGTGCCGGACCACCGTCCAGCGCGTCGCCCCGGGCCCCCGGTCCGACGACATCGCCCTGCTCCTGGTCCGCACGCACACGGTACGGCCCGACCAGGTGGCCTCCTGGGGCGTCCCGGCGGACCCGGCCGCCGTCGCCGACGTCCGGACCCGCGCCACCCGCCAGGTGGAGGCATGGGGCTTCGGGGACCTGGCCGTGACGACGGAGCTGATCGTCAGCGAACTGGTCACCAACGCGATCCGCTACGCGGCCCCGCCGATCCGGCTGCGCCTCCTCCGCGACGCCCGCCTGACCTGCGAGGTCTCCGACGGCAGCAGCACCGCCCCGCGGCTGCGGCACGCCCGCAGCACCGACGAGGGCGGCCGGGGGCTGTTCCTGGTGGCCCAGCTGGCCCATCGCTGGGGAGCCCGGTACACACCCGACGGAAAGATCATCTGGGCGGAACAGGAGCTCCCGTGAGCGGGCGGACACGGGTCAGGGCAGGATGGAGTCCACGTAGCCGCCGTCGACCCGCAGCGCGCCCCCCGTGGTGGCGGAGGCGTGCGGCGAGCTGAGGTAGACGACCATGTTGGCGATCTCCTCGGGCTCGATGAGCCGCTGGATCAGGGACTGCGGCCGGTACTTGACCATGAACTCGCGCTGCGCCTCCTCCCAGCCCAGCTCGTCCCCGACGAGTTGCCGGACGAAGTCCTCGACGCCGCCGGTGTGCGTGGGCCCGGCGATCACGGAGTTGACGGTGACACCGCTGCCGGCGGCCTCCTTGGCGAAACCGCGGCTGACCGCCAGCAGGGACGTCTTCGTCATGCCGTAGTGGATCATCTCCGCCGGGATCACCACGGCGGAGTCGCTGGCGAGGTTCACGATGCGGCCCCAGCCGCGTTCCCGCATGCCGGGCAGGCAGGCGCGGATCAGCCGGACGGCGGACAGCACGTTGACCTCGAAGTAGCGGACCCACTCGGCGTCCTCGATCTCCAGCGGCGGGGCGGCGCCGAAGATCCCGAGGTTGTTGACGAGGATGTCGATCCGGGGCACGGCGTCGAGCACGGCCCGGGCGCCGTCCGCGGTCGCCAGATCGCCGGCGGCGCCCACGACGTCGGCCGCGCCGGCCTCGGCCCGGACCTCCTGCACGGCCTTCTCGACGGTCTCACCGCGGCGGCCGTTGACGACCACCCGCGCGCCGGCGCGGGCGAGGCCGACGGCGATGGCCTGGCCGATGCCCTGGGTGGAGCCGGTGACCAACGCGGTCCGGCCGGTCAGGTCGATGTGCATGGCGAACCTCCTCGACAGGTACGGGTGTGGGGGGCGGGGTGGTACGGCGCTCAGTTGAACGTGTCGGGGTCCGGGCCGGTCCGCAGGCCCCGGTCCAGCGCGGCCAGGCTCCGCAGGTCCTCCTCGGTCAGCTCGAAGCCGAAGACGTCCAGGTTCTGCCGGATGCGCTCGGGCGTCACCGACTTCGGGATCACGATGTTGCCGATCTGGAGGTGCCAGCGCAGCACGACCTGTGCCGGGCTCACGCCGTACCTCGCGGCGAGGTCCGTCACCGCCTGGTCGCCGAGGACCGCACCCTGCGCGAGCGGGCTCCACGCCTCCGTGGCGATGCCGTGCCGCTCGTGGAAGGCGCGCAGCTCCTCCTGCTGCAAGCCGGGGTGCAGCTCGACCTGGTTGACCGCGGGAGTGACGCCGGAGTTCTCCATCAGCCGCTCCAGGTGGGCCACCTGGAAGTTGGAGACGCCGATGGCCCGGGCGCGGCCCTCGCCGAGGATCTTCTCGAAGGCCCGCCAGGTGTCGGTGTAGAGGTCGCGGGCCGGGGTGGGCCAGTGGATGAGGTAGAGGTCGACGTAGTCCAGGCCGAGCTTGTCGAGGGAGGCGTCGAAGGCCGCGAGGGCCGCGTCGTAGCCCTGGTCCTCGTTCCACAGCTTGGTGGTGACGAACAGTTCCTCGCGCGCGATGCCGGACTCCGCGATGGCCCGGCCGACGCCACGCTCGTTGCCGTAGATCGCGGCCGTGTCGATGCTGCGGTACCCGGCCTGGAGCGCGGTGGTGACCGCCGCGGTGGTCTCGTCGTCGGGGACCTGGAAGACACCGAAGCCGAGCTGCGGCATCTCGATGCCGTTGTTCAGCGTCACGTTCGGGGTCGGGTTCATTGCTGTGCCGTCCTTCCGGGAGTGCGCCGCTCGCCGGGTGCGAGGGCGTCCCGTCTGGGTACCCCCGTCGCACCGTCCGAGGCGGCCGTTGTACGTTCCAGGCGTGAGCGATCAATGCGCGCACGCCTTACGGTCGCCGACAATAGTTGCAGGCGCGGTATAGGCGCAAACGCAAGTAGTCCCGGAAGGGGTGCGCCTACTTGGACTCCACCCGCCCGAACGCGTCCGGGCCGGTGGTCAGCGCGTCCTGCGCGTCCCGCCACGCGCTGTCGCCCGGGTCGAACGCGCTGCGCAGGTAGGCGGAGGTCAGCCGGGCGAGGGCGGCGACCCGGCCGGGGTGCTCGTCCGTCGTCTCGGCGGCGTCGTACCCGGCGATCCCGCCCAGCCCGTGCTCCGCGTCGAACAGGGTGAGCAGGGTCTTGGGGGCCGGGGCCAGATGGAACGGGTCGGCGTGCCAGGCCGGGCCCATGTCCGTGAAGTGCCGCGAGTCGTCCTTGTCCCCGGCGACGACCAGCGCGGGCGTGGTCATGGCGGAGAAGTCGAGGGTCCTGAAGGCCGGCAGCCGTTCCGCCATGGACCCGTTCAGGGCGTCACCGCCCCGGCCGGGCGCGGCCAGCAGCACGCCCCGCTTGATCCGGGGCTCGAACAGGCGCACCTCGCCGCCGTCGTCGGGGTCGGTGAAACGGGCGCCCAGCAGGAGGCTCGCGGTGAAACCGCCGAGCGAGTGCCCGGCCACGGCGACGCTGCCGTGGTCCAGGCGCCCGGCGAGTCCCGGTACCGCGTCCTCGATCACTTCGAGACGGTCCAGGACGTGGGTCATGTCCTCGGCGCGGGAACGCAGGAAGAAGGGCGCTCCGGGAGCGTCCGTGAGCAGGGGGGCGAGCGTGCTGGAGCTGAGGTGGGTGGGCTGGACGACGGCGAAGCCGGAGGCGGCCCAGAGGTGGGCGAGCGGCGCGTAACCGTTGAGGGAGGACAGGTTGTTCGAGCCGCCGTGTCCGTGCGAGAGCAGGACGACGGGCAGTCCGGTCCCGGTCGCCGGTGCGGTCACGCGCACCTGGAGGCCGACGGGACGTCCGGGCACGGTCAGCACCACCGGGCTGTAGGAGAGCACGGGGGCCGGCGGGGTGACGGTGGGGGTGGATGCGCTCATGGGTGCGGCCTTCCTTGGGTCCGGCATCGGCCGGAACGGGTCCGGCATCGGCCGGAACGAAACGGAACGTTGTTCCGGTTGGCTGGCGGCTACGATACGGAACGTCGTTCCGCTTCACAAGTGCATGCGGAACATTGTTCCGCTTAGCGGCGGCGAGAGGCAGGGAGACAGAGCGGTGTCCACTTCAGGCCAGACCGGACCGGCGCAGGGCCCGGGCCCGGGCAAGCGGGCCGACGCGGTGCGCAACCAGCAGAAACTGCTGGCCGCCGCCGCAGAGGTGTTCGTGACCTCCGGCGTCGACGCGCCGATCCGCGAGATCGCGGCCAGGGCGGGCGTCGGTATGGGGACGATCTACCGGCACTTCCCGACCCGGGCCGATCTCGTCGTCGCAGTCTTCCGCCACCAGGTCGAGGAGTGCGCCGAAGCGGGCCCGCGCCTGCTGGCCGACGCCGGCTCACCGCTCGCGGCGCTGCGCCAGTGGATCGGCCTCTTCATCGACTTCCTGGTCACCAAGCACGGGCTCGCCGACACACCGCAACCGGACGGCAGCGGCTTCGCCGCGCTCCACACCTACTTCCTCGACCGCCTGCTGCCCGTCGCCGGGCAACTGCTCGACGCGGCGGTCGAGGCGGGGGAGATCCGGCCCGGCGTCGAGCCGTACGAACTGATGCGCGGCATCGGCAACCTCTGCGTCGGCGCCGACAACGACCCCCGCTACGACCCCCGCCGCCTGGTCGCCCTGCTCCTGAAAGGACTCCAGGCACCGCCGTCGGCGCGGGGCTGACCGCCGAGTTCGCGGCGGCCCCCGGCCCGGCGTGATCCTGGACCGGGCGCCCCCGCCCCCGCCCACCGGGAACCACCGGAAGACAACGAGAGCAAGGAGCACCCATGCGGTACCGCAAGCTCGGCAGTTCGGACCTGGACGTCTCGGAGATCTCCCTCGGGTCCTGGCTCACCTACTCCGGCGGCATCGAGGCGGACGCGACCCGCGCCTGCACCGAGGCGGCGTTCGACGCCGGCATCAACTTCTTCGACACCGCCAACATCTACGGCCGGGGAGCCGCCGAGACCGCATGGGGCGAGATCCTCTCCGCCCACCCCCGCGACTCCTACGTCCTGGCCACCAAGGTCTACTTCCCGATGTCGGACGACCCGTCCGACCAGGGCCTGTCCCCGGCGCAGATCGCCCGGCAGATCGACGCCTCCCTCACCCGGCTCAAAACCGACTACGTCGACCTGTACCAGGCGCACCGCTTCGACCCCACCGTGCCGGTCGAGGACACCGTCGAAGCGTTCCGGAAGGTCGTCGAGCAGGGCAAGGCCCGCTACATCGGATTCAGCGAGTGGACCCCCGAACAGATCCAGGCCGCGGTCGACGTCGCCGGCCCCGGCCTGTTCGTCTCCTCCCAGCCGCAGTACTCCATGCTCTGGCAGGCCCCCGAGGCCGAGGTCTTCGGACTCTGCGCCGCCCACGGCATCTCGCAGATCGTGTGGTCCCCGCTCGCCCAGGGCGTCCTGACCGGAAAGTACGAGCCCGGGCAGCCCGTACCGGAAGGCAGCCGCTTCGCCTCCGCCGACATGGCCGTCTCGAAGGACCTCGTCTACAGCAACGCCACCCTGGAAGCGGTCCAGCGGCTCGTCCCGATCGCCGAGGAGGCCGGGATGAGCATGGCCACGCTGGCGCTCGCCTGGGTCCTGCGCCGTGGCGAAGTCGCCTCCGCGATCACCGGCGCCTCCCGCCCCGAGCAGGTCCACGCCAACGCCGGCGCCTCCGGCGTGGACCTGTCCGACGACCTGCTGACCGCTGTCGACCGGGCGCTCGGCGACGTCCCCGTCACCGAACCGACCCTCGCCCCCGGCGCCCGGCCGGGCGTCCAGCACCGCTGACCGGCCGGGCACCGGGGGCGGCCCCGTCAGGCGACCGCCGCCCGCCCGCCGTCCCCGTGCCCGCCGTCCCCGTGCCCCTTCCCGTGTCCGCTCTCGTGGTGGATCGGCGTCGTGCCGCCGGTCAGCGGCGCTCCCGTTCCGCCGCGCCGGGCGGCGACGATCTCCGCCGTGATGGACAGGGCGGTCTCCTCCGGTGTGCGGGCGCCGAGGTCGAGGCCGATCGGTGAGCGGAGGCGGGACAGCTCCGGTTCGGTGAGGCCCTCCGCCCGCAGACGCCGGTCGCGGTCCTCGTGCGTGCGGCGCGAACCCATCGCCCCGACGAACGCGACCCGCATCCGCAGGGCCACCTTCAGCAGCGGCACGTCGAACTTCGCGTCGTGGGTGAGCACGCACAGGACCGTACGGGCGTCCGTCGTGGTGCTCCGCAGGTAGCGGTGCGGCCAGTCGACGACCACCTCGTCGGCGTCCGGGAAGCGGTCCGGCGTGGCGAAGACCGGGCGGGCGTCGCAGACGGTGACGTGGTAGCCGAGGAACTTTCCGGCCCGGGCCAGCGCCGACGCGAAGTCCACCGCACCGAAGACGATCATGCGCGGGGGCGGCACGTTCGACTCGACCAGCAGCGTCACACCGCCACGGCAGTGCGAGCCTTCCGCCGACAGCTCCACCGTGCCGGTGCGGCTCGCCTCCAGCAGCGCTCGGGCCTCGGCCGCCGCCACCCGGTCCAGCTCCGGACGGCCGCCGAGACCGCCCTCCACCGTGCCGTCGGACCGGACCAGCAGGGCCCGGCCGAGGAGTTCGGCGGGGCCCCGGGCGACCCGGGCGAGGGCCGCCGGTTCGCCCCGCGCGGCGGCCGACAGCGCCGGCCGCAGGACGGGGCGCACGAGGGCGTCGCCGGTCACCGGCGTGACCAGCACGTCGATCGTCCCGCCGCAGGTCAGCCCCACGGCGAAGGCGTCCTCGTCGCTGTACCCGAACCGTTCGGCCACGCTCTCCCCGGTCCGCAGCGCCTCCCGGCACAGGTCGTAGACCGCGCCCTCCACGCAGCCGCCGGAGACTGAGCCGATGACGGTGCCCGCGCTGTCGACGGCGAGGGCCGCGCCGGGACCGCGCGGCGCGCTGCCGCCGACCGCCACCACGGTGGCGACGGCGAACTCCCGGCCCTCCTCGGTCCAGCGGCGCAGCTCCTCGGCCAGGTCAAGCATCCGGCGCCCCCGCGGCGGCCGACAGGACCCGGTCGGGCCGGATGGGCAGGGCGCGGTGACGTACGCCGGTCGCGTGCCAGACCGCGTTGGCGACGGCCGCGGCGGCGCCGACGACGCCGACCTCCCCGATGCCCTTGATGCCGACCGGGTCGTCCGGGTCCGGGTCGTCGATCCAGTCGGCCTCGACGCGGGGCACGTCGGCGTGGGTGGCCACGTGGTAGCCGGCGAGGTCGGCGCCGACATGGCCGCCCGAGGCGCGGTCCCGGTGGGCCTCCTCGTGCAGGGCCATGGAGATGCCCCAGATCATGCCGCCGCGCAGCTGGTTGCGGGCGGTGAGCGGGTTGACGATCCGGCCCGCCGCGAAGACGCCGAGCATGCGCCGCACCCGCACCTCACCGGTGCCGACGTCCACGGCGACCTCGGCGAACTGCGCGCCGAAGGAGTGCCGTTCGGCGCGCGGCAGGGCCGCGATGGCCTCGGCGGTGTCGGAGCGCACGGTGATCCCCTCCGGCGGGACGTCGGCGCCGAGGGCCAGCCGTTCGCGCAGTTCACCGGCGGCGGTCCGGACCGCCCAGGCCCAGGAGCGGGTGCCCATGGAGCCACCGGCGATCATCGCGGGGCCGAAGGCGCTGTCCCCGATGCGCACCTCGACCCGCTCCGGCGGCACCTGGAGGGCGTCCGCGGCGACCAGGGTGAGCGCGGTACGGGCGCCGGTGCCGATGTCGGCCGCGGAGATCCGCACGGTGAAGGTGCCGTCCGGGTGCGCGGTCGCGGCGGCGGTGGACGGCGCGGCGCCCGCCGGGAACGAGGCCGCGGCCGTACCGGTGCCGAGCAGCCAGCGGCCGTCGCGGCGCACCCCGGGGCGCGGGTCCCGGTCCGCCCAGCCGAACCGGCGGGCGCCCTCCCGGAAGCAGGCGGCCAGGTTGCGGCCGGCGAACGGCAGGCCCGACACCGGGCCCTTGTCCGGTTCGTTGCGCAGCCGCAGCTCGACCGGGTCGATCCCGCACTTCTCGGCGAGTTCGTCGAGCGCCGCCTCCAGCGCGAACGACCCGGGTGCCTCGCCCGGGGCGCGCATGAACGTCGGGGTCGGCACGTCGAGCCGTACGAGGCGGTTGGCGGTGTGGTGGGCCTCGGCGTCGTACATCACCCGCGCCACCCCGGCGCTGGGCTCGATGAACTCGTACACCGTGGAGGTGGCGCTGACGGCGCTGTGCTCCAGCGCGCGCAGCCGTCCGTCGGGGCCGGCGCCGAGCCGGACGCGCTGGGTGGTGGGGCTGCGGTAGCCGGCCAGCGAGAACATCTGGCGCCGGGTGAGGACCACCCGCACGGGCCGTTGCAGGACGGTCGCGGCCATCACGGCGGCGACCTGGTGGGCGCGGACACCCTTGCTGCCGAAGCCCCCGCCGACGTGCTCGGAGCGCACCCGCACGGAGGCCGGGTCGAGCGAGAAGAGGTTCGCGAGTTCGCCGGAGACCCAGGTGACGCCCTGGTTGGAGTCGATCACCTCCAGCTGCCCGCCGTCCCAGCGGGCGGTCGCCGCGTGCGGCTCCATCGGGTTGTGGTGCTCTTCGGGGGTGGTGTACTCGGCGTCCACGACGACGGGCGAGGAGGCGAGGGCGGCGTCGAGGTCGCCCTTCTCCGTCACCGCCGGCATGTGGCCGTCCAGCGGGTACGCGTCCGGCCGCCCGCCGGTGAACTCGACGTCGTGCGGCTCCTGTTCGTAGTGCACGACGAGGGCCTCGGCGGCCTCCCGCGCCTGCTCGGAGGTCTCCGCGACGACCAGCGCCACCGGCCAGCCCCGGTGCGGCACCCGGTCGTGCTGGAAGACCGCGCAGGTCGGGTCGGGACGCATGCCCATCAGACCGGTGTAGTCGGTCTCCAGGCGCATCGCGTTGCGGTGGTCCAGCACGGCCAGGACGCCCGGCATGGCGAGGACGGGCTCGGTGTCGAGGGCGGTGACGCGGCCCCGGGCGACCGTGGACAGCACCAGCCAGCCGTGGGCGAGGCCGGCGAAGGGCACCTCGCCCGCGTAGCGGGCCGCTCCGGTGACCTTGTCCCTGCCCTCGACACGGGTGTGGCCGGTGCCGACGGCGGGCGCCTGCGCGGGTGTTCCGGTGGTGACGGCGGTCATCGTGCGGTCTCCTCGGCGAGTTCGGTCAGGACGGCCACCACGAGGTTGCGGACGAGGTCCACCTTGTACCCGTTGTGCGGCAGCGGCCGGGCCGCCGCCAGCTCGGCGTCCGCCGCGGCGGCGTAGGTCTCGGCGGTGGCCGGTGCGCCGGTCAGGACCCGCTCGGCCGCGGCGGCCCGCCACGGACGGGAGGCCACGGCGCCGAGGGCCAGGCGCGCGTCCTGGACGACGCCGTCCCGGACGTCGAGCGCGGCGGCGAGGGAGCCGATGGCGAAGGCGTAGGAGGCGCGCTCGCGGACCTTGCGGTAGCGGGAGCGGGCGGCGACCGGGGCGGGCGGCAGCGTGACGCCGGTGATCAGCGCGCCCGGCGGCAGGGCGGTCTCGCGGTGCGGGGTGTCCCCGACGGGCAGGTAGAAGTCGGCGAGCGGCAGCCGGCCGGGCCCGTCGGCCGTCTCGAACCGGACCACGGCGTCGAAGGCGGTCAGGGCGACGGCCATGTCCGAGGGGTGGACGGCCACGCAGTGGTCGGAGGCGCCCAGGATCGCGTGGTTGTGGTGCTCGCCCTGGATGGCGGGGCAACCGCTGCCGGGCACCCGCTTGTTGCAGGGCTGGGTGACGTCGGCGAAGTAGCCGCAGCGGGTGCGCTGGAGCAGGTTCCCGCCGACCGTGGCCATGTTGCGCAGCTGCCCGGAGGCACCGGCCAGCACCGCCTGGGCGAGCGCCGGGTAGCGGCGGCGGACCTCGGGGTGGGCGGCCAGGTCGCCGTTGGTGACGGTGGCGCCGATGCGCAGGCCGCCCTCCGGCGTCGTCTCGATCTCGTCCAGCGGGAGTTCGCGGATGTCGACGAGCCGCGCGGGCCGCTCGACGCCGGTCTTCATCAGGTCGACGAGGTTGGTGCCGCCGCCGAGGTAGCGGGTGTCCGGATCGGCGCCGAGCAGGGCGACGGCCCCGGCGACGTCGTGCGCCCGCTGGTAGTCGAACTCCCTCATGCCACGGCCTCCTCGGCGCCCGTCGCGGAGTGCGCGCGGGCCTCGTCCGAGCGGGCCCCGGCCGCGCGGGCCACCGCGTCGACGATCGAGACGTACGCGGCGCAACGGCACAGGTTCCCGCTCATCCGCTCGCGGATCTCCTCGGCGGTCAGGGGTGGTGGCCCCGCTTCGGGGCGGACGTCCTCGGTGACGGCGCTCGGCCAGCCCGCCGCGTGTTCCTCGATCATCCCGATCGCCGAGCAGATCTGGCCCGGTGTGCAGTACCCGCACTGGAAGCCGTCCAGGTCGAGGAACGCCTGCTGCACGGGGTGGAGACGGTCGCCGTCGGCCACGCCTTCGATGGTGGTGATCTCGCGGCCCTCGGCCGCCACGGCCAGTTGCAGACAGGCGACGGACCGGCGTCCGTCCAGCAGGACCGTACAGGCCCCGCACTGTCCCTGGTCGCAGCCCTTCTTGGTGCCGGTGAGATCGAGACGCTCGCGCAGGGCGTCGAGCAGGGTGGTGCGGTGGTCGACGGGCAGTGTGTACTTCTCGCCGTTGATCTTCAGGGTGATGACACTGGACGTCGATGAGGCCATGAGCTGCTTCTTTCGCGTTTCCAGAAACGGGGGCCGGCTGCCGGGGGCCCGGCGCGGGGGGTGTGTCGTGCGGTGCGTGCCGCGCGGTGTGTGCCGTGCGGTGTGTGCCGTGCGGTGTGTGCCGTGACGGACGGGGCGAAGGTGCGGGTTCGAAGGGCGTGTTCGCAGGGCGCTGTGCCGGTCTTGGTGCCGGGGGCTGGGACCCCGGTGCGGGCGACCGACGCCTGCCGCGGGGCCGCCCCAGCCGCTATGGTGAAGCTAAACGGATAACTGTCCGGTCACGGGAAACGTAACGGACACTTGTCCGCTTAGCAAGGGCGAGGTTCGGCCACGCCGTGAGGAGGACGAGTGCCGCAGCAGAAGGACTCACCCCGGCGCTCGGACGCACAGCGCAACCGCGAGCGCATCCTGCAGGTGGCGCTCACCGAGCTGTCGCGCTGCGCCGACGCCCCGCTCAGCGTGATCGCCAAGAAGGCCGGGGTCGGGCAGGGCACCTTCTACCGCAACTTCCCCAACCGCGAGTCACTCGTCCTGGAGATCTACCGCCACGAGATGCGGCAGGTCGCGGACAGCGCGGAGGACCTGCTCGCCGGCCGGGCGCCCGACGAGGCCCTGCGCGCCTGGATGGACCGGCTCGCCGAGTTCGCCATGGCCAAGGCCGGGCTGGCCGACGCGATACGGCAGGTCACCGGCGCGCCGGGCGGCCCCGCCAAGCCGTCGCCCACCCCGGTGGCCCGCGCGGCGGAACTCCTGCTGCGCGCCAACGAGGAGGCGGGCACCATCCGGCCCGGAGTCACCTCGGACGACTTCTTCCTCGCCATAGCGGGCCTGTGGCAACTCGACCCCCACGACGACTGGCAGCCCCGCGCCGCCCGCCTCCTCGACCTGGTCATGGACGGACTGCGCGGCGGAGCGCGCGGGGCGTGAGGTGCGGGCGGCTTGCCCGGCGAGGGGTTCGGAGTGCGAGGTGTCGGCGGCTTGCCCGGCGGGTCGCCTCGGGAAGTGAGGTGCGGCCGAATTCGGGCGGGTCGCCTCACGGTGGGGTGCGACCGGACCGGGGCGCGGGTGCCACCGGCGCGGGTGCCCCCGGGCAGCGCCGCTGGTCTGCGAGCGGGGTGCTGTGGACGGCTTGCTGCGGGGCGCGGCGCCTGGGGCGAGGCGGTGCCGGGCTGCGGGCGGGCGCTGCGGCTTCAGGGGCAAGCGTCGCCCGGAGGGGGCCGGGGCGGGCACGCCTCGCGGGTGAGGCTCCGAGCCGGCGATGGTCCCGGTAGCCGAGGGGCGACGCGGCGACGTCGACGGCCCGTCATCAGCTCGGCAGGGCCGGGGCCGCCGTGCCGCCCCGGGCCGTCCCCCAGGCGGTGGCCCTCTCACGCCGTGCCCCCTCACGCCGTGCCCCCAGGCCGTTCCCCCTCACGCCGTGCCCCCCAGGCCGTGGCCCTCTCACGCCGTGCCCCCCTCACGCCCCTCAGGCCGTCGCCTCGTCGAGGAGTTCCAGGACGTGCCGGTAGGGATGCCCCGTGGCCCGGGTCATGCCCAGTTCGCAGGTGCGGTTGCAGGAGGCGTACGCGTCGTACGTGACCGCGTTCAGCTCGGCCGCCTGGGCGGCGACGGCCGACGCGGTGATCTCCGGGTGCAGCAGGCCCCGGTCCCCGGCGAACGCGCAGCAGCCCCAGCTGTCGGGGACCGTCACCTCGTCGCTCACCGCCTCGGCGACGGTGCGCAGGGCGGTCTCGATGCCGAGGTGCACCGTGGAGCAGGTGGGGTGCAGGGCGAGGCGGCCCAGGCGCCGGGGCTCGGGCAGGGCCGGGAGCAGGTGCTCGGCCGCGAAGACCACGCTGTCGACGAAGCGCAGCGCGGCGAAGCGGGCGCGGTCGGACTCCGGGAGGGCGTCGCGCAGTTGGTCCAGACCGTGCGTGCAGGACGAGGCGTCGCACACCACCGGCAGCCGGCCCTGCCCGCTCGCCTCCCACAGCGCTTCCAGGGTGCGCGCGGCCATGGTGCCGTACCCGGCGGTGTACCCCTTGGACTGCCAGGGGGTGCCGCAGCACAGTCCGTCCAGCCTGGAGGGCACGGCGACGGGAACCCCGGCCCGCGCGCACAGCCGCAGGAAGGCCCCGGTCGCGCCGGTCGCCCCGCCGGGGCTGCCCTGTCCGCCGTCCTCCGGGGCGAAGAGACTGCCGATGCACGCGGCGAAGAACACCGCGCGGGCTCCGGCCGGGCGGTGGGGCGCGGGGCGGGCGGGGCCGCCACGCGGGATGTCGTCGCTCCAGGCCGGCACCAGCTCGCCCGCTCCCAGCCGGCGCAGCGCGCCGGTCGCGGTGCGCAGGACGGGGGAGGGGGTGGCGTGCGCCGTGTTCAGGGCGGCGCGTACGGCCTTGACGGCGGTCCCCCAGTGCCGGGCCACCGTGTCCCCCGCGCGCTGCGCGACCGCACCGTGCCCCTCGGCGCGCAGGCGTTTCATCACCGCCCCGGTGTCGATGGTGACCGGGCACGCGGTGACGCACAGGCTGTCGGCCGCGCAGCTGTCGACGGCCGCGTAGCCGTAGTCCTCCGCCAGCGCGCGCCGCCGCTCCTCGTCCCCCGCCGCCGTGGCCAGCGCGATCTCGCGCCGCAGGGCGATGCGCTGACGCGGTGTCGTGGTGACGTCGGCGGTGGGGCACACCGGCTCGCAGTAGCCGCACTCGACGCACGCGTCGACGGCGGGGTCGACCTCCGGGATGCTCTTGAGGTTGCGCAGGTGCGCGCTCGCGTCGTCGTCCAGGAGCACACCCGGGTTGAGCACCCCGTGCGGGTCGCACAGCCGCTTCAGCTCGCGCATGACGTCGTACAGCTCGTCGCCGTACTGCCGGCGCACGAACGGCGCCATGGCCCGCCCGGTGCCGTGCTCGGCCTTCAGCGTGCCCCCGGCGTCCAGGACGAGGTCCACCATGGCGTCGGTGAACCGGGCGTAGCGCTCGACCTCGGCGGCGGAGTCGAAGTCCTGGGTCAGCATGAAGTGGAGGTTGCCGTCGCGGGCGTGGCCGAAGATCACCGCGTCCTGGTAGCCGTACCGGTCGAAGAGCCCGGTCAGGCCCTCGCAGGTGCGGGTGAGCCGGTCCATGGGCACCGCGATGTCCTCCAGCAGCGCGGTGGTGCCGGGGCGGCGCGCGCCCGCGACGGCGGTGTACAGGCCCTTGCGCAGGTGCCAGAGCCGGGCCCGGGCGCGCGGGTCGCCCACGAGCGCGGTGTCGCCGACGGCGGGCAGCCGGTCCAGGACCCGCCGCGCGTCCGCCACCCGCTCCGCCAGCAGCCCGGGGTCCTCCTCGGCGAACTCCACCAACAGGGCCGCGTGCCGCTCCACGCGCAGGCCGCGCACCTCGTCGACGGGGTCGGGGGACCGCTGCGCCACCCGGAGCGACGCCGCGTCGAGGAGTTCGGCGGTGCGGGCACCGGCGGCGAGCAGCGCGGGCAGGGCGTCGGTGGCCTCGGCGAGCCCGGGCAGCACCAGCAGGCCGGTGGCTGTGTGCGGCAGCAGCGGGACGGTGCGGAAGACGGCCTCCCCGACGAAGCCGAGGGTGCCCTCGCTGCCGATCATCAGGTGGGCGAGGACGGCGGCGGGTTCGTCGTGGTCCAGGAACGAGTTGAGGCCGTAGCCCATGGTGTTCTTCATCGAGAACAGCCGCTCGACGGTGGCCCGGGACCGGGCCGAGCCGCGCACGCGGTCGCGCAGCCGCAGCAGGCCCGCGTGCAGTTTGGGTTCGCGGGCGCGCAGCGCCTCGTCGGCGTCGGGCAGCGCGGTGTCGACCACCGTGCCGGAGGGCAGCACGAACTGGAGGGACTCCATGGTCCGGTAGGCGTTGTCCCGGGTGCCGCAGTTCATGCCGCTGGAGTTGTTGGCGACCAGACCGCCGATGGTGCAGGCGGACTCGCTGGCCGGGTCGGGGCCGAGCCGGCGCCCGTACCGGGCGAGCCGCGCGTTCACCTGCCGCACGGTCAGCCCCGGCTGTACCCGCACGCGCAGCCCGTCGTCGAGGACCTCGGCGGCGCGCCACGCGCTGCGGACGTCCACGAGGATGCCGTCGCCACCCGCCTGCCCGGCGAGGCTGGTGCCCCCCGAGCGCAGCGTGAGCGGCAGCCCGGCCGCGCGGGCGCCGGCCATCAGGGCGCCCACCTCGGCCGCCGACACGGCCCGCACCACCGCGCGCGGGGTGAACAGGTACGGCGAGGCGTCGTGGGCGGCGGCGACCCTGCGGGGAACGTCGGTCGTGACCCTGGCCGGGTCGTCGACGCACGCGGACAGCAGCTCGGCCAGGCGGTCGGGCCGGTCCTGCGCGTGCGCGGCGGCGGAGGGGGCGTCGGAGGGGGTCATGGGTCCTCGGATGGGATCAGACGATCCGCAGCAGGTGCGGCGGCTGTGCGACGGGGGCGGGCAGGCGCAGCGGCGCCAGGCCGGGGGTGATGCTGCCGAGCAGCGTGGCCCTGGCGGCGCCGGTGGCGGAGGGGTGGGTGCCGGGCAGGCCGTGGACGGTGAGGAAGCCCAGGACGGCGAAGGCCAGGGCCTCCTTGGCGTCGGAGGGCAGCCCCAGGTCGTCGCTGCGGCGCACCGGCACGCCGGGCAGCTCCTCGCCGATCATGCGCATGAGCACCGGGTTGCGGGTGCCGCCGCCGGAGGCGACGAGCTGGGTGACCCCGTGGGCCCGGCAGGCGTCGGCCACGGTCACGGCGGTCAGCCGGGCCAGCGTGGCCAGCACGTCGTCGGTGGCGGGCGTGGGTACGGCGTCGAGCGCCCGCAGCAGGTACGGCAGGTGGAAGTGCTCCTTGCCGGTGGTCTTCGGTGCGGGCCTGCGGTAGTAGGGGTCGGCCAGCAGGAAGCGGAGGAGTCCGGGGCTGACGTTCCCGGCGGCGGCCCGGCGTCCGTCCGCGTCGTAGGCGGCGCCGTCGCCGGTGAAGTGCCGTACGGCTGCGTCGAGCAGGGCGTTGGCGGGGCCGGTGTCGAAGGCCAGCGGTTCGGCGCCGGGCGCGAGGACGGTGACGTTGGCGATGCCGCCGAGGTTCAGCGCCGCCGGGGTGCCGGGCAGGGCGCGCAGCAGCAGACTGTCCGTCAGGCCGACCAGCGGGGCGCCCTGGCCGCCGGCGGCGACGTCCCTGCTGCGCAGGTCGGAGACGACGGGCAGCCCGGTCTCTTCGGCGATCCAGGCCGGCTGGCCGAGTTGCAGGGTGCCGCGCACGACGCCGTCCTCCACCCAGTGGTGCAGGGTCTGGCCGTGCGAGACCACCAGGTCCGCCGCCCCCGCGCACAGCTCCCGCAGGGCACGCGCCGCCGCTCCCGCGAAGGCCTGCCCGATGCCGCTGTCCAGCGCGCAGACGGCCTGCGTGGTCGTGGCGGCCGGCGGCAGCGTGGCGGCGATCAGGGCGCGCAGGTCCTGCGGGTAGGGCACGGAGAGGTGGCCGAGGGGGCGCAGGAGCAGGGTGTCGCCGTCCAGGGTGAGGTCGGCGGCGGCCGCCTCGATGGCGTCGTACGACGTGCCGGACATCAGCCCGATCACCCGCATGGCGCCTTCGGGACCGTCCGCCGCCCGCTCGGCGGACGCGGTGCGCTGCGGCTGGGACATGGTGCGTGCCTCCGGGGGCGTGCGTGGAAGGAAGGGGGCCGGATTGTTGGGTGCGGACCGCTGTCCGGCGCGCGGCGGGGGCGTGCCGGTCCGGTCCGCCCCCTGCCGGGCGGGGATCAGTCCTGGCGGACGGCTGCCGCGACCCGCCCCTCGTCCGGGCCCGGTTCGCCGTCGGCCGGCCGGGCCGCCCCAGGTTCGGGGGCGCGGTGGAACAGGCTCATCAGACCGCCGACGACCAGGGTCACCACCACGCCGATCGGAACCAGCCACTGGGCGGCGATGGCCGTCGGCACCGTGGCGCCGCCCACGGTCACGTCGATCTTGACCTCGCGCACGATGTACGTCATCACCGCGACCGTCACCAGGAACGCCACCACGGAGTCGGCCTCGCCCGCGCGCCGGACGATCCGGCCGAGCAGGAACGCGCCGAGCAGGGCGCCGTAGGTGTAGCCGGCGATGGTCAGGCCGGTCAGGTAGACGTTGCCCGTGCTGGTGCTGAACGCGCAGGCGAAGACCGCCATCAGCGCCGCCCACACCAGCGTCATCACCCGGGCGAGCTTCAGCAGGGACGCCTCGGACGGCGTCGTGCGGAAGAAGCTGTGGATGATGTCGGCGACGGTCGAGTTCGACATGGAGTTCAGCGCCGAGGACAGCGAGCCCATGGCGGCGCCCAGGATGCCGGCCACGAGCAGGCCGGAGACCACCACCGGCAGGCCGTGCAGGATGAAGTTCGGGTACAGGTTGTCGGAGCTGTTCAGGCCCAGCTCCTTGAAGCTCTTGCCGTCGTTGTACGACCACAGCAGCGCGCCCACCAGGGAGAACGCCGCGAACTGGACGGTGACGAAGACGCCGGAGGCGATCATCGCCTTCTGGCCGTCGCGCAGGGAGCGGGTGGCCAGGATGCGCTGGACGATGAGCTGGTCGGAGCCGTGGCTGGCCATGGCGAAGATCGCGCCGCCGACGATCGCGGTGGGCAGCGCGAACGGGCTGGTCAGGATGTGCGCCAGGGTGAAGTCGGTGTCGAACAGCCGGAACTCGCCCGCGTGCAGGGCGTGCGAGAAGCCGGCGCCGCCGACGTGCCCGGACAGGACGGCGATGGCGAGGACCGCGCCGCCCAGGTAGAGGCCCATCTGGATGGCGTCGGTCCAGATGACCGCCTTGATGCCGCCGAGGTAGGTGTAGACGACGGTGATCACCGTGAGCACGATGATGATGACGCGGTAGCCCGCGTGCACGCCGAACTCGTCGAGCAGCAGCTTGATCGGGATCGCGGAGGCGAACAGCCGCACGCCCTCGGCGAGGAGACGCGTGAAGACGAAGGTGACCGACGCCAGCCCCTGGAGTTTCAGCCCGAACCTGGTCCCGAGGTACTGGTAGGCGCTGACGAAGCCGCCCCGCTTGTACAGGGGGATGAGTACGGTGGCCACGACGACGCGGCCGATGACGTAGCCGAGGGCCAGTTCGACGTTGCCGAAGCCCTGTCCGCTGTACGCGCCGCCGGGCACGCTGATGACGGTGAGCACGCTGGTCTCGGTGGCGACCACGGAGAACGAGACCGTCCACCACGGCATGCCGCCCTCGCCGACGAAGTATTCCTTCGACGTCTTCTGCCGGCCGGCCAGGCGCAGTCCGATCACGGCGATCGCCACCAGATAGACGACGATCACCACGAGGTCGAGTTGGCGCACGCTCTCTCCTAAGCAACGGCCGGCGGGGAGACCGGCGGGGTGGGGACAGGGGGGAAGGGGGCCGTCCGCCGGACGCGGACGACATGCGGTTCGTGCGGCCCGCGGGCGTCCAGGGCCAGCAGGCACGCGCCGTCCAGCGGGTCGCCGAGCGGGGGGCGCAGCCGCAGGGGGCGAGGGAAGCCGGCGAGCGCCGAGCGCAGCGGCCCGAGCAGCGGTTCGCCGAGGCCGGTGAGCCCGCCGGTGACGGCGACGTCGAGGCCGTCGCCGCCGATCCGGCGGGCCGCGGCGAGCACGGCCTCGCCGAGCGCCGTGGCGGCGTCCCGGACGATCGCCGAGGCCGTGGGGTCACCCGCCGCGGCCGTGCGCGCGACGTCCGGCGCGAAGGACGCGGCGGTACGGGCGGGGTTGCCGTCGCGGCCCAGGGCCGACGGCAGCCGGTCGGGGTCGCCGAAGCGCTCGGTCGCGGCGGCCAGCAGCGCGGTGTCCGGGCCGCGTCCGTCGTGGGCGCGCAGCGCGGCCCGCAGCCCGGCGGCGCCGATCCAGGCGCCGCTGCCCTCGTCGCCGAGCCAGGGACCCCAGCCGTCGACGCGGGCGTACGCGCCGTCGTCCCCGATGCCGATGGCCACCGCGCCGGTGCCGATCGCGAGCACGACGCCGGTACGGCCGGCCAGGGCACCGGCGTGGGCGGTGACCGCGTCGCTGGTCACGGCCACCTCCTCGGCGGACAGATCGTCCAGGAGCAGCCCGGCCAGGGCACGGGCCGCGTCCGGTGCGGTGGCGGCTCCCGCCGCGCCCACGCAGACGGCCGACGGCCGGACGGACGGCTCCCGCGCCAGCAGGGGCCGGACGGCGGCGAGTACGGCGGCGCGGGCCGTCGTCACCCCGTCGTCGGTGGCGAGCCCGGGGGCGCCGGGCACCTCGTGGACGTCTCGGGCAGGGCCGGCGCCGTCCCACAGCACGGCACGGCAGCCGGTCTTGCCCAGGTCCACCGCGACTGCTGCTGTCATGCGGCACGCCTTCGTGTGTCCAGGGATCCGTCACGTCGAACGGTCACCAGTGGCCGGAAGACCGGTGGCCGGCGCGGATCGCGGTGCAGCGAGTATCAGAAGGCGGACCTCCGGATGTCAATAAGTAACGTCATCGAGTGAGTCCCGTAAATTTTTGACGCCGCTCGCGGGGCGTGGTTACTGTGGCGCCACCCAGTCGGGCGTTCACCCAGGAGGCAGCGGTCCATGGCCGGCCAGAAACCACCCCGCACCCCGGCCCGGCCGGCGGACGAGTCCCCCGCCGGGACCCTGGCGCGCATCCGCGCCGAACTGCCCGCCATGGCACCGTCGGAACGACGGGTGGCCGACGTCGTCCTGGCCGATCCCGCGCAGGCGTCGGAGCTGTCCATCAGCGCGCTCGGCCGGCGGGCGGACACCTCCGTGGCCACGGTGATGCGCTTCTGCCGGACGATAGGCATCACCAACTACCCCCAGCTGCGCCTCGCTCTCGCCGCCGCGGCGGCCCGCGAACACGCCCTCGACGGCGAGCGCCCGATGCCGAGCACCGACATCAGCGCCACCGACACGCTGAGCGAGATCGTCGAGAAGATCGTCTACAACGAGGTGCGGGCCCTGGAGGACTCCGGGGCCGGGCTGGACATCGACGTCCTGGGCCGTGCGGTGGACGCGGTGGCGGGAGCGCGGCGGATCGACATCTTCGGCGTCGGCGCGAGCGCCTTCGTCGGCCAGGACCTGCACCAGAAGCTGCACCGCATCGGCCACATGGCGTTCATCTGGACCGACCGGCACGCGGCCCTCACCGCGACGGCGCTGCTCGGACCCGGCGACGTGGCCCTCGCGATATCCCACTCCGGGGAGACCGAGGACACCGTCGAGCCGCTCCAGGCCGCCGCCGAGCGCGGCGCGACCACCATCGCCCTCACCAACGTCCCCCGCTCCGCGCTCGCCCGCAGCGCGGACCTGGTGCTGACGACCTGCGCCCGGGAGACGCCCTTCCGGTCGGGCGCGACCGTCAGCCGCATCGCCCAGCTCGCCGTCGTCGACTGCCTGTTCGTGGGCGTCGCCCAGCGCGGCTACGACGCCGCGACCGCGGCCCTGCACGAGACCTACGAGGCGGTCCGCCGCCGCAGCACCCCGCAACCGGGACGCCGCACGCAGACGCCCGACTGACGCCTGCCGGGGTGCTCGGCAGGTGCGTTATGCCTCCGATCGGCCGGCACCGGCACCTCCGCCCCAGCAGCCGGCGCGTCCGACCCCGAGCCCCCGCCGACGAGCCTCCGGCTCCGAGCAGCAACCGGCGTCGCCGGCCCGAGCCTCCGACTTCGACCAGCAGCCACCGAGCTTCCGTCCCCGGCCAGGAGCCCCCGCCCACGAATCCCCGGGCTTCGACCCGGACCCCCGCCTCCGAGCCCCCGGCTCACGCCCGCAGCCCCCGCTCCACCACCCAGACTTCCCGCCTCCGCCTCACTCCAGGAGCCCCGGCTCCGACCAGCAGCCCCCCGAGCCCCCAGGCTCACCCCCCGACCCCTCCCGTTTCGATGCGGAGCCCCCGGTCCGACCACCAGCCCCGCCCCCCCGGGCCTCCGCCGCCCCCCTAGCCTCCGCTCACCCCGAGCCCCCGGCTCACCCCCCGTACCGTCCAGGAAAGGAAAGCCGCCGTGGACCTCAGCACTCTCGGCACCGAGACCCGCAACGAGCGGACCGTCGATCTCGACCGCATGCCGGTCGGCGAACTGCTGTCGGTCATGAACGACGAGGACCAGACCGTCGCCCGCGCGGTACGCGGCGCCCTCGCGGAGATCGGCACCGCCGTCGAGGCGATCACCGCGTCCCTGCGCCGCGGCGGACGGCTCATCTACCTCGGCGCCGGCACCAGCGGCCGTATCGGACTGCTCGACGCCGTCGAGTGCCCCCCG
The DNA here is from genome assembly GCF_040704085.1 of Streptomyces sp. NPDC047841. Classification (NCBI taxonomy): domain Bacteria; kingdom Bacillati; phylum Actinomycetota; class Actinomycetes; order Kitasatosporales; family Streptomycetaceae; genus Streptomyces; species Streptomyces sp. NPDC047841. The sequence goes on from NZ_JBEYRP010000020.1 coordinate 104,233, forward strand.
ACCTTCGGCACCGCCCCGGAACAGGTGGTGGGCCTGCTCTCCGGCGGTCCCGGCGCCTTCGTCGTCGCGGTGGAGGGTGCCGAGGACGAACCCGAGCGGGCCGCCGCCGACCTCGAAGGGATCGGCGTGGACGACCGCGACACGGTCGTCGGGCTCGCCGCCAGCGGCCGTACCCCCTACGTCGTCGGCGGACTGAAGCACGCCGCCGCCAAGGGCGCGACAACGGTGTCGGTCGCCTGCAACCGCGACGCCGTGATCAGCCGCTACGCCGACATCCCCATCGAGGTCCCCACCGGGCCCGAGATCCTCACCGGGTCGACCCGGCTGAAGGGCGGTACCGCCGAGAAGATGGTCTGCAACATGCTCTCCACCGCCTCCATGGTCCGCCTGGGCAAGGTCTACGGGAACCTGATGGTCGACGTCCGGGCCAGCAACGAGAAGCTGCTCGACCGCGCCCGCCGCATGGTCGTCCAGGCGACCGGCGCGGACCCCGACGCCGCCGCCGGGGCCCTGCGGGCGGCGGGCGGACACGCCAAGACCGCCATCGTCATGCTCCTCGCGCACTGCACCGCCGAGGAGGCCGCCCGGCGCCTGGAGAAGGCCGGCGGCGACACGCGGACGGCCGTGGGCCGGCCCTGAACAAGGCGCACGCCAGGCTTACTTCAAACCTTGACTTAACTCCGCGGAATTGCTTGGATCCGGAGCGGTCGCGCGCCACCGGCACCGTTCGGCGCCGACCCCCGACACCCCCGGAGCCCAGGGAGCAGGCGTGGGACGTCATCTCACCGCACTAGCGGCCGTCGCGACCATGGCCGTGTCCGCGCTGGTCGGCGCGGGCCCGGCCGCGCACGCCGACCGAGCCGCGGGCGGGCCGCCCGGCCACGGCCGGATCGTGACCGGCACCTACTCCACCGGCGCCGCGCGGGCCTGGGTGCCGCTGCCGGAGGTCAGGACCGGCACCGACCCCGGCGGCCCGGTCGACGCCACCGTCGTCGCGGACCCGAAGGCCGTCCGGCAGCAGTACGCGGGCGTGGGCTTCTCCCTGGACGAGACAAGCGTGTCCAACCTGTGGAAGCTCACCCCCGCCGAACGGGAGAAGGCCGTCCGGCTCCTCGTCGACCCCGTGCACGGCGCGGGCCTGGACCGGTTCAGGCTGACGATCGGCAGCCCCGACCTCATCGAGCACCTGCCGTTCTGGTCGGAGGACGACCTGCCCGCCGGCGTCACCGACGACTTCGGGCTGAAGCACTTCTCCATCCGGCGGGACGTCGACCTGCACATCATCGACACGGTCAAGCTCATCCAGCGCTACAACCCCCACGCCACCTTCTTCGCGTCCGCGTGGAGCGCACCGGCGTGGATGAAGACGAACAACCGGTTCACCGGGCAGGTCGCGCTCAAGCCCGGGAGCAGCACGGAGTACTACCAGGCCGGCAAGTTGCGGGACGACTGCATCGACGTCTTCGCCCGCTACTACGTCAAGTTCGTCCAGGCGTACGCCCGGCACGGCATCCGGGTCGACGCCCTGACCCTGCTGAACGAGCCGGGCATGGACGTCGTCTACCCGGCCATGGACATCAGCGTCGCCCAGCAGCAGAAGCTGGCCCTGGCGATCAAGCGGGAGTTCCGGGCCGCGCGGCTGAACACCGGGCTGTACGTGCATGACTTCAACTTCTGGGACTGGCGCGACCCCCACAGCGAGGCGACCAAGAACTACCACCGCATCTTCGACGACGCCCCCGACGGCTCGGTGACCGGCGCGCAGGTCCGCGAGGCGGCCGACGCCATCGCCTTCCACCCCTACTGGGGCGACCCGACCGTCATGCGCGACGCCTACGAGCAGACGGGCAAGCCGGTCCAGCTCACCGAGACGAGCGACCTGTCGCCCTCGACCATCCTCGACGACTTCCGCCTCGACGCCGGTTCCTACATCCTGTGGGCCCAGACCACCGACCAGGACGGCGGCACGCTGCACTGGACACCGGCCCGGGACAACGACGTCGACTGGAACCAGGTCGCGGCCACCACCAAGTGGCGGGACCGGCTGGTGACGGTGAACACGGCCACGCGCCATTTCACCGTCCGCGACGAGCTGTACCCGATCGGGCAGTTCGCCAAGTACCTCGCGCCCGGCGACGTACGCCTCGAATCCAGCGCCGCCGAGCACGGCATCGGCAACGTCGTCTACCGCAAGAAGGACGGCTCCTTCGTCGCGGTCCTCGGCAACAGCACCCACACCGACGGCAAGGTCCGGATCACCGTCGCCGGCCGGTCGTTCGTGGTGACGGTCCCGGCGGACTCCTTCGCCACCTACCGCTGGAGGAGCGGCCCCGGCCGCTGACGTCAGCGACCGCCCGGGGCTGCGGCCTCCAGGTCGGCGACGCTGCCCGACATGATGGTCCGCACATGCTCGGTGATGTGCTCCAGGGGCCAGTCCCACCAGGCCACCGCCAGCAGCCGGGCGACGTCCCGGGGGGTGTGGCGGGTGCGGATGAGGCGGGCCGGATTGCCGCCGACGACGCCGTAGTCGGGCACGTCGCCGGTGACCACGGCCCCGGTGCCGATGATCGCGCCGTGCCCGATGCGCACCCCGGGCATGACCGTCGCGCCGTGGCCGAACCACACGTCGTTGCCGACGACGGTGTCCCCGCGGTTCGGCAGGCCGGTGAGCAGGTCGAAGTGGTCGGCCCAGGAGCCGCCCATGGTGGGGAAGGGGAACGTCGAGGGGCCGTCCATGCGGTGGTTGGCGCCGTTCATGATGAACCGCACGCCCGTGCCCAGCGCGCAGAACTTGCCGATGACCAGCTTCTCCGGCCCGTAGTGGTAGAGCACGTTGCGCGTCTCGAACGCGGTCGCGTGGTCCGGATCGTCGTAGTAGGAGAACTCCCCGGCCTCGATCAGCGGGGACTTCACCAGCGGCTTGAGCAGCACCACCCGCGGCTGCTCGGGCATCGGGTGCAGGACCGTCGGGTCGGCGGGTACGGGCATGGCGAAGGGCTTCCCAGCGGTCGACGTGACACGGGCCGTTCCATGATCCCCGTACCGGGTCGCTCCGTACACCGGTTTACCGGGGAGGGGAGGACGCCGCGGCCAGACACGTCCGCGACTTCGCCGGGACCAGGACGCAGTCGTCGCCGGCCTGTCCAGCTCCTGGAGCTCGGGCCAGGTCGAGGGCCGGGTCACCCGCATCAAGCTGATCAAGCGGAAGGGCGACGGCCGAGCCGACCTCGACCTGCTCCGCAAACGGATGCTCCTCATGACCTGACCTGACCTGACCTGACGTGACCGGCCCCGGAGCGCAGGATCTTCAGGAGAACCGATCGATCGGCTGAGAGGCGAACGACCTGACGCACGTCACGGCAGGCGGCATTTCGACCGGCCCCGAAGCCACCAGCAGGGAGATGTGCGCCAGCGCCATAGCCCCCCCAACCTACCGGCGCAACAGGAGGATCGCCGCGTGGATCACAAGATCTTGGCCAGAGCCCAGTCCCGTGATCAGCCAGAGCACACCCGGGTCCATGCGGTCCGGATCGCTCTCGGCGTGGATCTGTCGCATCATGCGGCACGCCACTGACAACGCCGCGGCACCACGTCCGCGCGACGGCGACCACCTCGGGACTCAGACGATCGACTTGATGGTCCTGTCCGCGTAGCGCAGCGTCGCGTCGACGGCCTCGTCCATCTCGCGCAGCGCGCCGGGCTCCGCCGTGAGCAGAGCGCTGACGTTGATGCTGCTCACGGCGACGAGGCAGCCCGCCACGGTCAGGAACTCCCGGTACCGGGCCTGCCCTTCGTGCCCGAGCGACTCCCAGTCCCGGGGCTCCGGCGGCAGACCGGCCCTCCACTTCTCCAGGGCGTGGGTGCCGTGGACGCTGACGTACTCCATGATGGCCGTGGCGCGGTGCAGTACGTCGATCATCGTGTCGAAGCCGTGCTGCGACTGGTTCAGAGCCGCCTCCGCGACCTCCACCTCGGTGCGGAGCCGCTCCTCCTCCCTCTTGGTCCGGCGCTGCCTCAGGACGTAGAAGCCGGCGGCCGCCAGCGCTGCGGCCGGGGCGGCGACCATCCCGGTGAGCAGGAGCACTCCACCCGCCATGCCCGCACCGCCGGCGGCCAGCGTCCCCCCTCCGAGGAGGGCCAGGGTCGCGTTGGTCGCGGCGACGCCGGACAGCGTCGAGATGGCCGCTCCGGTGGAGGCGGTCCCGAGCAACGCGGCGGCCGTGAACGCACCGTAGGCGGCGGCGCCGCCGACTGCCGCCCCCGTCGCGCCTCCGGCGGCGGCACCCCGGATCGCGTTGGCGATCCCGGCGGACATGGCCTCGACACGGATCGCGGTGGGGGTCTCGCCCGTGCTCTCGATCTCCTCCTCACCGGGCCGCTCGGGCTCGGGCGCCCCGCTGATGCTCTCGGCCAGCTCCACGAACCTCAGGAAGAACTCGTCGCGGGCGGAGTCGTGGACATGGTTGAAGGCTTCTCCGAGTTCCTGGGTGATCTGGGACCGCTGGGCGACCTTCTCGTTGATCGCGGCGTGGCGCCTCTTCGTCTCCGCGACCTGGTCGCGCAGCTTCACCGGCCGCTGGCCGCGCTCACGGGCGAGGGACCTGGTGCGCTCCTCCGCCTCCTGCGTGAGCTGCGCCGGAGTCAGTCGCAGGGCGAGGGCGATGGCGGCCAGACGGCGCTCGCCGGGGCTGATGAGCCCGCGTTCGATCCGGGAGATCGACACCGCGCCGCCCTTCCCGTAATCGGCCCGCGCGGCCAGCTCTTCCTGGGTCATCGGCGGTGTCAGGGCCAGGCGGTGCTCGCGGATGACGAGGCCCATCGCCTCCGGGCTGACATCAGTCACCGGTTCCGGCCTCCTTGGCCAGCGGGCTGTGACGACGCCAGGAGGCCTGCGCCTCGCGGACCAGCGCACCACCGGAGCGGAAGGCCTGGGCGCTGTCCTCGGCGAACCGCCTGGCCGCCTTGACGACGGCCGGGTCACGGCGGACCTGGTCGGCGACCTGGACGTTCTGGACGGCCGTGAGGGTCAGGAGGGCGATGTTGAGGCGGGACATGGCGGTGGGCCTTTCGTCGCTGATGACGCCTGCGAGCGCCAACATAGCGTCACTTAGTGCGCAGCGTCCGCACTATGACGGAACCGGCCGCGGCGGCATGCCGGCCACCGCCACCGGACTCGCCCGCCGGGTGTCCTGAACGCGGCGCGCCTGTCCGGTTCTCGCCGTTCCGCGCTAAATGCCTGGACTGAGAAACTCCGCGGACGGGAGACTTCGACGTCTCCGAACCTCCGGGAGTGTGATGGGGACAACAGACGCACGCGGGCCGGCGCCGGGCAGGAGCGCGGTCGTTCTGGCGCTGCGCCGCTACGGCCGGGAACTGCTGCGACTACGACCGCTGACCCTGCCCGCGCTGCTGTTGCCGGCCGTGGGCAACATCGGCATCCGCTACGTCGCCCCCCTGCTGATCGCCAAACTGGCCGGACAGGCCGCCGGCGAGGGCGGACTCACCCTCGGCCCGGCACTGCCGTACGTGCTGGGCTTCGGTGTGACGCTGCTGCTCGCCGAGGCCGTGTGGCGGGTCGGGCAGCACTGCCTGAACCGCCTGGACGCCCTCGGCATGGAACACCTGTACGTGAGCGGCATGGACGAACTCCTGGCCAAGGACGCGGCGTTCTTCCACGACAATTTCGCCGGCTCCCTGACCAAACGGGTGCTCAGCTACGGCAAGCGCTTCGAGGACTTCGTCGACACGGTGACGTACCGGATCGTGGGCAGTCTCGTCCCCCTCGTGTTCGGTTCCGTGGTGCTGTGGAGCTACCAGCCGATGCTCGTCGTCGGCCTGCTCGTGATGATCGCGCTGACCGTGGTCGCCGCGACGCCTCTGATCCGCCGCAGGCAGAGGCTCGTCAACGAACGTGAGGCGGCGATCGCCCGGGTCTCCGGCCATGTCGCCGACAGCCTGATGAACATGGAGACCATCCGGGCGTTCGCGGCGGAGCGGCGGGAGGCCGACGAACACCGCAGCCGAGTCGCGGACTCCCGCCGCCTGACGCTGAGGTCGTGGGACTACGGCAACCTGCGCGTCGACACCCTGGTCGCCCCCATGTCCGTGCTGACCAACGTGCTCGGTCTGCTGGTGGCCGTCGCCTTCGGCGGCTCGGGCCAGGGCGTCGAGGAGATCGTCGTCAGCTTCACCTACTACTCCAACGCCACCCAGATCATGTTCGAGTTCAACCAGATCTACCGGCGTCTGGAAAGCTCGATGACCGAGGCCGCGCAGTTCACCGAACTGCTGCTGGAGCCGCCCACCGTGCTCGACCCGGCGGAGCCCGAACCGCTCGCACCGCGGGACACGGGCATCCGCTTCGAGGCGGTGACGTTCGCCCACGCGGGTGCGAAGCCCATTTTCCAGGGACTCGACCTGAACGTGCCCGCCGGCGCACGGATCGGTCTGGTCGGCAGGTCCGGCGGCGGCAAGACCACCCTCACCCGACTGCTGCTGCGGATGTCGGACGTCGACGGCGGACGCATCCTGATCGGCGGTCAGGACATCAGCCGGCTGCGCCAGAGCGACCTGCGCTCACTGATCGCCTACGTCCCGCAGGAACCCGCCATGTTCCACCGCAGCCTGCGGGACAACATCGCGTTCGCCCGGCCCGGCGCCACCGACGAGGAGATCCGCGAGGCGGCCGCGGCCGCGCACGTCACCGAGTTCGCCGACCAGCTCCCCGACGGCTTCGCCACGCTGGTGGGGGAGCGGGGGGTCAAACTCTCGGGCGGCCAGCGCCAGCGGGTCGCCCTGGCCAGGGCCATCCTGCGCGACGCCCCGGTGCTGCTGCTCGACGAGGCGACCAGCGCGCTGGACTCGGAGAGCGAACTCCTCGTCCAGGACGCCCTGTGGCGGCTGATGGACGGGCGTACCGCCCTCGTGGTGGCCCACCGGCTGAGCACCGTCGCCGGCATGGACCGTCTCGTCGTCCTCGACCGCGGAAACGTCGTCGAGCAGGGCACCCACGAGGAACTGATCGCCGCGGACGGCGCCTACGCCAGGCTCTGGCAGCACCAGTCGGGCGGTTTCCTCGGCGAGAGCACCGAGTCGGCCCGGGGACGCCGGGTGCCGGAAACGGGACCCGCCGCGCGGTCCGGGCCGGCCGGCCCGGCACCGGACGAGGGCCGCAGGACACCGTCGCCCGCGCGTACGAGCCCCGGGCTCCCCTGACCGACCCGATCGCCGGCCATCCCCGGCCGCGCCCGGCGTCCCGGCGGACCGGCACTTCCGGCGGCAGGCGGCCGTGAGCCCGCTCGGGCGCAGGGGGTGCCGGTGCGGACCGTGACGTCCTCCACGGTCACGTCCGGAGCCGTCAGCGTGCACCCGCGCCGGGGGCGACCCGCGGCCGGCGGTTGACGGCGACCGCGGGTCATCGGCGAGCTCCGAGTCGCCGAGGCACTGCTGCGGGCCGGTGGCGCGGACACGTGCCCGGTGCCCTCACCATCCCGCTGGACCAGCTCGACCGGGCCCTGCCCGACGTCCGCACCGCCGCCGGGCGCGGCGACATCCCCCTCGTCCGCGCCCCCGGAGCCCGCTCGGAGAACGCCTGCCGCGCCCTCGCCGGGAACGGCGCCGCCACCGCCACCCTCACCGGAGGAACCACCGCCTGGACCGCCGGGGGCTACGACACCCACCGGCCCGAAACCAGCACGAAGGCCACCTGGAGCATGGATCGCCAGGCCCGGTTCACCGCCGGCACGGCCGTGCCGCTCGGCCTCCTGCCCGGCGTGGCGGTCCACCCGGCCTTCCCCGCGCTGTCCGCCGGCATCGCGGCCGGCCCGGTCCTCTCCGCCCTCACCGACGCCTGCGCAAGGGCGACCGCGCTCGCCAGGCTGCCCCACAACCGCCCCCGCCGGGCCGACCTGGACGCCGCACTCGCCCGGCTGCGCGGTACCGCCCGGTGAGATGAGCCGTCGGACCACGTCAGCCCCGCTCGGCCGCCCGCGCTCGTGCCCCGGCCGCACCGTCCGGCGGACGGCGGCGTGCCGATCGCCCCGCCCCCGTGGATGATCGTACGGTGAGAGGGCCGGACACCGGTGCGGAGCGCACTGACGCCTGACCCGCCCCGGCTCGTTCGTCACCGCAAGGGAGACACCTGTGATGCGTTCGATCATGACGGGGACGGCCGCGGGCCTGCTGGGCGCCGCCGCGCTGTGCCTCGGGGCCCCGGCCCCCGCGTTCGCCGGCACGGGCGCCGCCGCCCGGTCGCCGGTCACGTTCTGCGGTGTGGACAAGGCCACCGGGCTGGCGGTCTGGACCGACCCGGCCGGGTCCTGCGCCACCGCCCTGGAGGTCGCGAGCACCTACACCAAGTCCGCGTCCAGCAGGGCGGGCGCGCCCGCCGCGATCCGTGTCGGGGCGACCACCTGGACGTGCCAGGAGCGCCAGGGCGACCCGAACCCCTACCAGGAGTGCGTCACGGGCGACAGCGGCGGCCGGACCGGCGGCCGGGTCGTTCTCACGTCCTGAGGTGCCCCCCGGCATCCCGTGCCTCCCCAGGCATCCCCCGGCGGAAACGATCATCGCTCGTCCCGCCGTGGCGAACGGCTCGAACCTGCTGTTCAATACATGAATCGACTGATTGAGGTCGGATCACGGCTTGGGGAGAGAGACATGACGACGGGACCCGGCGCCGAGGCCGAGAAGCAGATCCTCGGACGCATCACGGAGATGATCAACCAGGAGAAGGACCTGCGGGACCGTCTGGCGGACCACGGCATCGACCAGCCGACCGAGCAGGAACGGCTGGCGCGGCTGGAGACCGAGCTCGACCAGTGCTGGGACCTCCTGCGGCAGCGCCGGGCCCGCGCCGCCGCCGGCCAGGACCCCGAAGAGGCCCAGGTGCGCCCGGCGTCGCAGGTGGAGCGGTACCTGTCCTGACGACCGGCACGGGCCCGTCCGCCCCCTCCCGCGTCTCCACCCCCGGAATGAACGCCCCACCCGCCGCTGTTGCCACGGCAGTGCCGGCCGGCACGAGACTCGGCACGAGGTGGAGATGAGCACGGATGAGCACGGCGTTCGCACCCGACGACCTCTCGGGCCAGACCGCCTGCGCCGGCTCCCGCTCGCCGCTGCGCCACTTCCTGCGGACCGAGACCGGTAGCGCCGCCGTCCTCGTGACGGCGGCGCTCGTCGCGTTGCTGTGGGCCAACGCGGCGCCCGCGGGCTACGCGTCGTTCTGGGAGACGCACCTGTCCGTCGGGATCGGCACCCACGGTCTGTCCCTCTCACTGCGGGAGTGGATCAACAGCGGTCTGATGGCGCTGTTCTTCTTCGTCGTCGGACTGGAGGCGCGCCGCGAGTTCGACATGGGCGAACTGCGCGACCGCCGGCGTCTGGCCCTGCCGCTCGCCGCCGGGATCAGCGGCATGGCCGTCCCGGTCGCCCTCTTTCTCGCGGTCAACGCGGGGCACCCGTCCGCGCACGGCTGGGGCGCGGCGATGTCCACCGACACCGCCTTCGCCCTCGGCATGCTCGCCGTCGCCGGGCACCGGTTGCCGAGCGGGCTGCGGATCTTCATCCTGACGATCACGGTCGTCGACGACTTCGTCGCCCTGGGCGTCATCGCCGTCGCCTACAGCGAGCGCGTCGACGTACCGGCGCTGCTCATCGCGGTCGCGGTGTTCGGCGTCATCCTGCTCGCCCGTGCGCTCGGGGTGCGCCGTGGCCTGGTCTACGCGCTGCTCGCGCTCGTCACCTGGGTCGCGCTGCTGGAGTCGGGTGTCGATCCCGTGGTCATCGGCCTCGCCATGGGCCTGATCACCTACGCGTACCCGGCGGCACGCGCCGACCTGGAACACGCCACGGGCCTGTTCCGGATGTTCCGAGAGCAGCCGACGCCCGAGCTGGCACGCTCGGCGCAGGCCGGCCTCGCGTCCGCGATCTCGCCCAACGACCGGCTTCAGGGCCTGTACCACCCGTGGACCAGCTATCTCGTCGTCCCGCTGTTCGCCTTGGCCAACACCGGTATCCCGCTCGACGCCGGCCAACTGGAGCGGGCGTTCACCTCGCCGGTCACGCTCGGCATCCTGCTCGCGTTCCTCGTCGGCAAGCCGCTGGGCGTCGTCGGGGCGTCCGCGCTGGCGTACGGGGTCAGCCGGGGGCGGGTCCGGCCGCCGGTCGGCTGGGGAGCCGTCGCGGCGGGCGGTGCCCTGGCCGGGACGGGCTTCACCGTCTCCCTGCTCATCGCGACCCTCGCCTTCAGGGGGACACAGCTGGCGGACGCGAAGATCGGCATCCTGAGCGCCCTGGCCGGCTCCTTCCTGATCAGCCGGCTCCTCACCGCGGTCCTCGCGGTGCTGCCGGGCAGGCTGCGGCAGCGGGCGCTGCTCGGCGACGCGGAGACGCTCGTCGACCTGGCCGTGCCGGTCGACCCCGACCGCGACCACGTGCGGGGGCCGCGGCACGCGCCGGTGACCGTCGTGGAGTACGGCGACTACGAGTGCCCGTACTGCGGACAGGCCGAACCGGTCGTCCGTGAGCTGCTCGGCGACTTCGGCGACGTGCGGTACGTGTGGCGGCACCTGCCCCTGACGGACGTGCACGTCCACGCCCAGCTGGCGGCCGAGGCGGCGGAGGCCGCGGCGGCGCAGGGCCGCTACTGGGAGATGCACGATCTGCTGCTCGGTCACCAGGGCGAGCTGCGCCTGGGCCATCTGCGCACGTACGCCGACACCCTCGGGCTGGACGCCGAGCGCTTCGACCGGGACCTGCGCTCCCACCGGGGCGCGGCGCGGATCGCCGAGGACGTGGAGTCGGCGGACCTCAGCCAGGTGGCGGGCACGCCGACGTTCTTCGTGAACGGGCGCCGGCACCACGGGGCGTACGACATCGCGAGCCTGTCGGCGGCGGTGCGGGCGGCTCGTGAGCGGGCGGCGATCGGGGCCGGCGCGAGGCGGTGAGGGCCGGGAATGCATCACGGGGTGACGGTGTTGAGAGAACCGTCTGACATGTTCGAGTCAACGGGCTCGGGCGGTCGGCGGAAGGAGTCCCTCATGGCACGCAGCACCACACGCCCCGTCGTCAAGCTGAAGTCGACGGCGGGCACCGGCGTCACCTACGTGACCCGCAAGAACCGTCTGAACGACCCCGACCGGCTGGTCCTGCGCAAGTACGACCCGGTGGCCGGCGCGCACGTCCTCTTCCGCGAGGAGCGCTGACCCGCGCGCACCCCGCCCCCCGCGAAGCACACACTCCCTGCGAAGAACACTCGCCCTGCGAGGAGGAACACCCCATGAGGAACGGCATCCACCCCGTCTCCCGCCCCGTCGTCTTCCGCGACCGCGCGGCAGGCTTCCAGCTGCTCACCCGCTCGACCGTCGACACCCACCGCACGGTCGAGTGGGAGGACGGCACCACCTACCCGGTCGTCGACGTCGAGATCTCCTCGGCGAGCCACCCGTTCTACACCGGCACCACGCGCGTCGTGGACACCGCCGGCCGGGTGGAGCGCTTCCAGCGCCGCTACGGCCGCACCACCACCGACCGCCACTGACGGCACGACCCGTTCGACCTCCCGGGAGGAGACCGCGATGAAGGTACGCAAGTCCCTGCGTTCGTTGAAGGCCAAGCCGGGCGCCCAGGTGGTGCGCCGGCGGGGCGTCACCTACGTGATCAACAAGAAGGACCCCCGCTTCAAGGCCCGCCAGGGCTGACCCCCCGCAACGCCCCCAGCACGGCCACGGCCCGGCACCGCACCCGCGGTGCCGGGCCGTTCCCGTTCCCTGGACGGGCGGCTGACGAACGGCAGCGAGGGGTTCACCCTCCACGAGGCCGCCGTCTTCATGAGGTCGCTCGGCGCCGTGCGGGCGATGAACCTCGACGCGGCGGCCCACTGACCGAGGGCACGGCCCCGCCGCCGGCCGCGTCGGCTCCCGCCGCAGCGGGCGGGTCAGCGGGGGAGCACCCAGTCCGGCGTCCAGGTCCCGGTGGCGTCGGGGCCGGCCGTCGTGGTGGCGAGGTGCTCGCGGAGGGTGGCCAGCGCCGGGTGGGGGTTGTCGCGGTGCCACAGGAGTGAGTGCGGGTAGACGGGCGTCGGGTCGGTCACCGGGATGCGGCGCAGGCCGAGGCCGGCGGGCCAGACGAGGCTGGTGTGCGCGCCCATGAAGGTGGCCAGGGCCGGGGTGTCCGCGACCGTGTCGAGGAGCGCGTCGGAGCCGAAGTTGGGGCCGGTCGCCTCGATGGTGAGGCCGAACTCGGCGACCAGGTCGTCGTAGTAGGCGGCCCACTCGGTACCGGGGACGACGCCGGGCATCCAGATCCGGTGCCCGGCGAGCCGGGCGAGGGGCACCGACCGGGCGCCCGCCAGCACGTGGCCGGGGCCGGTGAGGAGCTGGAGCGGTTCGTCGAGCACCCGGACGGACTCGACGTCCTCGGGGAGGGGCCGGCCGGGCGCGGCGACGGCGCGGAAGGACGCGTCGATCGTGCCGGAGCGGAGGGCGGCGACCGCCTTCTCGATGTCGAAGAGCATCACCACGTCGAGGTCGATCCCGGGGTGCGCGCGGTGGAACCCGCGCATCAGGCCCGTCGCCGCGCCGCGCGAGGCGATCACGTCGACGCGCAGCGGGCGGCGGCCGGTGCGTACGGACGCCACCGCGCGCTCGGCGGCGCGCAGCAGTTCGCGCGCGTGGGGCAGGAACGCCTGCCCGTCGATGGTGAGCTCGGCTCCGCGCGGGGTGCGGGTGAACAGCCGTACCCCGAGGGTGCGCTCCAGCGCGGCGATGCGCTTGGAGACGGCCTGCTGGGTGACCGCCAGCTCGGCGGCGGCCTCCTGGAACTGCCCCGCGTCGGCGGCGGCGACGAAGGTCCGGACGGTGTCGAGGTCCATGCCGCCACCCTAGGGTCACAACCGACGGTTGTGGCCGATGGCTCCGGGGTTGTTTGCCCGCTGCTCACCAGGCTCGCTTTGATGGTTCCGGTCGCGGACCGGTTGTGCGGATGAGGGCGAGGGGGCGTCGGGCATGAGGGGCGGACACCGGCTGGGGCGGCCGTTCGGCTGGCTCTGGGGAGCGTACGGGACCAGCGCGCTCGGCACCTGGCTCGCCTTCGGCGCGTTCCCGCTGATCGCCGTCCGCGTGCTGCACGCCGGGCCGGCCGAGGTCGCCGCGCTCTCCTCCGTGGGCGCCGCGGTGGGCGCGGCAGCGGCGGTGCCGCTCGGGCCGTGGGTGGAGTTCCGCCGCAAGCGGCCCGTGCTGATCGCGATGGACCTGGTGCGGTGCGCGGCACTGCTGACGATCCCCGTCGCGTTCGCGCTCGGCGCGCTCACCTTCCTCCAGCTCCTGCTGGTCTCGGTGGTCGTCGCGGCGGCCGACATCACCTTCCGCGCCGCCTCCGGCGCGTACCTGAAGACGCTGCTGCCGGCCGAGGACCTGCTCGTGGCCAACGCGCGGTTCGAGTCCACGGCCTGGACCACCACGATCATCGGGCCGCCGCTGGGCGGCGCGGCGACCGGGCTCCTCGGTCCGGTGGCGACGGTGGTGGCCGACGCGGTCAGCTACCTGCTGTCGGCCCTGGGCCTGCGCGCGATGGGCGGGCAGGAGCCGCCGCCCGAGCGCCGGCCGGCCGCGCGCCCGCGGGCCCGGGACCTGCTCGACGGCTGGCGGTACATCCTCGCCGACGCGACGCTGCGCCCGCTGTTCTTCACCACCGCCCTCTTCAACGGCCTGGTGATGGCCGCCGATTCGCTGCTGGCCGTCCTGATGCTCGGCCGGCTCGGGTTCGCGCCGTGGCAGTACGGCCTCGCCTTCGCGGTGCCGTCGATCGGCGGGCTGCTCGGCGCACGGCTGGCCCGCCCGCTCGCCGCCCGGTTCGGGCAGCACCGCGTCCTGGTCGTGTCCGGGACGCTGCGCGCCCTGTGGCCCGTCGGCCTCGCCTTCACCGGGCCGGGCACCGGGGGACTGCTGCTGGTGACGGGCGTCGAACTCGGCCTCATCTTCGGCTGCGCGGTGTTCAACCCCGTGTCCGCCACCTACCGCCTGGAGCGCACCGCGACCGACCGGGTCGCCCGCACGCTGACGGCGTGGACGGTGACGACCAAGGCGTCGACCGCGCTGCTGACGGCCGTCTGGGGCGTCCTGGGCAGCCTGCTCGGCCCGCGCACGGCCATCGGCCTGGCCGGCGTGCTCCTGCTGGCGACCCCCCTGCTGCTCCCACGCCGCGCGGCGACGCCCCACCCCGCCCCGGAACCGGCACCGGTCCGCCCCTGAAGGACCGGTACGGCGGCCTCACGACGGCACGGCGCTGCCGCGAGACGCAGCCACGGCGGCCCGCCGCCGGGGGTGACGTCTCGCGACGCGGGCGCGCCGCCCGGCGACGGGGGTCGTGCGGCCCTCGGGCGCCCGGGGCCCGGACGACCCGCGCACGGACGTGCTTCCGCCCCCGCCGGAGCGGTACCCGGCCGTCAGTGCTCCTCGGCGCAGCAGCCCCGCGAGGACGCGGAGCCCGCGGCGGCGGTCCCCAGGCGGCAGAAGCAGGACGCCTCGACGGGTACGTCCGCCAGCGCCGCGGCGATCTTCAGCTGCTGGGCCACGATCCGTGCCTCCCCCTCCTTGCCGAGCCGCACCAGACACTCGTGGAGACCGTGCAACGCCCAGACGTTGCCCGGGTGCTGCAGCGGGCGGGGGAGCGTGTCGTCGAGTCCGAGGTCGGCACGGTAGACGGCCTCGGCCTCCGCCACCAGGCCCTGTTCGAGGAGCAGCGCGCCGTAGGCGTGCCGGGTGGGCTGCATCCAGCCCCACGGCTCGTCGTACGGCAGGCCGTCGTCCAGCTCGATCGACCGGCGCAGCGCCGCGAACGCCTCCTCGTACCTGCCCCTGCGGTAGTCCAGCTCGCCGTCCAGCATCCGCGCGGCGATGGCCAGGATGTCCGTACAGGTGTTGTTGAACAGCATCCGTGTCCGCGGCACCCGGGCGACCGCCGCGTGGAACAGCGCGCGTTCCGTCTCGGCCTCGCCGGTGCGGCCCGTCGCCGCGAGGGCGACCCCGCGCGCGTACCGCAGCATCGCCGTCGTGACGCGGTACAGCCGGGCGTCGGCGGGCAGCGGCAGGCGCAGGATGTCGTCCCAGCGGCCGAAGCGGATCAGCACGTGCACCCGCATCGCGAGGAAGCCCTCCAGCCAGTCCGCCATGGGCGGGCTCTCCACGCGCAGCAGCTCCTCGGGTACGGCGGCCTCCAGCCGGTCCGCCGTGTCGAGGGCGTCCTGGTAGCGGCCTAGGAACATCGCGCCGTAGATCTTGAAGTGGAGGTTGTGGCACCGGTACAGGGTGTAGAAGTTCATCGCGCCCGACCGGGCACGGAACTTCTCGTCGGCCCTGATCGCCTCGGTGTTGTCGCAGACCACCCGGCGGTAGTCGCCGCAGAGCACTTCCAGATGGGACGGCATGTGCTGGAGGTGGCCCGCGTCCGGCGCCAGTCCGCGCAGCCGGTCACCCGCCGGCAGGGCGGCCTCGGGCGTGGGGGACATCTCCATCAGGTGGACGTACAGGTGCAGCAGGCCCGGGTGCCGCGCCCCCGCCCGTGTGGCGAGGGCCTTCTCCAGGACCTCCCTGGCCTCAATGGTGCGCGCGCCCGGGGCCGGACGGCCCGTGCGGATGTCCCACAGCCGCCAGGGCGTGAGGTTCATCAGGGCGTCGGCGTACAGGGCGGCCACGTCGAGGTCGCCGTCGGCCAGCCGGTGGGCGGCCCGCATGCCGTCGGCGTAGGCGGCGTTCCACACGGAACGGTCCTCGGTGTCCGGGGCCCGGGACCGTGGGTAGCGGGCCCCCAGCGCGCCGATGAGGGCCTGCTCGACCGGGGTGGCGCCGGCCGCCTTCGCACGGGCGCGCCGCACGGCGGCGTGCGCCCGCTCCGCCGTCCGCTCCAGGTCCTGTTCGTCGAAGGACTCCCAGGGCTTGTTGTAGTTGGGGCCGAGGGCGTGGGCCAGGCCCCAGTCGGCCATGGCACAGCCGGGGTCCGCCGCGGCGGCGGCCTCGAAACAGCGGACGGCCTCCTCGTGGTTGAAGGCGTACGTCCAGTTCAGCCCGCGGTCGAACCAGGTCTGCGCCGCGTCGGACGACGTGGTCACGCGCCGGGTGTGGCCGCCGAGGTCGTAGTAGGTCATGCCCGAGCCTCCCTCGTGGGGGTCGCCGACCGGCCGCGCAGCGAAGGGTATCGCCCAGGGGACCGCGTTTCGTCGCACAGGCGGCAGGGCGGGCCGCTCGCGCCGCGTACGGCCGGTCGCTTCCGGCAAGTCAGGTCAGCATGTCCTCCGGTACGGGACGTCGGGGATGTGTGCTCTCCATTCGGATGCGGTCAGGGGACCCGACTCGTCGCAGAGGTCCCGCACCAGCCGCGCGGCCGCGATGGTGTGGGTGACTGTCCTTCCGTACCGGTCCACGGTGGTCAGCGCGGAGCCGCCGGGGGTGAACGCGAGCGCGACGATCTCGTCGGGGGACGCCGTGAGCGGGACGCCGAGCTGGGTCCCCGTGCGGCTGTCCCAGACCTTGGTCTCGTAGCCGGTGCCGGATTCGTGCACGGTGGCGAACAGCCGGCCGTCGGGTGAGACGGCGGTGGCCCTTTCCGGCGCGGACAGACGAGGGGCCACGGGCCCGGTGCGCAGGTCGTCTCCGTCGGGCAGGAGCGTCGACGCGTTCCGAAAGCGGAGGTAGGGCCTGAAGGCCCGGGGGTAGGTGTAGAGCGTCCTGCCGTCGTCGCTGATCGCGTCCACCTCCATGCTCGGGGTGCCCCTGGTGACGATCCGGCCGGACGGGAAGGCGACTCTGCCGAGGTTCGGGGCGGCGATCACGCTCTTGCCGTCGGGCTGGAAGACGACGGCGGCTCCGTCGTCCGGGTAGCCGAGGCCGGCGCGCACGTCGCGGATGCGGCGCGTGCCGGTCAGGTTCCAGAAGGTGAGCGCATTGGTCCCGTCCTGTGTGGCGACCTGGACCGCGAGCGACTTGTCGTCCGGTGAGAACGCGAACTCTATGAACGCTCCGCTGAGCCGGTCCTTCTGGACGACCGGCATCCTGCCGAGCAGAGTCGCCTTCCTCCTGCCCGCCTTGTCGGCGATGTCCCAGACTTCGATCCTGGTATAGGTGCGGACGGCGAGCAGATGCCCGTCGTGGCTCAGCTGGATCTTGTCCACGGCCGCACCCCACTCGCTCGCGCCCGATGTGACGGTGAGGCGCCTGGTGCGCGACAGCGGGGACCGGATCTCGATGTCGCGGTCGTGGACGAGCGCGAGGGTGCGTCGGTCGCCGCTCACGACGCCCTCCCCGTAGAACTCACCCGTCCCCTCGGGGACCTTGGTGAACGGGGTGATGTCGAGGGAGCGGACGGCGCCGTCGGTGCCGACGCACCGGAGCTCGGAGTCGTCGGACGTGAACTGCGGGCCGGGATCGCCGTAGCACTCGCTGTCCGTCGTCGAGTAGCGCATGACGGGGTCCGAACGCAGGGAAGACGCCGTGTCCCACAGGTTGCCGCCCTGCGCGATGTACCGGCCGTCGAGGCTGAAACCGACAGGGTAGACCGAGGGGTCGTCGCCTCCGGTGAGTTCGGCGCTGAAGTACCCGCCCGCGAGGTCGAAGACCCGGATCCTTCCGCCCTTGGCCGAGAAGGCCGCGTGTTTCCCGTCCGGGCTGAAGACGATCGGGCTCGGCACATCGTCGGAACCCAGTTCGAGGTCGGGAACCGGGATCTTCTTCCGGGTCCGGGTGTCGAGCCAGGTGAACGGCTGTCCCCTGCCGTGGGCGACCGGCAGCGAGAGCACCCGTTCGTCCGGTGAGAAGGAGGTGCTCCAGATGGGTAAGTCGCTTCCGGTCGTCGTGATGACCTTCTTCGCCGTACGAGTGTCCCAGACCGTCATCGTGGGCTTGTCCGCGGTGATCCCCTCGATCAGCAGATAGGTGCCGTGCGGACTGACCGCGACCCTGGGCTGGTGGACGTCCCTGGCGCTGGGGTAGACGTGACTGTCGCGGGGACGGGCACGGGAGACGTCGATCAGGCGGGTGTTCCCGTCCCCGGTGCTCACGGCGGCCGTCTCGCCGTCGGCCGACAGCGTTGCGTAGAGGACCTTGGCCGTGGCGCTGTAGGACCCGATCCGTCTGCGGGTGTCGACGTTCCAGAACCCCACGCGGTTGCCGCCGGCGGCCACGAGGGTTCGTCCGGCCCTGTCGAGGTTCGCGGTCGTCACCACGAAGCCGGGCAGTCTGAGGACGTCCTCCTCCCGCTGGTTGCGCAGCGCGAGGAGCGCGGACCACGACTCGGGCGTGTCGGCGAGGCGCGCCGAAGCCACCGCCAGCCGCCGCGCGAGCCGGGGATCGCTGTGGCGGACCGACTGGGCGATTCCGGCCACCTGGGCGGAGGCGGCACGGTCACGCTGGCCGATGACGGTCTGCCGCTGGGCCCACGCCACGCCGGTGACGATCAGGGCGAGTACCAGCACCGCGGCGAGGGCGGCGTTGACGCGCCGGGTGCGCCGCATGGCCGACTGCTGGTGCTGCCGGCTCGCGTCCAGCAGCGAGACGATCTCGTCCGGGAGCGAGCGCTGCCCCGCCCATTCCTCCCCCTCGGCCAGCAGGGAGCCGTCCAGCAGGTCACCCGGCAGACCGCTTCGCGCGTGGCGCTTGTGCTGCTCGGTGGCGCGCCGCAGCCAGACCTGGAACTGGTGGTCCCGCGCGACCCAGTCACGCAGGTCGGCCCAGTCGCGGACGAGGGCGTCGTGGATGAGCTCCGCCGCCGGTTCCCCGCGGGGCGCGCCGGGACGTGTGCTGATGTCGGTGGTGATGATGCGGTGACGGGTCAGGGCCGCCAGCACGTCGTCGAAGACCGCGCCGGCGGCCGGGTCTGCGGCCGGGTCTGCGGCCAGGGCGCGCAGGCGGCCGAGGGGGACGGGCTGACGGGTGGCGGGGATGCCGTTGTCCTCGTCGGCGGGCCGGACGAGTGCGGTGAGGATCCGCCGTGCGACCGGGCGCTGCGCCGCGGGCAGTTGGCCGAGGGCGTGGTTGCACCCGTCCGTCAGGCTGCCGGTGACCCTGCCGATCCGTTCGTAGGCCGCGTGGGTGAGCTTGCCGTCCTCGCGACGGCGGCGCGTCCACAGGTGGCGCAGGGCCAGCTCCAGCGGCGGGAGCAGGGTCACCGGCGTTTGCCGGGCTTCCGGGTCGACGGCCAGGACGTCTTCGACGATCCGCTCCGCGAGGTCGGTCTCCAAGGGCAGGCCCACGGCCGCGGCGGGTCGCGTGATGATCGCGAGGAGGTCGCCGCGGCTCAGTGTCGCCGGGACGTTGCACAGCCCCGGGAGGACGGCGTTCATCAAGTCGGGGGCGAGGGCGGCGAGGGGGGCGTAGAAGTCGTTGCGCATGACCACCAGCACGGTGACGGGCGCGTGCGAGCCGGCCAGTTCGAGGAGCTGGTCAACGGCTTGCAGACGCCTGTCGTCAGCCCGCTGCCGCACGGGGGGAGCCGGCTGGGTCAGGAGTTCCTCGAACTGGTCGACGACCAGCAGGAGGCGGTCGTGGCCGGGCTCGTCGGCACGCCGGGCCTCGGCCGCGGCCACCAGGCCGTCGGTGGCCGCGCCGGGCAGGCCCGCGCCCTCCAGCTCGGTGAGAAGGTCCCGGCCGGGCCGGGCGCTCAAGGGCAGCCAGCGGTCGCTGCCCGGTATCGCTCCCCGGGCCAGGGCGGGGAGGACACCCGCGTGGACGAGCGAGGTCTTCCCCGCTCCGGAGGGGCCCAGCAGCATGACCATCCGCCGGTTTCCCCGCAGCGCCGCGAGCACCCGTTCCACCGCGGTCTCGCGGCCGTGGAACCAGTCGGCGTGCCGGCTCGTGAACGGCTTCAGCCCCAGATACGGGCACGCCTGGTGCTCCGTCAGCCGGGGCTGGACCTCCCGCAGCACTTCGGCCGGGGTGGCGTAGGCGACTTGCACCCCCTTCCCGTGGATGTCGGGGGAGACGATGGAGCTGACCATGCCGATCACCAGGCCGGTCATCTCGTCCACGACCGGAGCGCCGCTGAACCCGGTGGTCAGGTCGTTGGACTTCGTCAGCTGGAGCTGCCGTCCCGCACCGCCGTCCCCCGGCAGCAGTCCGCCGACTTCGCCGTACCCGAAGTGGCCGCCCCGCAGGGCCTGGGCGGGGAAACCGAACGAGAAGAAGCCGTGCCCCCGGCACCCCGCGCTCGCACCCACGGCCAGGGGCCGGGCGCCCGCGGGAACCGGGCCGGGACGGAGAACCGCCACGTCCTCCGCTTCCGGTGCCCGCCACTGCTCGGACACCACGTCGGCCATCAGCCGCGGCGCCCCCGGCAGATGCGGGAACCGCACCTCCACCCGGCCGCCCGGGGACTGCCCGGCGGCGCGCACGACATGCGCACAGGTGAAGCCGGTGTCCTCCCCGGCCAGGAAACCCGCCCCGGCGACGCGGCCGTCCGACGCGAGGACCTGGAAGACCGAGGCGGGCACCGAAGGCTCACCCGCCCCGGCGAGATGCCCCTCGTCGTCCGGGAGACCGCCCTTCGCCGGTTCACCACCACGGCCTGCCGCTTCACCGTCCCCCGCCATGGCCCCCGCGTTGCTCACCGGCCGTCGTGCCCCGGCTCGCCGCTCTCCCACACCAGCCGGACCTTGAGATGCACGGCTGCCTCGCCGAGGCTGATGACCGCTCCGGCCTTCGCCGACAGGTTCACCCCGAACTCCACCTCCACCTCCCGCGGGCCCGCCTGTCGTAGCTGGTCCAGTACCGCCCGCGCCGTCTCCCGTACCGGAACCAACGACTCCTGCAACGTGCGGGGCAGTTCTCGCACCGCGTCACCGACCCGGCCCGCCTTCACCGGCCCGTCCGGCTCCGGTGCGCCGGCCTCTTCCAGCAGAATCGCCCCGCCGCCTTCCAGCGGCACCCGTACGAGACTCGGCACCGGCCAACCTCCTCGCAGTCCAGAACCGCATCCCGGCTACTCAACCGAAAGGCAGTCCCCGTCGACCCCTGCTTCCACCGTCCACCTGAGAACCACCACATACGGAGCACACGGCTCCGCACCCGGGACACCTCCGCGGAAAAAAATCCGGCGGCGATGTCGAGAACCCGTGACCGGCTCCGTCCCAGGGGTGAGCGCGGCCACAATGGGCCGCACCACCACCGAGGAGAACCACGATGGCCAAGTACCTGCTGCTCAAGCACTACCGCGGCGCTCCGGCGGCGGTCAACGACGTGCCCATGGACCAGTGGACGCCCGAGGAGGTCTCGGCGCACATCCAGTTCATGCGGGACTTCGCGGCCCGCCTGGAGGAGACCGGCGAGTTCGTCGACGGCCAGGCGCTCGCCCCCGAGGGCACGTGGGTCCGGTACGACGGTGAGGGGCGCCCGCCGGTCACCGACGGCCCCTTCGCCGAGACCAAGGACCTCATCGCCGGCTGGATGGTCATCGACGTCGACAGCCACGAGCGCGCCGTCGAGCTGGCCGGGGAACTGTCGGCCGCCCCCGGTGCGGGCGGGAAGCCGATCCACGAGTGGCTTGAGGTGCGCCCGTTCCTGACCGCGACGCCCGACACCACCGAGTGCCACTGATGGACGAGGCTCTGCTGAGGAGCCTCACGCCGGGCGTGCTCGCCCTCCTCGTCCGCCGCGGAGCAGACTTCGCGGCGGCCGAGGACGCCGTCCAGGAGGCGCTGCTCGAGGCGGTCCGCGTCTGGCCGGCCGACCCGCCGCGGGACTCGAAGGGCTGGCTGGTCACCGTGGCCTGGCGCAAGTTCCTCGACCAGACCCGGGCGGACACCGCGCGCCGCCGACGTGAGGACCGCGCCGAGGAGGAACCCGCGCCGGGGCCGGCGCCGACGGTGGACGACACGCTCCAGCTCTACTTCCTGTGCGCCCACCCGTCGCTGACGCCGTCGTCCGCGGTCGCGCTCACGCTGCGCGCCGTCGGCGGACTCACCACCCGCCAGATCGCCCGGGCCTACCTGGTGCCCGAGGCGACCATGGCGCAGCGGATCAGCCGGGCCAAGCGCACCGTCTCCGGCGTGCGGCTCGACCGGCCCGGCGACGTCGCCACCGTGCTGCGCGTCCTCTACCTGGTTTTCAACGAGGGCTACTCCGGCGACGTCGACCTGGCCGCCGAGGCCATCCGGCTCACCCGGCAGCTCGCGGCACGCATCGACCACCCCGAGGTGGCGGGGCTGCTCGCCCTGATGCTGCTCCACCACGCCCGGCGCGACGGGCGGACCGCGCCCGACGGCAGCCTGGTCCCGCTCGCGGAGCAGGACCGGACCCGATGGGACACGCGCCTGATCGCCGAGGGCGTCACGGTCCTCCAGGCGGCCCTCGCCCGAGACCGGCTGGGCGAGTTCCAGGCCCAGGCCGCCATCGCCGCCCTCCACGCCGACGCGCCCACCGCCGAGGAGACCGACTGGGTGCAGATCGTGGAGTGGTACGACGAACTGCTGCGCCTGACCGGCAACCCGGTCGTCCGGCTCAACCGCGCCGTGGCCGTCGGCGAGGCCGACGGCCCCCGCGCCGGCCTGGCGGCGCTCGCGGAGCTGGACGACTCGCTGCCCCGCCACACCGCCGTAGCGGCCCACCTGCACGAACGCGACGGCGACCTCGCGACGGCGGCGCGGCTGTACGCCGAGGCGGCCCGCCGCGCCACCAACCTCGCCGAACGCGACCACCTCACACGCCAGGCCGCCCGCCTCAACACCCGCCTGCGCCACTGAGGGTCCGCGCCCGAGCCTCGCGCCCGAGCCTCGCGCCCGAGCCTCGCGCCCGAGCCTCGCGCCCGAGCCTCGCGGCCGGGCCCCGAGGCCGGCCGGGCAGTCCCTGGGGTACGGATCGGTGGTGTGCCGGGAGGCGAAGCCGCCGACGCGCCGGCCGGCCGGGAAGGACGGGTCGTCCTGGTAGCGCGGCGGCTCCGCCGTGTCCCCGTCAGCCCGCTCGCCCTCGGCCCCGACGGCGCCCTCCCAGGCGTCGATCCGGGCGCACAGCTGCTCGGGCGGGAGACCGGCGAACGGGTAGGTGACCACCTGCTCCGGGTGCAACTCACAGGGTTCGAGCAGGAGCCCGTCGGCCCCGACGGCCGGGGGCACGGCCGGGAAGAACGCCTCGACAGCGAGCGGGCGCGGCGGCGTGGTCCTCGGGGTGAACAGCGACCTCGGACGCGGACGGCGCCGTCCCGGCACCCGGTTGCGCGGAGCGGGAACAGCCGGCCGTACGGCTGGCGCCGCGACCGTACTCGGGGATCGGCCGCGGCCCAGCCACCCGGGACGCACCCGGGCAGGACCCGAATGCCCCGCGCCGCCGTATCCATTCGGAGCCGAACGGGTGGACCGAGCCCGAACCCGACCGTGTGTGCCCGGCCCTGCGCACGGCCTGACCGTGGCAGCGCGGCCCACCGGTGACGGGGTCCCAGGCCGGGTCGAGGTGGCCGGCCTGCTGCCCTTCGCGCAGCTGCTCGGTCTTGTGGAGCACGGTGGCCCGAACGGAGTCGTCCGGGTCGGGCCGGGTGCCGCCGGCGCGTTCGAGTCGGTCCCGGTTCATCAGCCGGAGCCGGTCGGGGTGCGCGGTGAAGCAGGGCACGCCCGGAAGAACCGCCGGGCACGACCTGGCCGGACGGCCGGTGCCGAGGCCCCTGGGGTGGGGCGAGGGGGCACCGGCCGTGGCCTGGCAGCCGGGCGCCGTACCGTGAGTGCCGCGTCTCGGGCGCCGCACGTGTCCCGCCGACGGGAAACGGCACCCGAAAACCGGTCGCCCTCCCGGTCCGTCCCGGCCCCTCGCTCACGGATACCGGCCGGCGTCGCGAGCGACGCCGACCAGCACCCGCGAGGGTGTCACCACGCGGTCACTGATCACCGCATCCGCAGGCCAGCGACCCCGCGCCACCGAGCATGCAGCACGCGACCAGTCGATATCTACGGCGAATCTTTTACATCAATACCGCGTGACAGTAATTAAACTGAGCCGCAGTCAACGCCAGCCCCGGGGGACAAGCCGCCAGTGAACCGCCAAGCATTGAAAAAGCTCCTCAAAGACCGTCGCGCGCTCATATCCCCCGAAACACACGGACTGCCCCGTCCCACCGGCCGCGGGCGCCGCGCGCCCGGTCTGTCACAGGGTCAGGTCGACGGACTCCTCGGCTACTCCGACCGCACCTACCAGCGCCTGGAATCCGGCAACTACCACCACCCTCCGGTCGACCTCCTCCGCGACGTCGCGCGCCTGTACGGCATGAACGAGCAGGAGTGGATCAGCCTCTGCCGGTACGCCCGCGGCGAGGACCCGCCCGGCCCCCTCTACGACACCTCCGGCCACGCCCTGCCCGCCGCCTGGGCCGACGCCGTCGCCGGCATCACCCACCCCGCGTACGTCACCGACGCCTCCTGGAACCTCGTCACCTGCAACGACCGCTTCCACGCCCTGTTCGACAGCGGCCGGGCACCGGCCAACACCATGCGCTGGATGCTGCTGGACGGGCGTGACCAACTCCTCGACTGGGCCACGGCGTGGGCGCCGCTGGTGATGCCCCAGTTGCAGGCCGCGCTGGCCCAGCGCGCGGACGACAAGGTCCTGCGGCAGATCGAGGCGGACGTCCTCGCCGACCCCCTGGCCCAGCCCCTGTACGAGAAGGGCGGGGCCTCCATCCACCCCGACGGCGACGAGCGTCCGATCCGTCACGCGGTCGAGGGACCGGGGTGGGTGACGATGTGTGTGGCGCAGCCGCTCGCGGCGCCCGGGTCCCGGTGCATGATCCTCGTATTCCGGCCGGGGCCGCGGCGGGCCAGGAGCCGACCGCGTCTGTTGAAAGCCCAGGAGGACGGCATGAACGCCTGAATTTGCCCGCCTTTGGTGCGCGGCCAGGCAGTATTTCGAGGACGGCCAAGGAAACAAACCAGCCAATTTTGCCGTACCTTGACTTAATCAGGTCGCAGCGCCTTCAGGGGGGAACCCATGCCTGCTCATATCGCCCGGCCCACCACCGTCCTCGCCGCACACAAAATCACCACAACCGAGATAGCCGACGACATTCGCGCCCACCACCCGCACCACCCCCGGCTCGGCGCGATCCTCCGCGTCCTCGGCAACTGCGGCGTCGAAAGCCGCTATTTCACGCAGCCGTTGAACTCGCCCACCATCAACGGCACCGCGGAGGTGGGCGACCGCGCCGCCCGCGCCTTCGCGGACGGCCTCGCCCTGGCCGAACAGGCCGCCCGCGCCATCCTCGACCGGTACCGGCTCCAGCCCGGCGACATCACCGGCCTCATCACCACCCACGCCACCGGCTGGGCCGTCCCGAACCTCGACGTCCACCTGGTCGAGCGGCTCGGCCTGCGGCCCACCGTCCGCCGTACCGCCCTGACGACCACCGCCTGCGCGGGCGGCGCCCACGCCCTGCTCCGAGCCGTGGAACAGGCCCTCCTCCACCCCGGATCCCGCGTCCTCGTCGTCGCCGCCGAAGTGCTGTCCACCGCCTACAACCACGCCGACACCAAGATCGAGCACATGATCTACAAGGCGCTGTTCGGCGACAGCGGAGCCGCCACCGTCGTCTCCAGCGACCCCCTCGGCCCCGGCCTCGCCGTCGACGCCGGCGGGCTGTTCGAGTACGTGCTCCCGGACAGCCTCACCATGTACGCGGGCCGCATCGACAGCACGGGCCTGCACTTCGACAGCACCAAACAGGCGGCCGGCGGCGCGAGGCACGTCATGCCCGCCGTCACCGGCTGGCTCGCCGGCCGCACCGTCGACGTGCCCGTCATCCACCCCGGTTCCAGGCCCATCATCCTCGACACGGCCGACGCCCTCGGCCTCACCGAATCCGACGCCCGCCACTCCCTCGACACCCTCTCCGAAGAGGGCAACCTCGGGGGCGTATCGGTCCTCCGCGTCCTCGAACGCACCCACGGCGAGCCCCCGGCCGACGGCGCGAGCGCGCTGGTGGTCGCCTACGGCCCGGGATTCTCCGTCTCCGCCCTGCGGGGCACCTGGCGGGACTAGCCGGCCGCCGACGGCAACGGCCGGGGCCGTCGGCACGGGGGGCCGGCCGTTGCCAGGAGGGGGGTCAGCGGCGCAGTGCCGCCAGGTTGCGGTAGCCGATGGCCGCGTGCTCCAGGGACTGGGCCGGGTTGGCCGTGCTCGGGGCGTTGTCCTGCTCGACCATCGGGTTGTGGTAGTTGCGGTGGCCCACGCGGGAGAAGAACGTCGTGTAGTCGATGACCCCGGTGCCGAACGGGACCATGTCGTACCCCATGCCGTTCGTCGTGTTCACGGTGCCGTCCTTGGCGTGGAAGAGCGGGTACCGCTTGTCGTGGCAGGTGACCAGGCCCGCCGGGTCGAAGACGTTCGTGCGCGTGGAGCCGTCGTGGGCGGTGTAGGTGCGGAACTTGTACTGGGCCACGTGCGCCCAGAAGACGTCCATCTCCAGCCAGACCAGCTTCGGGTCGGTGACGGACAGGAAGTACTCCAGCTTGCGGACGCCGGAGCTGCGGGTCGGCCTGCCCTGGGCGTCCAGCGGGCCGCCGTCCAGCAGGAAGTCGTAGGCGGCGTCGTGGTTGTGGGTGTACAGCTTCAGGCCCGCGTGGCGGGCGATCTCCCCGAGGGCGTTCCACTTGTCGGCGGCCACGTCCCAGTCCGCCTTGTAGCGGCTGCTGGTGGGGTCGGCGCCGGTGCCCATGTGCGCCATGCCGAGGATGTTCGCGATCTCCAGGTGCTTCTTGAAGGTGTCCAGATCGGCGCTGGTCAGCGGCCAGGAACCGGGGATGAAGCCGTGGTTGCCCTGGGCGCGCAGGCCGGCGTCGTCGAGCCAGCGGCGCAGCAGTTTCGCGCCCTGGACGGACTCCAGGTTCGCCCCGCCGGGCGCGTTCGCGTGCTGGCCGTAGCCGGCGAACTCCACCTGGCGGTAGCCGAACCGGGCCAGCTGCTCGAACACGGCGCGGAAGCCCGACGGCAGCGAGGTGGACAGCGGGTCCCGGCCGACGGCGTCGCGGACGGTGTAGAGGATGATGCCGCGCTTGTCCTCGGGCACCAGGGCCTGGCCCTTGCCGCCGGCCGCGGCCCGGGGAGCGGCCTGGGGCGCCGCCTGGACGGGTGCGGCGCCGAGGACGGGGGCGGCGACGGCGCCGGCCGCGACGGCGGTGCAGGTGCTCAGGAAGCGGCGGCGGCCGATGCCGAGGCTGCGGCGCAGGTCTTCGTCGGTGTGCTGGCTGATGTTCACGGGTGCCTCTCTCTGGACGGGTCGTCGGCGGTGAGACCGGCGAGGTGCAGCAGGAGCGGTTTCACGTCGGTGGCCGCGATGCGGTCGCCGACGGCGCGGGGGGTGGAGCACAACAGGAGCGGACCGTCGTCGTCGCTCGCGGGGAGGCGGCCGTGGCTGCCCCGGATCGGTGAGGGGTCGAGGGGGACGACCGCCATGCGGTAGCGCAGGCCGAGCTTCTTGCGGGCCAGCGCCGTCGCCGCCCTGACCTTCACATAGGGGTCCTCGGGGTCCATGAACAGCTCGACCGGGTCGTAGCCGGGCTTGCGGTGGATCTCCACGAGGGGCGCGAAGTCGGGAGCGCGGGCGTCGTCCAGCCAGTAGTAGTACGTGAACCAGGCGTCCGGTTCCGCGACGGCGACGAGCTCGCCGGAGCGCGGATGGTCGAGGTGGTGGGCCTTCTTGCCCTCGTCGTCCAGGAGGTGTTCGATGCCGGGCAGGCCGTCGAGGGCGGCGCGGGTGGCCGCCAGGTCCTCGGGGCGGCGGACGTACACGTGGGCGATCTGGTGGTCGGCCACCGCGAAGGCGCGGGACGCCATCGGGTCCAGGTACTCCATGCCGTCCTGGGTGTGGACCTCCAGCAGGCCGGCGCGGCGCAGGGCGCGGTTGATGTCGACGGGCCGGCTCACCGGGGTGATGCCGTACTCGGACAGCACCACGACGGTACGGCCCTCGGCGCGGGCGTCGTCCAGCAGCGGGGCCAGGGCCGCGTCGAGGCCGGCGGCGGCCTTCAGGGAGCGCGGGTCGTCCGGGCCGTGGCGCTGCAGGTCGTAGTCGAGGTGCGGCAGGTAGCAGAGAGTCAGGTCGGGCTGCCGGGTGCGCAGGACGTGCCGGGTGGCGTCGATGATCCACTGACTGGACACCAGGTCCGCGCCCGGTCCCCAGAAGCGGAACAGCGGGAAGGTGCCGAGCCTGTCGGTGAGTTCGTCGTGCAGGGCCGGCGGCCGGGTGTAGCAGTCGGGCTCCTTGCGGCCGTCGGCGTAGTAGACGGGCCGCGGGGTGACGGTGATGTCGGTGTCGGCGCCCATCGCGTACCACCAGCAGATGTTGGCGACCGTGTAGCCGGGGTGGGCGCGGCGGGCGGCGTCCCACAGCTTGTCCCCGGCGACCAGGCCGTTGTGCTGGCGCCACAGCAGCACCTCGCCGAGCTCCCGGAAGTACCAGCCGTTGCCGACGATGCCGTGCTCGGCGGGGAGCGCGCCGGTGAGGAAGGTGGACTGGGCGGCACAGGTGACCGCCGGCAGCACGGTGCCGAGGTGCGCCCGGGAACCCGCGGCGGCCAGGGCCTCCAGGTGGGGCATGTGCGCCAGGAGGCGGGGGGTGAGGCCGACCACGTCGAGGACGAGGAGCGGGGTGGGGGTCCGCTCGGTCATGGCAGCTCCTTCAGGCCCAGGTCGGTCAACAGGTCACGGGCGAGGGCAAGTTCGGCGGCGATGCCGTCGGCGAGCCGGTCCCGGCCGCGCGGGCGCAGGCCGGGCGGGAGCGCCTGCCAGGTGTACGTCTCGACCTCCAGGTGCCGGGTGAGCGGGCGCGGCCCGCCGACGAGCCGGGCGAGGGCCGCGCGGAGCACGGGGAGGGTGCTGGTCAGCGGCGCGGTGGGGGACGCGTGCAGCGGGACGTGGAAGTGGGCGCGCCAGGGCGCGTCCGCCGGCAGCGGCCCGCCGGCCAGGGCCTCGGGCAGGTCGTCGGTGCCGCGCACCCCGGCGCCGGTGAGCGCGCGGGTCTGGTGCAGGAAGCGCGGCTCCGCGAAGCCGGCGAGCGCGGTACGCACCTCGGGCCGGCCGGGGTGCTCGGCGTGCAGCGCGGCCGACAGCTGTGCCTTCACCACCGGCACCGGGGACGCGGCGAGCGTGTCCAGCGCGGCCGCCGGGTCCTCGAACGAGGTGGCCAGATGGCAGGTGTCGACGCAGACGCCGACGCGGGGGTGGCCGACGGCGCCGAGCGGTGCCAGGGCGTCCGCCGTGGTCTCGATGATGCAGCCCGGCTCCGGTTCCAGGCCGACGCGGACCGAGCGGCCGGTCAGCTCCGCCAGCGAGTCCAGGCGCTGCCCGAGGGTGCGCAGCGCCGCCCGGCCCGCCGCGGCGCGGTCGGCGCTCCAGGTGGTGCGCCAGCCGAGCGGCAGGGTGGAGACGCTGCCCTCGGTGACGTCGTCGGGCAGCAGCGCGGCCAGGACACGGGCGAGCGCGGTGGTGTACTCCAGACGCTCGCGGTCCGCCCAGTCGGGCTTGTACACGCGGTACTTGACCTCGTCGGCACCGAAGCCCTCGTACGGGAAGCCGTTGAGGGTGACGACCTCCAGACCGCGCCGGTCGAGTTCCCGCCGCAGGGCTCGCAGCGCGGCCGGGTCGGTGTCCACCGCGCGGGCCGCGTCATGGGCGAGCCACAGGCCGATGCCGAGCCGGTCGCGGCCGAGCCGGCGCCGGACGGGCTCGCAGTGGTCGCGCAGCTGGGCGAGGACGCCGTCGAGGGTCTCGGCGGGGTGGACGTTGGTGCAGTAGGCGAGGTGGACGGTCGTACCGTCCGGGTGGCGGAAGCGCATCGCTCACTCCCCGCCGCGCAGCAGGGAGTTGCCCTCGTGGGTGGGCTCGGGCGGGACGACCTCCAGTTCCAGCCGACCGCTCATGCCGTAGAACGCGACCGGGTTGCGCCACAGCACCCGGTCGACGTCGTCCTCGGTGAAGCCCTCGGCCAGCATCAGGTCGGCCACCCGGCGGGTCTTCAGCGGGTCGCTGCGGCCCCAGTCGGCGGCCGAGTTCACCAGGACCTTCTCGGGGCCGTAGGCGCGCAGGATCGCCACCATCCGCCGCTCGTCCATCTTGGTGTCCGGGTAGACGGAGAAACCGAGCCAGCAGCCGCTGTCCTTGGCCTCCCGCACGGTCGTCTCGTTGAGGTGGTCGACCAGGACCCGGTCGACGGGCAGGGCGGACTCGCGGACGACGTCGAGCGTGCGGCGCAGACCGGCGAGCTTGTCGCGGTGCGGGGTGTGCACCAGCGCGGGCAGGCCGTGGTCCGCGGCGAGCTGGAGCTGGGCGGCGAGGGCCTTGTCCTCGGCCGGGGTCATCGCGTCGTACCCGATCTCGCCCACCGCCACGACCTGGTCCTTGACGAGGTAGCGCGGCAGCTCGTCCAGGACGGGGGCGCAGCGCGGGTCGTTGGCCTCCTTCGGGTTAAGGGCGAGCGTGCAGTGATGGGCGATGCCGTACTGGGCCGCGCGGAACGGCTCCCAGCCCAGCAGCGAGTCGAAGTAGTCGAGGAAGGAGGCGGGGGAGGTGCGGGGCTGGCCCAGCCAGAACGACGGCTCGACCACCGCGCGGACCCCCGCGTCGCGCAGGGCCTCGTAGTCGTCCGTGGTCCGTGACGTCATGTGGATGTGCGGGTCGAACAGGCGCATCAGGAGACCTCCTTGCCGGACTCCGCGGTGGCGTGCGCGAGCACGCGGTACAGGCCGTCGGGGACGGGGCGGCCGGCCGCCGTGCGCTCGGCCGCGAAGTCGGTGAGCATCCGGGCGAGTTCGGCGTCGCCGCGGGCCCGCTCGGCGAGACCGGCCACCGCCTCCACGGGGACGCCGGTGAACAGGCACTTCAGTACGGCCTGCCGCCAGCCGTGGGCGTCGAGGTGGCGGGCCGCGTAGGGGCCCACGGCGACGGCGAGCAGCCGGGTGTCGTTCGTGCGCAGGGCGTCCTCGACGAGGGGCAGCGCGTCGGGGCCGGGGACGAGGTGGGGCAGGGCGAGCAGCACGGCCCGCCGTTCGGCGGCGGTGCCCTGCCGGTAGACGCGGGTGACGGCGGCGAGGCCGGCGTGGGCCGTGCACAGGATCAGGACACGGGCGGCGTCGGCGTGCCGGCTGCCGCAGCGCCGGCCGGCCTCGGCCAGCCGCAGCTCCCAGGCGGAGATCGGGCCGTGTCCGCCGGGGTGGTCGGCGGCCTCGGCCAGCGCTCCGCGCAGCCAGGCGCGCGCGGGCGGTTCGAGGTGGGCTTCGAGGTGGTCGCGCAGCGCGTCGGGCGAGGGCGCCGCGGCGGCGGTCGAACGGGTCACGGGGTGCTCCCTTCGTGCACGGTGGCCGGGGTACGGGCGCTCGCGCGGCGCAGGAACGGCAGGGAGGCGGCGGCGTGGTGCGGGCCGGCGTGGGAGTGGCGGGGCAGCTCCACGACCGTCAGGCCCCGGTAACCGGTGGCCGCGAGCGCCGCGAGGACGGGCGGGAAGTCGATCTCGCCCTCGCCGAACGGGAGGTGGTCGTGCACGCCCCGCCGCATGTCCTCGATCTGCACGTGCCGCAGCCAGGGCGCGGCGGCGCGTACGCAGTCGGCGGGCGGCAGCGGCTCCAGGCACTGGCAGTGGCCGATGTCGAGGGTGAGGCCGAGCGCGGGCCGGTCGCCGAGGAGGCGGCGCAGGTGGTGGAAGTCGGCGAGGGTCGCGAGGAGGTGGCCGGGTTCGGGCTCGACGGCGAGGGGCACGCCGGCGGCCTCGGCGGCGTCGAGGACGGGGGAGAGGGAGACGGCGAGCCGCTCCCACGCGGGGGCCGGGCCCGGATCGGTCGGCGGAACGATTCCGCTGAAGCAGTGCACGGCCGTGGCACCGAGGTCGGCGGCCACCCGCACCGCCCGCAGCAGCAGGTCCACGCGCCGGGCACGGGCCTCGGGGTCCGGGTCCAGCAGCGAGGGACCGTGTTTGCGGCGCGGGTCGAGGACGTACCGGGCGCCGGTCTCCACGGCCACGTCGAGCCCCAGCCCGGCCAGCCGCCGGGCCACCCGCCGGGTGCGGCCGGCGAGGCCGGGGGCGAGCGGGTCGAGGTGCATGTGGTCGAGGGTCAGCCCGACACCGTCGTACCCGAGGTCGGCCAGCAGGGCGAGGGCGTCGTCCAGCCGGAGATCGGCGAGACCGTTGGTGCCGTAGCCGAAGCGCGGGGGGTTCACGCGGGGCTCCCTTCCACGACCGGCGGCCCCATGCGACACGCCTCTTCCTGGCCGCCCGGTCCCGGAGCCGTGGTGCGGATGCAGGCGGTGCCGGTTGCGCGCGTGTTGCCGGCCGAGCGGGTGGCTGGCGGGCCGGGTGGCGCCGTGACCGGGGCGGTGGTGCGGGTGCGGGTGCCGCTGCGGGCGCGGGCGGTGGCGGTGTTGGTGTGCTGGTGGGTGCGGGGTGGGTTCATGTGACGCTCACCCTTCTCGCCGTGCGGGCGGCCGGTGGGCCGGGGGACGGCGTGCCGGGGCGGTGGTGCCGGTTCGGGTGCGGGTGTTTCCGACCGCGTGAGGGTGGCCGGCGGGCGGGGCGCCGTGGCCTGGGCGGTGGCGGTGTTGGTGTGCTGGTGGGTGCGGGGCGGGTTCATGTGACGCTCACCCTTCTCGCCGTGCGGGCGGCCAGTGGGCCGAGGGCCGCCGTGAACAGGGCCGTCGCCCCGGCTCCGGCGCGGGCGGCGAGGGCGGCCTGGAGGGGGATCGTGGCGCGGATGCCGGCGCCGACCGCGCGCTGGGTGAGCGGGGGTGACGGGTTGAGGGAGGCGTGGAGGTAGGGGCGGGCCGCGGTCCCGGCGTAGCCGAGGGCGAGCGCGGTGGTGAGCGCGCGGCCGGGGAGCAGCCGGGTCACGGCGGCGGTGGCGGCCAGCGCGGCGAGCGGGGCGGTCGGGGAGCCGCCGCGGGTCTCCTGGCGCGAGACGGCCGTGACCGCGAGCGTGTGGGTGCCGAGCAGGGCCGCCGACGGCAGGGCCGGCCGGACGCGTCCGGCACCGGCGGCGGCGCCGAGCAGCAGGTCCAGGGCGCGGGCGGCGGCCATCGCGGCCGGGCCCGCCGGGGTCCGCTTGAGCAGCAGGTCGTACGACCACACGGTGGCCGCGAGCGGAGTGGCGACCGCCAGCGCCGGGCGCCCCGCGCGGGCGGCCAGGGCGAGCCCGGCGGCCGTGAGGGCACAGGCCGCGGTGAGGGCGGCGGCGGGGCGCACCCTGCCGGACGGCAGGGGCCGGTGCGGGCGCTCCACGGCGTCCTCGGCGCGGTCGGCCCAGTCGTTCAGCGCCATACCGGCCTCGTACAGGCACACCGACGAACCGATGGCGAGCAGGCTCGCGCGCCCCGGCCGGGCGCCCGCGGCCGCCGCTCCGGCGAGCGCGTCCCCGGGAACGGTGAACAGGGCGGGCAGCCGCAGCAGTTCGGCCCACGCCCGCAGCCGCCGCCCGCCCGGTGTTGGGGTGCCGTCGCGGCCGGTGCCGGGCCGGCGGCTCACTGCGGGGTTCCCAGTTCGCGGGCGAAGCGCTGGAGCGCGGTGTACTGGTCGGCCAGGGCGGCCGGTGCGCCGCCCACCGGGTCCTTGAAGTAGAAGGCCAGGTCGGTGAGCGGGCCGGCGCGGCCGGTCTCGTGGGCGCGGGCCGTCAGCCGGGCCAGGTCCAGGACGAGGGGCGCCGCCAGGGCCGAGTCGCAGCCCTGCCAGATGGTCTGCAGGACCATGCGGGTGCCGAGGAAGCCGTCGAAGGCGATGTGGTCCCACGCGGTCTTCCAGTCGCCGAGCGCCGGTACGTCGTCGATGTGGACCTCGCCCTCGGGGACCGTGCCGAGGGTGTCGGCGAGGACCCGCTCCTTGCCGGCGTTCTTCGCCGCGGCGGCGGCCGGGTCAGCGAGCGCGGCGCCGTCCCCGCCCCCGAGGAGGTTGGTCCCGGACCAGGCCCGCACGGCGAGCGCCCGCTGGGCGAACATCGGGCCGAGCGCGCTGCGCAGCAGCGTCTGCCCGGTCTTGCCGTCCCGGCCGGCGTGGGGCAGCCCGCTGGAGGCCGCGAGGGCGGCGAGCGCGGGGTGGTGCAGTCCGGTCGAGGGGGTGAAGTTGACGTACGGGCAGCCGGCGCGCAGGGCGGCCGCCGCGTAGAGGGAGCTGGGCGGCAGCTCCGTCCCGGTCGCGGCCGGTTCCGTGGAGGCGACGTTCACCACCACCGCACGGGCCAGGCCGTGCCGTCGGACGAAGCCGCGCAGGTCCTCGGCGAAGGCGGTGATCAGTTCCTCCGCGGTGCGGGTGTCGCCGGGAAGGGGGCCGCCAGGCTTGATCTCCCGGTCCGCGGCGGCGAGTTCGGCGGCGACGGCCGGGGGGAGGCCGGGCGGGAGGACGCCGCCGGCGGCGAGCTGTTCGGCCCGCTTGGGCAGGGGGCAGTCCGTGGTGTCATGGCCGCCGAAGACCAGGGACGACAGCGCGGGCAGGCCGCTTCCCGCGAACGCCGGGCCCTCGGTGACCAGGCCCGTCGGCGGGTGCAGGCCCGCCGTCAGCGCGGCGCAGCCCGCGACGACGCTGGTGGCGACGGAGCCGCGGGCGCCGATCAGCCAGACGCCGGCACGCGGGGAACGGGCGGGGGGCGCGGACATGGGCAGCCTCCTTGTCGAGCGCGGACACCGCAAGCGGTGGGGATGAACGCCGTGCGTGGGGGGTTCGGGCGTGCGGAGGTGGTGACGGCGGGCGGGAGTCCGGCGTCTCCCGCCCGCCGCCGTTCAGTGGCCCTTGGCGGGCAGTTCCCTGATCCGGATGTCGCGGAAGGACACCTCGTCACCGGCTCCGTGGTTCTGGATGCCGATGTGCCCGTCGGTGAGGCTCCGGGCCGGATCGGTGTTGGTGAAATCGTTGATCTTCACGCCGTTGAGCCAGATCCGCAGGCGTTCGCCCTGGACCCGGATCTCGTACGTGTTCCACTCTCCCGGCGGGTTCAGCGCACGGTCGCGCTTCTTCAGGTCGGCGGAGCGGAAGCCGTAGACGGACCCGGTGGTCTTCTCCGGGACGTCGGTGGCGTCGATCTGGATCTCGTAGCCGTTGTCCACGGCCGACCACGGGTCGTCCGAGGGCGGGAAGCCCACGAACACGCCCGAGTTGTCGTCGCCGGCCGCCTTCCAGTCGAGCTTCAGGGAGTACGACCCGAAGCTGCGGCCGGCGTACCAGAGCAGGCCCATCCCGCCGGACGAGGTGAGCGTGCCGTCGTCGGACAGGGTGAAGGAGCCGGGGCCCGCCTGCCGCCAGCCGTCGAGGGAGTCACCGTCGAACAGGCTGGTGTATCCGCTCTCCGGCCGGCAGTCGGCCTGGGCGGCGCCGATGGCGTACCGGATGCCGCCCAGCAGGTGCCGGCGGAACTCCGGGTCCGCGTACGACTCCTTGGTGTGGCCGCCGCCGGTGTAGAAGGCCCGGCCGCCCTGGTACTCCTGGCACCAGGCGATCGGATGGTCGCCGTTCATGGTGCCGCCGGTGTACGACGACTCGTCGAGCGAGGCGAGGACGTGGGCCCGGTCCCGGGGGTTGGAGCGGTAGTTGTACCACTCGTCGGTCCGGTTCCAGGTCCGCGCCAGCCCCGAGGTCGCCGGGTGGGCGCGGTCCTCGACCCGCACGGTGGCCGGCTGGATCGCCGGGTGCGACTGGAAGTACGCGCCGGCGAGGCCGCCGTAGAACGCCCAGTCGTACTCGGTGTCGGCCGCCGCGTGGACGCCGACGTAGCCGCCGCCGCGGTGGACGTAGTCCTCGAACGCCGCCTGCTGGGCGCTGTCGAGGACGTCCCCGGTGGTCGACAGGAACACCACGGCGTCGTAGCGCCGCAGGGTGGACCGGGTGAACGCGCCCGCGTCCTCGGTGGCGTCGACCGTGAAGCCGCCGCTCGCGCCGAGCTGCCGCACCGCGGCCACGC
Organism: Streptomyces sp. NPDC047841; assembly: GCF_040704085.1. NCBI lineage: Bacteria > Bacillati > Actinomycetota > Actinomycetes > Kitasatosporales > Streptomycetaceae > Streptomyces > Streptomyces sp. NPDC047841. The sequence continues at coordinate 140,114 of NZ_JBEYRP010000020.1, forward strand.
CCTCGGGGATCGAATCGTGCCGGAAGCCGGCCGTCTTGGAGAAGACCAGCACCCGCTTGGCGCCGTCCGTGCCGTCCGTGCCGTGCGAGGCGGCCGGTGCCGCGGCGCAGCCGAGGAGCAGCGCGGCCGTCGCGACGGCGGTCACTGTGCGCATGTGCCGCTCCTCTCAGCCGGTGGTGAAGGTGAAGTCGTCGACGTCGAACAGGGCTCCGCTGCCGCCCTTGAACACCAGGTAGAGGGTGGTGGTGCCGCGCGGGGCGCGGGACAGGTCGGCCTGGACGTCCTGGAAGGTCTCCCAGCCGCCGGTCACCGGCACGGTCGCCTTGCCGAGCAGCGTGCCGCCCGCCGAGCCGGCCCGGACCTCCAGCGTGCCGCCCGCGCCGCCGGAGGAGACGCGCGCGGTGATCTTCTTGGCGTTGCCCAGGACGTACGGCGTGAAGGAGATCCAGTCGCCGTTGTCGATGTCACCGACGGTCTTGCCGCCGTGCGCCGTCTCCTTGGCGATCACCGAGACGCCGGAGCTGTCGCCGAAGTGCTCGGCCTGGCGGTGGCGGGGCTGGAGGACGCTCCGGTCGTGCGAGGTGAGCGCGGCCTGGCCGCCGCCTCCGTTGTCGGTGTACTCGGCGTTCAGCACGCCGAAGATGTTGGCGTCCTCGTCGTGGCCGCCGTCGGCGCTGGTCTGGATGGTGCCGGTGCAGCCGGTGGCCGAGGTGAGCGGGTGGCCGTGGGTGTCGTGGCCGAGGACGAAGGTGACCTTGACCTTGGCGCAGTCGATCCGGCGGCCGTCCTCGGGGTCGGTCACCTTCACGGTGAAGGGGACGGCGTCACCGAAGCTGAACAGCTGCCCGTCCTTCGGGGTCTGGAGCACCACCGTGGGCGCGGTGTTGCCGACGACGATCTGCACGCTGGCGCCGCCGGTGCGGCCCGAGGGGTCCTTCGCGGTCACGGTCGCGGTGTAGGTGCCGTTCTTGCGGTAGGTGTGCGTGGGGTTGGCGTCGGTCGACCGCGTCCCGTCGCCGAAGTCCCAGCTGTAGGTGAGCGCGTCGCCGTCCTGGTCGCTCGTGCCCTGCGAGGAGAACTGGACCTTCAGCGGCGCCTGGCCGGAGGTGCGGCTCGCCGCCGCCTGGGCGACGGGCGAGTGGCCGTCGGTGGCGTTCTCGATGCGGTACAGCGCCGAGTTCTCGTCGCCGCCGAACCAGGAGACGCCGTAGTCGAGGACGTACAGCGCGCCGTCGGGCCCGAACGCCATGTCCATCACCTGGGTGCCGGTCCACGGCACGTCCTTGATGGACCGCACGGTGCCGTCCGCGTCGCTGCTGATGCGCTTGATCCAGCGGCGGCCGAACTCACCGGCGAAGAAGTCGCCGTCGTAGGCCTCGGGGAACTTGACCGGCGAGTCGAGCGCGGGGTCGTAGTGGTAGACCGGGCCGCCCATCGGGGACTCGGAGCCGTCGCCGAACTCGGGGACCGACGGGCCGTTGTAGGGGATCCAGGCGGGCTGGGCCGGCGGAAGGTCGGTCAGGCCGGTGTTGTGCGGGGAGGTGTTCTTCGGGGCGGAGCAGTCGAAGGAGGCACCGGAGGCATTGGTCGCGAAGTCGTAGTCGACGTAGGCGTCGTTGGCGCCCGTGCAGTACGGCCAGCCGAAGTTGCCCGGCTTGGTCACCCGGGCGAACTCGACCTGGCCGGCCGGGCCGCGCTTCGGGTCGGCGGCGCCGGCGTCGGGGCCGTAGTCGCCGACGTAGAGGATGCCGGTCTCCTTGTCGACGCTGAAGCGGAACGGGTTGCGGAAGCCCATCGCGTAGATCTCGGGCCGGGTCTTGTCCGTCCCGGGCGGGAAGAGGTTGCCGTCGGGGATCGAGTAGGAGCCGTCGGCGCCGACCTTGATGCGCAGGATCTTGCCGCGCAGGTCGTTGGTGTTGCCGGCGGTGCGCTGGGCGTCGAAGCCGGGGTTGCGGTCCGCGCGCTCGTCGATCGGGGTGTAGCCGTCCGACTGGAAGGGGTTGGTGTCGTCGCCCGTCGACAGGTAGAGGTTGCCGGCCGCGTCGAAGTCGATGTCACCGCCGACGTGGCAGCACAGGCCGCGCGTGGTGGGGACGTCGAGGATCTTCTTCTCGCTGGCCGTGTCCAGGGTGCCGTCGGTGTTCAGCACGAAGCGGGAGAGGCGGTTGACGCCGTCGAAGGGGGCGAAGTCGGCGGCGGTTCCGGTCTCGGGCGCGTCGCCCGCCGGGGTGTTCAGCGGGGGCGCGTAGTAGAGGTAGATGAAACGGTTCGTCGTGAAGCCGGGGTCCACGCCGACGCCCTGGAGGCCCTCCTCGTCGTGGGAGTACACGGCGAGCTTGCCGGCGATCTTGGTGTTCCCGGCCGCGTCCGTCAGGCGCAGCTCGCCGTCACGCGAGGTGTGCAGGACCGAGCGGTCCGGGAGGACGGCGAGGGACATGGGCTCCCCGGTCTCCGCCTCGCCCTTGGCGAGGGTGACCTGCTGGAAGTCCTCGGCCGCCGCGGCCGGGTCCTGGCCGGCGACGGCTGCGCCGGCCTGGGGCGAGGTGAGGGTGAGGGTGGCGCCCGCGAGGAGCGCGCCGCCGAACAGGGCGAGCGCCTTGCGCAGGCGTGGTCTGCGGATTCCGGTGCGGGTGGTGCGATCGTTCCCGTGCACGAAAGGCCTCCAGAGTGGGGCTGGTTGTACGGGGCGGGTGAGTACGCCGGGACGCGCCGTCGTCCCGGAGCCGTGCATCAACCGACGCGGGACGTCAGTTGGCGAACGCCGCGTCGAACGAGGCCGACGGCGGCTCGAAGTCGTAGGCCTTCAGGCGGGACAGGGCCTCGGGAGCGCCCTGGAGCCGGTCCATCCCGGCGTCCTCCCACTCCACGGAGACGGGCCCGCCGTAGCCGATGGAGCGCAGCATCCGGAAGACGTCCTCCCAGGGCACGTCCCCGTGTCCGGCCGAGACGAAGTCCCAGCCGCGGCGCGGGTCCCCCCACGGCAGGTGGGAGCCGAGGCGCCCGTTGCGGCCGTCGAGGCGCCTGCGCGCCTCCTTGCAGTCCACGTGGTAGATCCGGTCGCGGAAGTCCCACAGGAAGCCGACCGGGTCGAGGTCCTGCCACACGAAGTGGGAGGGGTCGAAGTTCAGCCCGAAGGCGGGGCGGTGGCCGACCGCCTCCAGGGCGCGGTGGGTGGTCCAGTAGTCGTAGGCGATCTCGCTGGGGTGGACCTCGTGCGCGAACCGTACGCCCTCGGCGTCGAAGACGTCGAGGACCGGGTTCCAGCGGTCGGCGAAGTCCTCGTAGCCGCGCTCGATCATCGACTCGGGCGCGGGCGGGAACATGGCGACCAGGTGCCAGATCGCCGACCCGGTGAAGCCGACGACGGTGTCGACGCCGAAGGCCGCGGCGGCACGGGCGGTGTCCTTCATCCGGTCGGCCGCGCGCCGCCGTACGCCCTCCGGGTCGCCGTCGGCCCACACCGCGTCGGGCAGGATGGCCCGGTGCCGCTCGTCGATGATGGCGTCGCAGACCGCCTGGCCGACGAGATGGTTGGAGATCGCCCAGCACTTCAGGCCGTAGGAGTCGAGGAGCTGGTGCCGGGACTTCACGTAGTCGGGGTCGGCGAGGGCCTTGTCGACCTCGAAGTGGTCGCCCCAGCAGGCGAGTTCGAGGCCGTCGTAGCCGAAGTCGCGGGCGAGCCGGCAGACCTCGGCCAGGGGCAGGTCGGCCCACTGGCCGGTGAACAGCGTGAACGGGCGCGGCATGAGCGCGGCCTCCTTCAGCTCGCGACAGGCGTGTAGACGGAGTTCTTCTCGGCGCTCTCCTCCACCGCGGCCAGGACGCGCTGCACCTGGAGTCCGTCGGCGAAGGAGGGGTCGGGGCGGGTGCCCGCGGCGACGGCGTGGACCAGGTCGCGGGCCTGGTGGACGAAGGTGTGCTCGTAGCCGAGGCCGTGGCCCGGCGGCCACCAGGCGTCCAGGTACGGGTGCTCGGGCTCGGTGACGAGGATGCGGCGGAAGCCCGCCTCGGGGCCGGGCCCGGTGGCGTCGTGGAACCACAGCTCGTTCAGCCGCTCCAGGTCGAAGGCGAGCGAGCCGCGCTCCCCGTTGAGTTCGACGCGCAGGGCGTTCTTGCGGCCGGTGGCGTACCGGGTGGCCTCGAAGGCGGCGAGGGCACCGGAGGCGAACCGGCCGGTGAACACGGCGGCGTCGTCCACGGTCACCGTGCCGGTGCTCACCTGCGGGGTGCCCGTCGCGGACCCGGCCGCCAGACCGCGGCCCGGGCCGCCGGGCAGCGGGCGCTCCCGGACGAAGGTCTCCGTCAGCGCCGACACCCCGGCCAGCGGCTCGCCCGCCAGGTATTGGGCGAGGTCCACGATGTGCGCCCCCAGGTCCCCGAGCGCGCCGGAACCGGCGTGCTCCCTGCGCAGCCGCCAGGTCAGCGGGAAGGCGGGGTCGGCCAGCCAGTCCTGGAGGTACGTCACCCGGACGTGCCGCAGGGTGCCGAGCCGGCCACCGGCGATCATCCGGCGGGCGAGCGCGGTCGCGGGAACCCGGCGGTAGTTGAAGCCGACCATCGCCACCCGCCCGCGCCCGTACGCCTCTTCCGCGGCGCGCGTCATGGCCTCGGCCTCGGCGACGGTGTTCGCGAGGGGCTTCTCGCACAGCACGTGCTTGCCGGCGGCGAGCGCGGCCACCGCGATCTCGGCATGGCTGTCACCAGGGGTGCAGATGTCCACGAGGTCGACGTCGTCCCGGGCGATCAGCGCGCGCCAGTCGGTCTCCACGGCGGCCCAGCCGTGCCGCTCGGCCGCCGCCCGGGCGGCGGCGCCGTCCCGTCCGCAGAGCACGGCCAGCACCGGCCGGCGGGGCAGGTCGAAGACGTGGCCCACGGTACGCCAGCCCTGGGAGTGGGCGGCGCCCATGAAGGCGTAGCCGACCATGCCGACGCGCAGCGGCGGTCTCCCGGCTCCGGGGGCCCCGTCCGGTGCCGTCCCCGGTGCGGCCCCCGGGGCCCTCTCCGGTGCGGCCTCGGGGCCGGCTGACTGCTGCGGCTGTTCCATGCGCTCGTCCTCCTCGTCGTCGGGGCGCGTTCGTCGTGGCGCGGTGGGGGGTGCGGGCGGGCGGGCCGGCTCAGCGGAAGCCGGTGGGCATGTACCGGTCGACGTTGGTCTTGTCGACCACGGCCGAGTACAGGGTCAGGGACGCCGGGATCTCGAACTCGGCGAGACCGCCGACGCCCTTGCCCTGGCCGAGGGCGCGGGCCAGGTCGATGGCGGAGGCCGCCATGGTCGGCGGGTACAGGACGGTCGCCTTGAGCACGCCGTCGTCCTGCTTGATGGCCTGGAAGGCGGAGAGGGCGCCCGCGCCGCCGACCATCAGGAAGTCGTCCCGCCCGGCCTGCTGGATGGCCCGCAGCGCGCCCACGCCCTGGTCGTCGTCGTGGTTCCACAGGGCGTCGAACCTCCGCTGCGCCTGGAGCAGCTGGGCCATCTTGGCCTGACCGGACTCGACGGTGAACTCGGCCGCTTGCCGGGCCACCTTCTTGATGTTCGGGTAGTTCTTCAAGGCGTCGTCGAAGCCCTGGGTGCGCTGCTTGGTCAGCTCCAGGTTGTCCAGGCCGGCGAGTTCGACGACCCGGGCGTCCGGCTTGTCCTTGAGCTTCTCGCCGATGTAGTGCCCGGCGTTGAGCCCCATGCCGTAGTTGTCGCCGCCGATCCAGCAGCGGTAGGCCTGCGCGGAGTCGAAGACGCGGTCCAGGTTCACGACCGGGATGCCGGCGCGCATCGCCTTGAGGCCGACCTGGGTCAGGGCCTTTCCGTCGGCGGGCAGCACGACCAGGACGTCGACCTTCTTGTTGATCAGCGTCTCGATCTGGCCGATCTGCTGGGCGGTGTCGTTGGAGCCCTCGGTGATCTCCAGGGTGACGTCGGAGTACTTCTTCGCCCGGTTCTTGGCGTTGTCGTTGATGGCGTTCAGCCAGCCGTGGTCGGCCTGCGGTCCGGCGAAGCCGATGGTGACGTGCCTGCCGGGCTTGTCGTCGGCGGCCGGCTGCTCGTTCGCGGCCGTCTTCTCCTCCTTCGTCTCGTTGCTCGTGCAACCTGCGAGGAAGGCACCGGCGGAGACGGCGGCGGTCCCGAAGAGCAGTCCTCTGCGGCTCGTCAGCTGTGACATGGTGGTGAACCCTTTCCTCAGGTCGTGCTCGCGGTACGGCGCTGGACCAGGACGGCGGCGACGATGATCGCGCCCTTGGCGATCTGCTGGACGTCGCTCTGGAGGTTGTTCAGGGCGAAGATGTTCGTGATCGTCGTGAAGACCAGCACGCCGAGCACGGAGCCGGTGACGGTGCCGCGGCCCCCGCTGAGCAGGGTTCCACCGATGATGGCGGCCGCGATGGCGTCGAGTTCGTACAGGTTGCCGTTGGTGTTCTGGCCGGAGCCGGAGAGCACGATCAGCAGGAAGGCGGCGATGCCGCAGCACAGCCCGGACAGCAGGTACAGGTAGAGCCGCTGGCGGCGGACGTCGATGCCGGCGAGGCGGGCCGCCTCGGCGTTGCCGCCGACGGCGACCGTGCGCCGGCCGAAGGTCGTGCGGTTGAGCAGCAGCCAGCCGAGGACCGTCACGATCGCGAACACCAGGACCAGCGGCGGGACGCCGAGCACATAGGAGTCGCGCTCACCTAGGTTCAGGATGCCGTCGACGGTCACGATCTGCGTCTTGCCGTCGGTGAGTTGCAGGGCGAGACCGCGCGCCGACGCCAGCATGGCGAGGGTGGCGATGAAGGGGACCATCCCGCCGTACGCGACGAGCAGTCCGTTGACGAGACCGCAGCCGAGGCCCACGACCACCGCCGTGAACAGGATTCCGGCGAAGCCGTACTCCTGCGTGGCGACCGTGGTCGCCCACACGGAGGCCAGGGCGACGATGGCGCCGACCGACAGGTCGATGCCGCCGGAGGTGATGACGAACGTCATGCCGACGGTGACCACGCCGATCACCGACGCCTGGGTCAGCACCAGTTGGAGGTTGCGGGTGTCGAGGAACTCGTCGGGCTTGGTGACGCCGCCGATGACGACCAGCGCGGCGAGCACCCCGAGCAGGGAGAGGGTGCGCAGGTCGGCGCGGGCCGGCAGGCCGCGCCAGACGGGGAGCCGGGCCGGCGGTGTCGGGCCGGCGGTGTCCCGGGGCGGGGAGACATGCTGCGTCATGACGCCGGGCTTCCTTCCATGACGAGGTCGAGGACTCGGTGTTCATCCAGCTCCTGGGCGGGCGCCGTGTGCACGACACGGCCCTCGCGGAGCACCAGTACGCGGTCGGCGAGGCCCAGCACCTCGGGCACCTCGCTGGAGACCAGCAGGACGGCCAGGCCCTCGTCCGCCAGCCGGCGCACCACCGCGTACAGTTCGGCGCGGGCGCCGACGTCGACGCCGCGGGTGGGCTCGTCCAGCAGCAGCACCCGGCAGCCGCACAGCAGCCAGCGGGCGAGCACGGCCTTCTGCTGGTTGCCGCCGGACAGGGTGCGCACCGGCACGTCCGGGTTGTCGGGGCGCAGCGACAGCTCCCGGGTCGCCGCCCGCGCGGCGCCGCGCTCGCCGCGCCGGTCGATCCAGCCGCCCCGCGAGAAGCGGGACAGGGACGACACCGACACGTTCCGCGTGACGGACTCCAGCATCAGCAGGGCCTGCGCCTTGCGCTCCTCGGGCGCGAGCCCTATCCCGGCGCGCACGGCGGCACGGACGCTCCCGGTGCGCAGCCTGCGCCCACCGACGACGACGTCGCCCGCGGTCGGCCGGCGCGCCCCGTAGACGGTCTCCAGGATCTCCGAGCGACCCGAGCCGACCAGGCCGGCGAGCCCGACGATCTCACCCGGGCGCAGATCGAGGTCGAACGGCGCGAACTCCCCGTCCCGGGCGAGGCCCCGCACCTGGAGGACGGGCTCGGCCTCCGGCGCCCGGGCGGGCCGCCCGGGGAAGACGTACTCCACGCTGCGGCCCGTCATCAGGGCGACGACGTCCCGGGTCGGCGTGGTCTTCGCGGGCAGCCCGCCGGCGACGGCCCGGCCGTCCTTGAGCACGGTCACCCGGTCGCCGATGCGGCGGATCTCCTCCAGCCGGTGCGAGATGTAGACGACGGCGACCCCGTCGGCGGTGAGATCGCCGACGATCCGGAAGAGGTTGTCGACCTCGTCGGGGTCGAGCGCGGCGGACGGTTCGTCCATCACGATGAGCCGTACGTCGTGGGACAGGGCCCGCGCCATCGACACGATCTGCTGCTGCGCCGCCGACAACTCCCCGACCAGACGGGCCGGATCGATCTCGGGATGCCCGAGCCGCTTCAGCAGCGCCGCCGTCGCGGCGCGCGCGGCCTTGACGCGGACGACGAACCCGGCGGCCGTCGGCTCGTGGCCGAGGTGGACGTTCTCCGCCACCGACAGGTGCTCCACCAGGTCGAGTTCCTGGTAGATGGTGGCGATGCCGAGGCGCATGGCCGCGATCGGGGAGCGCAGGGTGACCGGCTCGCCGCGCCAGTGGATGCCGCCGCCGTCCGGCTGGTGGGCGCCGGCCAGCACCTTGATGAGGGTGGACTTCCCGGCGCCGTTCTGGCCGAGCAGGCAGTGCACCTCCCCGGCCTGGACGTCGAGGTCGACGCCGTCCAGAGCGCGGACTCCGGGGAACGACTTGGTGATTCCGGACATGCTGAGCAGCGGTGGTTCTGGTGCCATGTGAGTCCCCTCGGCGGGCGTGCGGACCGGTGTCAGGGCGTAGCGGGGCGAGCGCCCTGCGGCCAGGGAGCGGCGTTACACGAGTAAGTTGAGTGGTGCGGCGGTGCGGGGGATGGGTCGCTGATGCGGGCCGGGTGCGTGGGCGGGCGGAACGGTGGTTCGCTCGCACGCACGGAACGCTGAGGTTCGCGCGGGCGGAACGCTGACGGGCTTGCGCGGGCGGGGTGGTGACGGGTGGCGCGGGTGGGGCGTCTACGCGGGTGAGAAGAGGTGGTCGCTGATCAGCCGGGCGGCGCCGATGACTCCGGCGCTCGGTCCCAGCTCTCCGAGGACGATGGGCAGGTTGCCGGTGGCCAGCGGCAGTGACTGGCGGTAGACCTGGGTGCGGATCGCGGCGAGCAGGGTGTGGCCGAGGCCGGTCACCCCGCCGCCGATCACCACCAGGCCCGGGTTGAAGAAGGACACGAGTCCGGCGATGACCTGGCCGACCCGGGTGCCGCCCTCACGGATCAGTTCGAGGGCGGTGGCGTCCCCCGCGGCGGCAGCGGCGGCGACGTCCACGGCGGTGAGGGTGCCGTTCGCCTCCAGCCGGGCCGCGAGTTCGGCGGACAGGCCCTGCCCGGCCGCGTGCACCGCGTCCCGGGCCAGGGCCGCGCCGCTGAAGTGTGCTTCCAGGCAGCCCCGGTTGCCGCAGGCGCAGGGCCGGCCGTCGGGCACCGCCTGGATGTGGCCGATGTCGCCGGCGCTTCCGGTGGTGCCCCGGTGCACCCGGCCGCCCGCGACGATGCCGCAGCCGATCCCGGTGCCGATCTTGACGCAGAGGAAGTCGGCCGTGGTACGGGCGACCCCCGCGTGCTGTTCTCCCATCGCCATGAGGTTCACGTCGTTGTCGACCATGACCGGGCAGCCGAGCTCCTGGCTGAGCGCCTCCCGGACGGGGAAGCCGTCCCAGCCGGGCATGATCGGCGGGGCGACCGGTACGCCCTCGGGGAAGCGGACCGGTCCGGGGACGCCGATGCCGGCGCCGTCGAAGCCCTCGGCGAGCCCCGCGGCCCTCAGCTTCCCCGCCAGGTCCAGGACCTGCTCGAAGACCGCTACCGGCCCCTCGCGCACGTCCATGGGCTGGTTGAGATGGCCGAGGATCTCCAGTTCCGGGGTGGTGACGGCGACGTCGACCGAGGTCGCGCCGATGTCGACACCGAGGAACCTGAGGTCCGGGTTGAGCCGGACGTTGTGGGAGCGCCGGCCACCGCGCGAGGCGGCGAGTCCGTCGGCCGCCACCAGGCCCGTCTCCAGCAGCCGGTCCACCTCCACGGCCAGCTTGGACCGCGACAGGTCGACCTGGTCGCCCAGCTGGGCCCGGGAGTTGGGGCCGCCGTCCCGCAGCAGCTTCAACAGGCGGGCCTGGTGCGCGTTGGCCGGTCGTGCCGTCATGCGTCTCACGTGCCCCTCCCCGCCCTTTGCGGCCACCAGTGTCGGGCTTTCGACAGGGAACGTAGCAGTGGCCGCCGAACCTGGGAAGAAGTTGTGCACGGATTCCCGGGAACTTCTTCCACTGAGAGGACAAAGAGCGTGGGCTAAGGGACGGCTCCCAGTTCCGGCTGCGGTTCCGGTTGCGGTAGGGGAGCGGGAGCGGGCTTCGGTTCCCACAGTGCGGTGGTCCGTACGAAGCCGTGGACCACCGAGAGCATCGCCAGCAGGAGAAGGGGGCCGAACAGCCACGGGTGCGCGGCCATTCGCACCGGCAGAAAGCGGTACGACAGCAGGAGCGCGGCGAATACCGCCGTACCGTGGGCGACCAGCTGGATTCCGGACCGGTCCCAGCCCCGGTCGTACGCGCGCAGCGCCGCCTCGATGGTGAGCGTGAACACCGCGCCGGCGATGAGATCGGCGCCGTAGTGGTAGCCGAATCCGAGTGTGGCGGTGAGCGTGGCGATCAGCCAGAACGTGCCCGCGTAGCGCAGGAAACGCGGTCCCTTGCGGGAGTGGACGAAGATCGCGGTGGCCCACGCCGTGTGCAGACTGGGCATGCAGTTGCGCGGGGTGATCCCGTCGAACGGTATGGGGTGCGGGGTACCGAGGGGCGACGGCGTGTCCGGCCACAGGGCGGCGACCGCCCAGTGCCCGCCGTCGGCGCCGTAGGCGAAGACCGGCCCGACCACCGGGAAGATCATGTAGATGGCCGGCCCGAGGAGCCCGATGACCAGGAACGTGCGCACCAGATGGTGGCGCGGGAAGCGGCGCTCGGCCGCCACGTGGCGCAGCTGGTACATCGCGACGACGACCGCGGCCACCGCGAGCTGGGCGTAGACGTAGTCGAGGGTGTGGGCGCCGACCGTGCCGGTGGCCCGGACGATCCGGCCCACCACCCACGACGGGTCGCCCAGCGCGTGGTCGGCGGTCGCGACGTACGGGTCGAGCACCGTCGGGCGGGTCTTCGACGTGATGAGGAGCCAGGTGTCGCCCGTCTTGCGGCCGGCCACCAGCAGCAGGCCCAGCCCGACGCCCTTGAGCAGCAGCAGGCGTTCGCTGCCGGTGCGGCGCGTGACCGCGATGACCGCGCAGCCCACGATGACCCACAACGCGCCGTTGCCGAAGGGATGGCCGCCGTCGGTCAGGTCGGCGCCGGCCGCCCACCGCGCCAGCAGGAAGACGACGTCGATGCCGATCGCCGCGCCGAGCGCGAGGAACCGTTCCCGCCAGGTGAGGACCACCATCGTCAACGCCATGCTGGCGTACAGCAGGAACCCCGATTTGGGCGGGAACACCAGTTCCCGCACCTGAGAGGTGACCGGCCCCGGCAGACCGTAGTGGCGCGCGGCGATCTCCAGCGCGACGAGGAACGCGAGGGTCACCACACCGGCCGTGGCCCAGAGCACCGTCCGGGGTCGACGCCACGCGGCGAACGAACTTCTGTTGTCTGGTGGCGGAATGACCCGCGATGCTCTAGATATCAATTGTTTGGCCGATGTGTTGGGTGTTGTGTGGTTTTCCGGCGAGGTCGGGCAATGAGGGCGTGCTTGTCGTGAGTTCGATCATGTTATCCGAGCGCCCGCGCCTTGTGGATGGGGAAGTGCCCCGCACGGTCAGCACGCGATGCCCGCTCCGTCCCACGGACTCGGCCCCGTACCGCGGCACCAGGCGTCCAGGGCGTCGCCGTCCACGCACACGATGCCGCACTGGCGCGCGTACTCGACAGCGGGCGTGGTGAAGTCGCTCGTGGTCACGACCGCCGCGACATCGGCCTCGTGGATGGTGAAACAGGTTCCGCCGAACCGCTGGAGGTCCTGCGAGCCGACCTTGTTGGCCGGACCGTACTGCTTGCACTGGATCACCACGCGCCGTCCGTCCGGGGTGAGCGCGGTGACGTCCGCCCCCAGGTCGCCGGCGCCGCCCACCACCTCCACCTCCCGGCACCCGTCACGGGCGCACAGGTCGGCTATGGCCTCCTCGAAACCGTCGGGCTCGAGCTCGGCGCAGTCCACCACACCGCCGGGGAACGCGGCCGTCTCCTCACCGGCCGTCTCCTCACCGGCCGGCTCCCCACCGGCCGTCTCCTCGCCTGCCGGCCACGCCGGTACGGCTGCCTCCGGGGCGGGCCGCGGTGGAACCGCCGCCTCCGCGGCCGGCCGCAGCGGAACGGCTGCCTCCGCGGCCGCTTCCTCCAGTGCGCGGGCGGTCCGGCGCGCGTACTTCGCGGCGGAGAACCGGCGCCACCTGGACCGGCCCGTCACGGCGGCGGCGATGCCGAGCACCGCCAGGACCCCGGCCCACAGCGGGCGCCGCTCCACCATGCCCGCGGCCGTCCGCACCACCAGCGCGAGGAGGCACAACAGGACCGCGAGCAGCAGGAAGAACAAGGCGGTCGTGCGCAGATCGAAACGTCGGTCGTTCCGCACACGTCGAACGGGGCGTATAGGTACGGACACGCGGGTTCCCTCCCGGACGGCGACGACAAAGGCCGGTCCTCTCCGGATGCCCGAGATCATCGAAAGATCGCACACCGCTCATGGCTCAGCCCTGGCCGGCGACCTCGCCGACCAGGGCTGTCCCCGCTACGGGAGCGACGGAGCCCGCCCCCGGCCCGGTGTCCGTCCGTGTCTAACCGCACCGGAGCAGGTACTTGTGCTGTCCGGACAGCACGAGTTCGCCGCGCTGGTTGTGGATGGTGGCCTGCGTCACCACGACACCGTCGTCGCCGCGCGGTTCCAGGCCGGTGATGGTGAGGGCCGGGTACAGGGTGTCCCCGGAGTGCACCTCGGCCAGGAACGTGCAGGACACCTCCAGGAATCTGATGAACACCTCACCGATGAAGTGGGGGAACAGCGTGGCGCCCGGCGCGGTGAACGCCAGCACCTGGAGGCCGTGCACCACCGGCGCGGAGTGCCCGTGCCGGCGCGCCCACTCGGCGTCGTAGTGCACCGGGTGGTTGTCCGCGGAGACCGTCTGGAAGGCCGCCGCGTGGGCGTCGGTCAGGGTCCGGCTGGGGGCCCGGAACACCTCGCCGACGTGCAGGTCCTCGAAGGTCCTGGGCGGGACGACGAGGAACGCGTCCGGGTCGAACCCGGTCGCCGGCGCCGTGTCCTGAGTGTCCATCGTGCTGTCCTCTCCGTCGTCTCTCTGGGGTGCGTCTTTCCGGTACGTCTTGCTGGTGCGTCTCTCGGGGTACGCGTGAGGGGCCCGGCTCACGGCGAGTCAGGTCACATGACTCCCGGCGTCGGCCTCGGCCGGTGCGGGGCGCGCTGCCGGGCCGGGGTCACCGGCCCCTGGTGCTCGGCACGGTGGGCGCGGGCGGGCGGAACTCGAAGGCCGGCTGGGCGGGGCGCGCGACCACCGGCGGTCCGCTCATCAGCGCGACGAGTTCCGCCGCGGCCCGGTCGGTCCTTTCGGCGAGTCCTTCGGCGCCCCAGTCCTCGGAGGCGGCGTAGACCCCGGTGGGGACGACGACGGCGCGGAGGTAGGCGAACAGCGGGCGCAGCGCGTGTTCCAGCACCAGCGAGTGCCGTCCGGTGCCGCCGGTGGCACCGATCAGGACCGGCTTGCCGGTCAGCGCGTCCTTGTCGAGCACGTCGAAGAAGGACTTGAACAGGCCGCTGTAGGAGGCGCTGAAGACCGGCGT